>DASRJA010000487.1:0-35193 GCA_035649695.1 Mycobacterium sp. | reverse complement strand
CGCCGACCACACTGTCGGCCGCGCTCGGCGGGAGCGCCGCGGTGGTCGTGCTCTACCGCGGCGCGTGGTGCCCCTACTGCAATTTGGCGCTGCGCGCCTACCAGGACGACCTCGTCCCTACACTGGCCAACAAGGGCGTTGCGCTGGTGGCCATCAGCCCGCAGAAGTCCGACGGCTCACTGTCGGCCCAGGAGAAGAACGCGCTGACCTTCATCGTGCTGTCCGATCCGGGCAACAAGATCGCCAAACGGCTCGGCGTGATGACCGCACCCCCCGACGATGCCCAAGCCGCGCAGCGCGCGATGGGTTTAGACCTGCCCGAGGTCAACGCCGACGGCACCTACAGCATACCCATGCCCACTGTCGTCATCGTCGACCCGACCGGGGTGATCCGCTGGATCGACGTGCACCCCAACTACACCACCCGCACCGAGGTCAGCGACATCCTCGCCGCCCTGGACACCGTGTCCTGACCCCTGCGGGGCGGTCCCCCACTCACCCCCCAGCGGGACCGCCCCACCCAAACACCGTCGCCCTCAGCGGCCCAAACAGTAAGGAGCCAAGCGTGTCTCAGGACTTCGTCGGCCAAACAGCGCTGATCACCGGCAGCGCCAGCGGCATCGGCCGCGCAGTCGCCGAACAACTCGCCGCCCGCGGCGCCCACGTCATCATCAGCGGCCGCGACAAGGCCCGCGGCGACAACGCCGCTGTCGGTGCTCAGCGTCGGTGGCTCCGAGACGGAGTTTCGAGACCCTCATATGTCGTCTCTCGTGAGACAACCGCCTGCCGCCGATACCCTGCGGGAGAACGGACGCTGGAGTCAAGACTGCTGGTCAGCAATTCCTGGATTAGCTCAAGTCGATTCAGCAGCCAGCGGGAAGAGTGCCGACCGACCTCCTCGGCGCGGCACCGGCAGGATTACCTATCTGCGTTTCCGGCCGCTCGAGACAGGCACGCAAACCCCGTTCTGCCCGCCAATGCCCTCGTGGTCCACATCCCTCCAGAAATCGATGTCGTACTGGGTGTCTGGGATCTGGATCATCTCGACGGACGGGGTGTGCCCGCGCGTCAGTTCGAGCTCTTCGACGTCGATGTCCAGCCGGTCGACGCCGTTGAGGATGCGTTCGGCGTCATTGACGAGGCGACGCATGGCCGGGGTGTCGCCGCATTTCGACGCCAACGACGTCACGCACTTCAAAAGGGCGCCGCTCAGCTCGTTGAGCTCTTCTCGTTCGGCAGTGCTTGACATCGAATCTCCTTGGGGGCTAAGCGATTACCGGGGCAGGTGCAATGCGGGGTATCCGGGGCGATGGAGCAGCCGCGTCATGACGGCGGCGCATAGGCTGAGCAGACCGGCGGCGACGAACAGAAGCGTGAGTCCATCCGACGCGACCACCAACGCGGGGAGCCCGACGCCGATGATGCCGCCGAACAGCTTGGCGCTGTAGACCACGCCGAAGTTGCGCACGGCGTTGCGCTCGCCGAAGTAGTCGGCAACCAGGCTCGCGAACAGCGGATAGAACGCGCCGCCTGCCATCCCGCTGAGCGCAGCGAAGACCACGAACGCTGCGGGCTGCCCGACCGACGCGGAATAGACGAGCCCCAACTGCGCGCAACCCTCCAGGAGAAGCGCGGCGCTGAGCGTCTGGCGGCGCCCGAAGCGGTCGGAGATTCGACCGGCGACACTCCGCCCCGCGCCGTTGACGACAGCGAGCAGACCAACCGCCGACGCTCCGATGGCCAGCGAAAAGCCATGGGACATCGCGACGAACGGGACGTACACGATGGCCAGCAGCGAGGCCGCGGCGGCGAACACCAGGATGAGGTACATGACCACGAACGCGGGTGTCCGCACGGCTTCGCGAGGTGAGTACTGCCGCACTGCCGGGACGTTGTTGCGCAGACTGCGGTTCACCCGCTTGTCGATCGCCCACAGTTTGGGGTCGATCTCGGGTGGCCACCAGCCCGCGGGCGGATCCCGCAAGAGCGCGCCGCACACGGCGACGACGAGGAGGACGCACACGCCCACGCCTGCGAAGACCTCCGTCTGGTTTCCGGGTGTGAGGACGCCGACGAACAGCGCGATGAACGGCACGGCGCCATAGCCGAAGGCCCCGGTGACGAATCCGACGCGGACGGCGCGCTCCTCCGGATACCACTTCGCAACGGTGGATGTGCATGTGGCATAGACGATTCCGGCGCCGGTGCCGCACAGCACGGAGTATCCGAGCACCGCGAGCGCGAGGCTGTCGCTGTAGGCGAGGGTCAACGGGCCTGCGGCGCACAAGAGCGCCCCGACGAGCACGGCGCGCGATGGAGCCAGTGCAAACCGGTGGCTCAATGCGGCAGTGGGTGCAGCCGCGCCGGCCTGGAACACCACCCACAGGGCGAGCACCCAGAGGGCGCCCGTCACGCTCGCACCGTCGGTCGCGTGCAGGGCGGAGACGGCGACGCCGTAGCCGTACTGCAGCACGCCGATGCCGGCCATCGCCGCCCACGAGAGCCCAAGCATCCACTTCCGGGAGTGGCCGATGATGTCGTGCGGTCGCTCACCGACCCGGTAGGAGCGTCCGTGAAGGTCCCGGACTTCGACGACTGCGACTGGTGCGCTGGTGGGGGACATGTAGACTCCTATTGCATACAGTATGCGGTGAGTTTAACGTGACCTGGATCACTTGTCCATCGGAGAAATAACCATCGGGAGCCGGCGTGGGACGCGTAACCAGTAGATACCGAGTCGTGCGGATGGCCGACGGGGTGGCCACTGCCCGTCCGGACTCTCTCGCCGCGGAGGAACCGCTGGAGATCCGAGTGGCCGGCCGCCCGCTCACGGTGACGATGCGAACCCCGGGCAACGACTTCGACCTCGCCCGCGGCTTTCTCGTCAGCGAGGGCGTTGTGGCGGCCGACTCGGACATTGCCGGGATCCGGTACTGCGCGGGCGCCACCGCAGATGGCGTCAACACCTACAACGTGCTCGACGTGCTGTTGGCCGATGGCGTGCCACTGCCTGACGTGTCGGTCGAGCGCAACTTCTACACGACGTCGTCGTGCGGCTTGTGCGGCAAGGCCAGTCTCGAGGCGGTGCGCACGATCAGCAGATGGCGCGTCGCCCGGGATCCCTTGCGACTCAACACCGAAACGATCGCCGCCCTGCCGGACAAACTCAGGGCTGCCCAGCGGGTCTTCGATCGCACCGGCGGGCTGCACGCGGCGGCACTCTTCGACGCGGCAGGGGAATTGTGGTGCGTGAGGGAAGACGTCGGCCGGCATAACGCGGTGGACAAGGTCATCGGATGGGCACTCGACCAGGGACGTCTGCCGCTGAGCGGCATGACGCTGATGGTCAGTGGGCGCGCTTCGTTCGAACTCGTGCAGAAGGCGGTGATGGCCGGAATCCCCGCGCTCGCAGCGGTGTCCGCGCCGTCGTCGCTCGCGGTTGATCTCGCCAGGGAGACGGGGTTGACGTTGATCGGCTTTCTGCGCGGAACATCGATGAACGTCTATTCCGGAGTAGAGCGGATCCCGTCCGGCGAGCCGCTTCCGTGCTGACTCAACTCGTTACTCGGCATCAGACTTGGTCTGCCGCTGGTCGTGGTAGACCTGCCGCGTATGTTCCGTGTGGCGGTGCATGATGCTGCTCGCCAGATCGGCATCGCCGGCGGCGATAGCCTTGAGCAGTTCGGCGTGCTCGGCCCAGGCGCCTTGGCCACGGGGCTGCGCGATCGGCAGGTAGTACCAGTGCCACCGGCGTTCCACAAGTTCAATGTGCTTGGCCAGCACGGAGTTTCCCGCAACGGCGGTGATCTCGGCATGCAGGTTTACGTTGGCCTTCACCAACGCTTCCGAGTCGTTGGCGGCCAGGGCGTCCAGCCCGTCCTGCTGTAACTCCCAGAGCCGGTTGACGTCCTCGGGTGTGGCGTTCTCGGCCGCGAGTCGCGCGGAGTACGTCTCGAGGACGGTGCGTACGCCGAGGAGTTGATCCACCTCGTCCTCGGACGGGGTATGCACGAACGCGCCCTGTGCAGGCCGCAGGTCAACCCACCCGTCGGTCTGCAACCGTTGCAGGGCTTCACGCACCGGCTGCCGACTGACGCCGAGGTACTCGGCCAACTCATTTTCGACCAGATGCTGGCCTCGCTGCAGCGTGCCCTGGACGATGAGATCGACGATCGCGTCGTAGACGGCCTGCCGCAGGGGCGCCGGGCGTTGCACCCGACGCGCGGCGGCGTCGGCCAGCGTGGGGCCGCGCCTACGGGGACTCGGGGTGGGAAGTGACATTGCGCATTCCTCCGACCAAGTAGCTACCTGCGGTCAACAGGGTACAGACTTTCGTATGCAATAAACTGGCTTTGCTGCGAACTTGTCGATGGCGTACCCGATCGCCGCCAACAGAACACCCCGGGTGCGGGACGTCCGAACAGGACGTCTCATCACCCGGGGTGCTGTGCGCCGGAGCCGACTAGTCGACTACCAATACCCTCGCCCCGGCCTCCGTCGGCTCGGTGGGCCGTGTCGGTGTCGACTCCTTCAGCTTCGGCTGACGCAGCAGAACCGAGATGAAGGCGCAGGCGATGCCGACCGAACCGGCGATGCCGAACGCCGCCCCGTAACCCCAGGTGTCGACCACGACCGCGCCGAGGCCGGCACCGACCAGACCGGAAATCAACTTCGAGCTGTAGACCAGGCCGTAGTTGGTGGCGTTGTTGTTCTCGCCGAAGTAGTCGGCGGTCATCGCCGCGAACAGCGGGAATATCGCCCCGCCGCCGAATCCGGAGATCATCGACGCCAACAGGAACAGCGGCATGCTGCCGATGGAACCGGAGAAGTACACGGCGTATTGGGCCAGACCGAGCACCACGCAGACGATGATGAGCGTGTCCCTGCGGCCGACTCGGTCGGAGATCCAGCCGATCACGCCGCGGCCGGTGCCATTGATGATGGCCTTGAGGCTCATCGCGAGCGCGACGATGCCGCCGGCAAAACCCATCTCCTTGCCGAACGGCACCTGCATCGCGATGCCGAAGATGTTGATGCCCGCGGTGCACAGCAGGACGAACCACATCAGCGGCAGGATGCCGGTCTTGACCGCCTCCATGGGGGTGTACTGCTTGACGGCCGGCGGGTTCTTGCGAAGCGCGCGGCGGATTCGCGGATCGTCGTTGACCTTCAGCGGGTCGACGTGCGGCGGCCACCAGTTCTTCGGCGGATCGACGAAGAAGAAGCCGGTCGCCGCGACCAAGCCGGCGAGGAAGATGCCGACCGCCAACAGGATGCCCTCGTAGTTCTCCAGGTCCATGTAATTGGTGAACAAGAAGATGAAGGGCACCGACCCGTACGCGAAGCCGCCGTTGACGAAGCCCGTCTTGCCGCCCTTGCGTTCCGGATACCACTTGCCAACCATGTTGATGCAGGTGGCGTACACGAAGCCGGCTCCGCCGCCACCGAAGAACCCGAAGCCGATATATGCAAGCAGGACGTGCGGGGCGTACGCCAGCGACAGATAGCCGAGAAGCGCCCCGGCGGCGCCGAGCAGCATCGCCGACCGTGCCGACAGCCTGCCACTTTCCCGCAGCCGGCCGGCGGGGAAGGCCACCGCCGCCTGGAACAGCACCCATACGCCGAGCAACCAGAAGATATGGGCGCCGTGCCAGCCATGGGCCTCCGACAGCGTGTCCTCGGCAGAGGTGAACGCATATTCGGATGAACTGATGGCCATCATCGCGATCCACGGGAGCCATACCATCCATGCCCGTGACCGTCCCAGGATGTCGCGGTCGGTCTCCCCGACCCGGTACACCCTGCCGTTACCGTCGACTACCTCGCGGTATGCCGGCTGAGCTGACGCGTTCATGCGTGTCGATCTCCTTTTCGTCTTTGTATACTGCCGACTGTCTGCCTTTTTGGGTAGCGGAATCGTTAAATGACTCCCTTCGCCTTCAGCGCGACGAGCTGGTCGCCAAGGCCGAGCTCGTCGCCGTAGATGTGCGCGTTGTGCTCGCCCAGCAAAGGCGAGCGATCGATGTCGACCGGGGAGTCGGAGAGCTTGATCGGGCAGCCGACGGTGGTGAACTCGCCACGCTCGGGGTGATCGACCCGGACCACCATCTCGTTGGCCGCCAGTGAGGTGTCGTCGACGATCTCCCTGGTGGAGAGAATCGGCCCGCAGGGGATGTTGTGTTCGGTCAGGAGCTCGAGCGCCTGCCACTTACCAAGCCCCATCGTCCATTCCTCGATGAGCTGGAACATCTTGTCCAACTTGTTCAGGCGTGCCTGGGGTGTACTCCATTCGGGATCGGTCACCAGCTCGGGCCTTCCGATCAGGTTCGCGATGGGCTCCCAGCCCACCGGCTGGACGACGACATAGATGTAGTCGTTGGGTCCGCCCGGTGCGCATTTCACGGCCCAGCCGGGCTGGCCGCCGCCGGAGGCGTTACCGGACCGCGGGACGCAGTCGTCGAAGTCCTCGTTGGGGTATTCGCCGAGCGGTCCGTGCTCCAGCCTCTGGTGGTCGCGCAGCTTGACCCGGCACAGGTTCAGCACCGCGTGTTGCATGGCGACGGTCACGCGTTGTCCGCGGCCGGTGTGCTCGCGCTGGTAGAGCGCGGCCAGGATGCCGGCCACGGTGTGAATGCCGGTGCCCGAGTCGCCGATCTGCGCACCGGTGGCCAACGGCGGCCCGTCTTCGAACCCGGTTGTGCTCATCGAGCCGCCCATCGCCTGCGCGATGACTTCGTAGGCCTTGTAGTGGGTGTAGGGTCCGTCGCCAAAACCCTTGATGGAGGCAAAGATCAGCCGCGGGTTGATGCGCTGCAGCTCGTCCCACCCGAAGCCCATGCGCTCGATCGCGCCGGGGCCGAAGTTCTCGGCGAGGATGTCGAACCGGGGGAGCAGCTCGGTGAAGATGCGCTTGCCCTCGGGGGACTTCATGTTCAGCGTGATGCTCCGCTTGTTGCAGTTGAGCATCGTGAAGTAGAGGCTGTCGGCTCCGGGGATGTCCCGCAGCTGTTTACGTGTGACGTCGCCTGAGGGGGCCTCCAGTTTCACGACGTCGGCGCCCAGCCAGGCAAGAATCTGTGTGCAAGAGGGGCCGGACTGGACGTGTGTCATGTCCAGGACGCGCACGCCCTCGAGTGCCTTTCCCAAGACAGTCCCCTTATTTCTGCACCGTCTGGTTCATGGCTGCGACGCGTGCGCGTTGCAGCCGAACCACACGTTGATCAGTGACCGCTTGCCGGACCCGGCACAGCTGCTATCGACAGTGTGTTGTGAAGGCTGTCACTCGCCTCGTCAGAAAGTAACGGACATCACACGGCGTACGGTATACCTCATACAATCTTGATGCAAGCCCCGAGTTTCCTGTCGATTTCCTGGCGCGGCTTCACCTGTTCGTCCCACCCGCCTACGATGCCGCCGCTTCGCAGGGGCCGGCGTGATAGTTGGCACGGTGCGGTGTGGTGTAATCCGTTGTCCGCCAACAAGTATCGATGAAACGCATGCCGTCGCCCGTTGCGCGCAAGGGGGCACGCATCGACGATCTGGGAGCCGGCGATTTCGTGCCTGGCAGAGAAGTCTGTGAGTACTGCCCGATCGCTGGACAAGCGATGTTGCGTACCCGACACTGTTGTCTACCTCATACGGTATGCAATCCTGCGACGAGCTTCACAACGCATGGAAGCAAACCGACTCGAGTCAAAGGAAGTTTAGTGATGGTTCAGATCCCCACGGTCGTGGAATCCGATCCGCCGACGGGTAAGGCACTCGCGGGCGTTCGAGTGCTCGACATGACGCATGTGCAGTCGGGACCGTCGGCCACGCAATTGCTCGCCTGGCTCGGCGCGGACGTCATCAAGCTTGAGGCGCCGAAAACCGGCGACGTCACCCGCGGCCAGCTTCGCGACGTTCCCGGTGCCGACAGCCTGTACTTCACGATGCTCAACTGCAATAAGCGCAGCATCACCCTCAATATGAAGAGCGACGACGGCAAGCGGATCTTCACCGATCTGGTGTCGCGGGTGGACATCCTTGTCGAGAACTTCGGCCCGGGCGTCGTCGATCGGTTCGGGTTCACCTGGGATCGACTGCGCGAGATCAACCCGCGCCTCATCTACGCCTCGATCAAGGGGTTCGGGCCGGGCAGGTATTTCGACTTCAAGGCATACGAAGTCATCGCGCAGGCGATGGGTGGCTCAATGGCTACCACAGGTTTCGAGGACGGACCGCCCGTCGCGACCGGTGCCCAGATCGGTGACTCGGGCACCGGAATCCACCTTGTGTCAGGCATCTTGGCCGCGCTGTACCAGCGCACGAATACTGGCCGCGGACAGCGTGTTGAGGTTGCCATGCAAGAAGCGGTCCTCAACCTATGCCGCGTCAAGCTCCGCGATCAACAACGACTCGCCAGTGGACCGCTCCACGAGTATCCGAACGAGCGTTTCGGTGACGAGGTCCCCCGATCAGGCAATGCCTCCGGCGGCGGCCAACCAGGATGGGCAGTCAAGACCAAGGGTGGCGGCCCCAACGACTACATCTACGTGATCGTGCAGCCCCAGGGCTGGGCGTCGCTGGCGGAGCTGATCGGCAGGCTCGATCTCGCCGAACACCCCGACTGGGCGCGGCCGGAAGATCGCCTTCCGAAGCTGGACAAGGTCTTTGCGCTGATCGAGGACTGGTCCGAGCGGCACACCAAATGGGAGGCGTTGGAGGCGCTGAACGCGCTCAACATCCCGTGCGGTCCGGTGCTGTCCACCAAGGAGCTGATCGAGGACGAAACGCTGGCCGAGCTCGGGGCGATCGTCACCGTCGACCACCCCGAACGTGGCCCGTTCAAAACCGTCGGCTCGCCGCTGCGGCTGTCGGACTCTCCAGTGGACATCGTCCGCTCCCCGCTGCTCGGCGAGCACACCGACGAGATCTGCACGGAGCTCGGCTATTTGCCCGAGCAGCTCGAGCTGTTCAGGAGTGCCGGCGTCATCTGAGCAAGTGGCTCGGCGACGAAAGGACAGAACCGTCATGCGATAGACCGGGGCGGCGGCATGCCGCACGAAAACCGCAGCCGCGGTGCGTGATTGCTACACACCGGCTGGCACCCGTGTGAAGCGAGCCTTCAACCATTCGTAGAAAGAGAATCAAGCATGTCGTCAACTTTCGCAAGTTATCGCGAGGTCATCGACGCGAACGGCCGCGTTTATCGAGTCGGGGAGACCGATCGTGAACTGCTCGGCAGGTCCCGTGCGTGGATGATCTGGCTGCCGTGGATGGCCATGATGGCCGTCAGCGTGTACGAGTACGGATACGGCGCCGCCGCCAAATCCATCCGGGATGCGCACCACTGGAGCATGGGCGAAACGTTCTGGCTGCTGTCGATCTGGGCGTTCTTCCAGGCCGGCGTGGCTTTCCCGGCAGGCAAGTTGCGCGAAAAGGGCATCCTCTCGCCCCGGGCCGCCATGCTGATCGGCGCGGTCCTTTCGGCGCTCGGTTTCGCCAGCATCACCCAAGGCAACCTAGTGCTCGCCTACCTCGGCTTCGCCGTATGCGGCGGCATCGGGGCAGGTCTGGTGTACGCGACCTGCATCAACCTGGTCGGCAAGTGGTATCCGGAGCGGCGCGGCGGCAAGACCGGATTCGTCAACGGCGGATTCGCCTATGGTGCAGTGCCATTCATCTTCATCTTCAGCTACGCGTTGCATCCGAACACCTACGTCTGGGTCCTGGACCTGGTGGCCGCGTACATGCTGATCGTCTGCGCGGTATGTGGCTGGCTCTTCCGCGATCCGCCGAAGAACTGGTGGCCCGCCGACGTCGACCCGGTCAAGTGGGCGGACAGCAAGAACGGCGCGGCGAGCCTGAAGAAGAACCCACCGGCCGTCCGGCAGTACACGCCGATGGAGGCAATCAAGACCGGGATGTTGCCGCTGATGTGGCTGTCGCTCGGAATCAGCGCCGGTGTCTCGCTTTTCGGCATCAGCTACATGGTTCCGTTCGCCAAGGACCTCGGGTTCGGGCCGTTGATCGCGGCGTCCTCCGCAGGCGTGCTCTCCATCATCAACGGCACCGGGCGTACCGTGACTGGCTGGTTGTCGGACCGATTCGGTCGCAAGCAGACCCTGCTGGTTGTCCTGCTGATCGAGGCGCTGTCACTGGTCGGGCTGCTCTACGCCGGTAAGGCCGAGAGCGAGATCGCCTTCCTGGCCTTCGCTTTCCTGGTCGGCTTCGGCGGCGGCGCGTTCTACCCGATGTTCGCCTCGCTCACGCCGGACTACTTCGGTGAGAACAACAACGCCAGCAACTACGGCCTGGTCTACAGCTCCAAGCTGGTGGGCTCGATCGTCGGAATCGGTGTGGGCGCCAGTGTGATTGACGCGTGGGGCTACACCGGCGCCTACTGGATTGCCGCGGCGAGTGCTCTGGTGTCGGCGGGTATCGCTACCTTCCTCCGGCAGCCGGGGCGTCGGGAGCCCGGGCCCAAGTCGAGCGCATCCACCACACAGGAGTCGTTAGCACCCACGTTGGCCGACTAAGCGAGTCGCGGGGCGGCCGAGGAGATCAGGTGGTTTCCTCGGCCGCCTTCCGACGCCGTTGGTGATACGTCTCCCTGGTGCGTTCGGTGTGCCGGCGCATCAGGTTGCCGGTCCGGACGCCATCGCCGTTGGCGATCGCTGTTATCAGTGCGGCGTGCTCGTCCCACGCATCTTTCCCGCGGGCCCGAGCAATCGGTAAGTAGTACCACCGAACCCGGCGATCGACCGACCCGATGAGATCCGCCAGCACTTTATTGCCCGACATCGCGACGATGTGGCTGTGTAACGAGGCGTTGGCGGCGACGAGGCCCTCCTGGTCGTCTGCGGCGAGCGCCGCCTCGCCAGCGCGGTGCAGCTCCCAGAGATGCTCGACCTGCGCGGGCGTCGCGTGCTCGGCGGCCAGCCTCGCAGACTCCGTTTCGAGCAGGGTGCGCGCGGCGAGCAGTTGGTCGGCTTCATCCTCGGTGGGCACGTGCACGAATGCGCCGAGCGCGGGACGCAGGTCCACCCACCCCTCAGTCTGCATGCGCTGCAGCGCTTCCCGGACGGGTTGCCGGCTGACCCCAAGGTGCGCAGCCAGATCGTTTTCCACTAGGTGCTGGCCTGGCTGCAACTCCGCGGTGATGATCATCTCGACGAGCGCGTCGTAAACGGCCTCGCGCAACGGGGCGGGCCGTTCGACTGGTGGCGGCCCGGTCCGGGTGGTCGCAGCACTGAGTCCAGTCCCTCGGGGACGGATCAACGGTTGAGTCATGGGCTGCCCTTCCGGTCACGGCAGGATGCTCACAGCATACAGTCGCCAGAATCCAATTAGCCCCCCATCGCCGCTGAGACATGTCGCCCACAGGGTCGTTGCTGACCCCCGCCAGATAGCGGATAATTCCGTCATACGGAATAAGCTTGTCGCCAAACGGAGTCGCAAGCTGTGGTCGAGCGGAGGGTTCAGTGGCGGACGGTGTGCAGTCGGTCGAGCGCGCATTCGAGCTGCTGGAGATCATGGCGAGCTCGGGCGGCAGTATCGCGTTGGGGGAGTTGGCCGCTCGTGCGGAGCTGCCGCAGCCGACGATTCACCGTCTGGTCCGCACGCTGTTGGTGATGGGCTATGTGCGGCAGCTCGAGAACCGCCGCTATGCGTTGGGGCCCAAACTGATTCGCCTGGGGGAAAGTGCGGCGCAACTCATCGGAGCATGGGCCCGCCCCCATCTGACCGAGCTGGTGGAGCGAACGGGCGAGAGCGCCAACATGGCCGTGTTGGACAACGACATGGCGGTGTACGTCGCTCAGGTGCCCTCACCGCATGCGATGCGGATGTTCACCGAAGTGGGACGGCGCGTCCACCTGCACTGCACCGGGGTCGGTAAGGCGCTGCTCATGCAGCTCACCAACGACAATGTGCACGCGCTGCTGACCCGCGCGGGCATGCCGGCCTCCAACGAGAACTCGTACACGACTCCGGAAGCACTGATCCGCGACATCGAACTGAGCCGGTCCCGCGGCTACGCCGTCGACGAAGGCGAGCAGGAGATCGGCGTGCGGTGCTTCGCGGTGCCGGTGCCCGATTCCCCCACGTTGACTGCGATCTCGATCTCGGGTCCGGCGGCGCGCCTCACGCTGAAGTCGGCGACGAAAGTGACGCCACTGCTCAAACGCGTCGCCCGCGATATCGCCTCCGAATTCGACAAAGAGGCCGCGGTCTAGTCGAGGAGGAGCAGCGCCTCGGCCGTCGGTGCGTCCTCCAGCGTTTCGGCGAGATCGTTGAACTCGACGATGTTGTCGATCTCGGTGCCCATCGCGATGTTCGTGATCTTCTCCAGAAAGACCTCGACCACCACGGGCACCTTGTGCTCGCGGGCGAGCTGCTGCGCGCGCGTCAACGCCGGACCGATGTGTTGCGGCTCGACCACTTGAATGGCCTTGCAGCCGAAACCTTCGACGACCCGCAGGTGATCGACGCCGTAGCCCTTGGGGACGTCACTGTCATCGGTCTCCTGGGCATTGATGTTGTCGAAGCCCAGCGACACAAAGTAATTCATGTCGAAGTTCCGCTGCGCCTGCCGGATCAACCCCAGGTACGAGTTATTCACGACCACATGGACGTACGGCAGGTTGAACTGGGCACCGACCGCGAGTTCCTCGATCAGGAACTGGAAGTCGTAGTCTCCCGACAGTCCCACCACGGTCGCGTCGGGATCGGCGGCGACGACGCCGAGCGCCGCGGGCACCGTCCACCCGAGTGGCCCCGCCTGACCGCAGTTGATCCAGTTCCGCGGGCCGTACACCTGAAGGAACTGTCCGCCCGCGATCTGCGATAGTCCGATCGCGGTGACGTAGCGGACGTCGCGGCCGAACACGCGATTCATCTCCTCGTAGACGCGTTGCGGCTTGATCGGAACGTCGTCGAAATGCGTCTTGCGATGCATCGTCCGCTTGCGCTGCTGGCATTCCTCGACCCACGCGCTCCAATCCGGCAGCGTGCCTGCGGCACGCCGCTCCTTGGCGACCGCCACGAACTGTTCGAGCGCCGCCTTCGCGTCCGAGACGATTCCGAAGTCGGGGGCGAAGACGCGACCGATCTGCGTCGGCTCGATGTCGACGTGAACGAAACGCCGTCCCCTGCGGTAGGTGTCCAGCCCACCGGTATGGCGGTTGGCCCACCGGTTACCGACTCCGAGAACGAAGTCGGATGCGAGCATCGTCGCGTTGCCGTATCGGTGGGACGTCTGCAGTCCCACCATGCCTGCCGCCAGGCCGTGGTCGTCCGGAATGGTGCCCCAACCCATAAGTGTCGGCACCACAGGGACATTGAGGATCTCCGCCAGCTCGACCAGCAGATCGGACGCGTCGGCGTTGATGATGCCACCGCCCGCGACGATCAGCGGCCGTTCGGCCGACACCAGCATGTCGATGGCTTTTACGGCTTGCGCTCGCGATGCCGCCGGTTTGTACACGGGCAGCGGCTGATAGGCCTCGGGGTCGAAATCGATCTCGGCCAGTTGGACATCGATGGGCAGATCGATCAGCACCGGACCGGGCCGTCCCGATCGCATCAGGTGGAACGCCTGAGCGAACGCACCTGGCACCTGACCGGGTTCGAGGACCGTCATTGCCATCTTGGTCACCGGCTCGGCGATCGCGGCGATGTCGACGGCCTGGAAGTCCTCTTTGTGCAGCCTGTCCACCGGTGCCTGGCCTGTGATCGCCAGTATCGGAATGGAATCCGCTGAGGCGGAATACAACCCGGTGATCATGTCGGTGCCCGCCGGGCCGGATGTGCCGATACACACGCCGATGTTTCCCGGCGCGGCGCGGGTGAAGCCCTCGGCCATATGGCTGGCGGCCTCGACGTGGCGCGCGAGGACGTGCTTGATGCCGCCGTGCGCGCGCATCGCCGAGTAGAACGGGTTGATCGCCGCTCCGGGCAGGCCGAAAGCCTGGGTAGCGCCTTCGATTTCGAGGATTCTGACCGCCGCGTCGACCGTTCGCATCCGTGTCATTGAGCTGTTTCCTTGCCCGACAGCCGCTCGACGCCCAACAGCAGACCCGAATGGTCAAGGCCGCCTTCGCCGTTGGCCATCGCCGATGCCATCAGCTGGGCGACCAGCGAACCAAGTGGCGTCACCACCCCCGCTTCCCGCGCAGCGGCGGTGACGATGCCCATGTCCTTGTGGTGCAGCGCGATGCGGAAGCCCGGGTCGAAGTTGCGCGCCAGCATCTTGCCGGCCTTCTGGTCGAGCACCGCGGAACCGGCCAGGCCGCCGCCGAGCACCTTGACCGCGGCATCGATGTCGACGTCATAGGCCTTCAGGAACGTGATCGCCTCTGCCAGCAGCTCGATGTTGCCAGCGACGATCAGTTGGTTGGCCGCCTTGACGGTCTGCCCCGCGCCGTTGGCGCCGACATGCACGATCGTCTTGCCGACCGTGTCGAAAATCGGCTTGGCGGTGGCGAAGTCGGCCTCCGAGCCGCCGACCATGATCGACAACGTGGCGTTCACAGCGCCGGGCTCACCGCCGGACACGGGCGCGTCGAGAATGCGCAGTCCACGCTCGGCGCCGATCTTCGCGAACTCCGCCGTGACGTCGGGCCGGATGGACGAGAAGTCGATCACGAGCGTGCCGGGTTGAGCGTGGGCGAACACCCCGTCGTCTCCCAGCAGAACGCTCTGCACCTGGGGGGAGTCGGGCACCATGATGGCCACGACGTCGGCGCCTTTCACCGCCTGCTCGATGGAATCGGCGGCCTTGCCTCCCGCCTCGACCACGGCGGCGATGCGTTCCTGCGACGTGTCCAAGCCGATGACCGTGTGCCCGGCCTTGATCAGGTGGCGTGCCATCGGGCTGCCCATGATGCCCAGCCCGATGAAAGCGATTGTGCTCATTAGATCCTCGTTTCTGCGTGTGGTTGCAAGGTTGCGCCGCGCTCGGCCCGTGGCAGCCATTCGAAGGTGTCCGGTTTGGTCGCCTTGTATTCCAGGCCGACGTACCCCCGGTAGCCCTGGGCCTCCAGCTGCTCGAGGTAGGTCCGGATCGGGATTTCGCCGGTACCCGGCTCACCACGACCGGGGGCGTCGGCAATCTGTACGTGCCCGATCCGGCTGCCGTAATCGTTTATCGCGGCGGTGATGTCGTCGCCGTTGACGTGGAGGTGGTAGAAGTCGGCCAGCAGCCGCACGTTCGTTGCGCCGTGTTCTTTGTGCACCCGGTCGATCACGCGGATGGCGTCGGCGGCGGTGAGAAGCGGATACCGAGGTGCCCCGCTCACTGGTTCGACCAGCACGGTCGCGCCGATGCGGTCCGCCGCGCGTGCGGCGTGCGCAAGGTTCTCGGCGGCGACGTGATCCTGGGTGGCGGGTGAAATGTCGTCGATGCGATTGCCGTAGAGCGCGTTGAAGGCGCGGGTTCCGAGAGTTTCGGCGATGCCGACGGCGATCTCGACGTTGTCGCGAAACGCTTGCGTCAAGGCGGGATCGGACAGAATCCCGCGATCGCCCGCGGGCATGTCACCGGCGGCGAAGTTGAGCCCCGTCAGTTGCACACCCGCATCCTGAATGGCGCGGATGAAGGCGTTGACGTCGGCGTCCGGCGGCGTTGGGGAGTCGAACGGCCACCAGAACTCGACCGCCTCAAAGCCCGCGTTGCGCGCCGCGCCCGGCCGGTCCAGCAGCGGTAGATCGGTCAGCAGGATCGAGCAGTTGACCGTATAGGGGGCCGTCATCTCGGCTTTCCTTTCTGGGTTCTTGCCAACGGAGTGTGCGACACCAGCACGTAGCCAGCGGTGGCCCACGCCAGCGGGAACATCGCGAGCGCGCCGTACAGCATCGCCATCGTCTACTCCTATTCCGTAATACGGAATATTTCTCTCGTGATGCAGAATAGTCAACGCCCTGAGGCACCGCCTTGTCAAGGGTGGACCACCGGTAACGCAAACGAACTGGATGTGTCGCCTTGACGGTGGCTTTAGCGTATGCCACCGTTTTCGTTGAAATCGGTATTCCGTATTGCGGAATAATCTCGACAGATGGATGGTGGTCCGATGGGTGGCCGTGTGGTGATCGCGCCCGACAAGTTCAAGGGCTCACTGACGGCCGCCGAGGCGGCAGATGCGATCTCCACGGGCCTCAAACGCGGCGACCCCACATTGACCACGGTGCTGTGCCCGGTCGCCGACGGCGGCGACGGAACGCTCGGCACGGTTCTTGCGGCCGGATTCGAGCGGATCCCGGTCTATGCCAAGGGGCCCACGGGTCACGTCGTCCATACCGCATACGCCCGAAGCGGCAAGACGGCCGTCGTCGAAATGGCTGAAATCTGTGGCCTGCAACGGCTTCCCGGAGCTGTCCCGGCCCCGATGACTGCCACCAGCCATGGCCTCGGGGCGGTCGTGGCGCAGGCCCTCGATCACGGATGCCGCGACATCATCATCGGCGTCGGGGGCAGCGCAAGCACCGATGGTGGCGCGGGCTTTCTCACCGCACTCGGCGCCACCGTGCGCGATCAGTACGGCGCGCGCATCGAACCGTCGGGCCAGAACATCGGACTGGCAGCGCAGCTTGACCTCACTGGGCTGCACCCCGACATCGCTTGTGCCTCATTCACTCTCGCCTCTGACGTGGACAACCCGCTGTACGGTCCACTTGGCGCGGCGAGCGTCTACGCACCGCAGAAGGGCGCCGACCCGGACGAAGTGATCGAACTCGATCGGGCCCTTCGCCGCTGGGCCGACGTCGTCGAGCACGAAACACGAACCGACCATCGAACTGCCGCAGGGGCAGGCGCTGCGGGTGGCGTCGGTTTTGCCGCACTGGCTGTCCTGGGCGCGCGGATGCAGCCCGGCATCGACGTGATCCTCGACCGCATCGAACTGGACAAGCACCTGCAAGATGCGTGCGCCGTTGTGACGGGCGAGGGCTCGCTCGATCGACAGTCGCTGCGCGGCAAGGCCGCGGTAGGAGTGTGTCGGCGTGCCGGCAGCTACAGGGTGCCGACCTTCGCGGTCGCCGGAGTGTCTGCATTGACTGCGGATGAGGCCCGCGCCGCAGGATTCGCAGGCCTCTACGCGCTCAGCGACGTGGAACCGGACCGCGAGCGGTCGATCAGTCACGCGGCCGAACTGCTCGCCACGGTGGCCGAGAAACTAGCGCAAGGGCTGAGCGCGTAGGCGTCAGCCACCCGGTGGCGTGGTGGTGCCCGGCTGCATCGGGTTGCTCGGTGGACTCGTGGGAACCGTCGTGGTGGTCGGAACCGTGACTGTGACGGTGCTCGTGCCGGTGGTGGGCGGAGGCGTCGTCGCCGGGCTGGTCGTGGTGACCGGGGCTTCGGTGACGGTGGTGCTCGGCGTCGTTGTCGTCGTTGTCGACGATGTCGTTGTGGCGGAGGCGGATTCGATCACTCCGCAGGCGACCCGCCCACCAGAGTCTCCCGTCGACAGGGTTGCTTCGTCCGGGCCTGCCGCGCCGCCCTTCTGCTGATAGCGATCCGCCGGGATGTTGCCGAAGTTGTCGGGCTTTTCGTGAATGATCAACGCCGTCTTCCCGCCGGCTAGCAGGTCCGCAGCGGTGAACGCGTCGGTCGTGGTCGTCAGCAGTGCCGAGCCATCCGAGCGCACCTCCAGCGAGGTCAGGTCCCCACTCGCCGGATGACCGGTGTGGCCCGGCGCCTGGAAGTGGCCTCCCGCGGAATTGAAGTTTCCTGACGCGCCGCCAGTGGGTGCTACCGAGTTGGCCTCGCACGTGCCGACCGAATGGATGTGCAGGCCGTGGAAGCCGGGCGTCAGAATCCCCGCGGCGACGGTCTCGACGGTGACGGTCGCATATCCGTTCGCGAAGTCGAGGGTCGCATTGGCCACCGGGGTTCCGTCAGCGCTCTTGAGCTGAGTGCTCAGTCGTTCCGTGCCCGGCGCCAGGCTGGCGCTGGTCTGGGGCGAACTCGACGTGGTTGTTTCGTTGGCCGACTGGTTTCCCGTCGCGCATCCACTTACTCCGAGAGTGGGTGCCATGACCAAGGCGCCGGCAATCATCACACGCTTAACCATGGGCGCGGCGTACCCGTCGACTCGATCTCGAAACGTCGGTGCCGTTATATCTATTGTTATCTATATAGACATTCGATAATATAAGCAGCATGCTCGGAACAACCTGGTACGTCACGCCTGCCGAACGCGCGGCGCGCCTGCCATGCGATGAGCTCATGCCCGACGCTGTTCGCCTCGACCGTGCGATTTCTATCGCCGCATCGACCGCGATAGTGTTCGCGTGGCTGTGCCAGCTGCGCATTGCGCCGTACAGCTATGACCTGCTCGACAACACTGGACGTCGCAGCCCGCGCATTCGGTGTGCGGTGCTCACCGATCTGGCCGTCGGTCAGCCGTTCGTCCGAATATTCGGGCGCTCATACGTTTTCGAGCTCGCGAGCTTCGCCCATGACGAGCACATCACCCTGCGGCCACACAAGGTCAGTGTGATGTCAAGGTTCGGATCGGTGAGCAACACCTACGCGGTGCGCCCGGACGGCGACGGCACCCGGCTGCACGTGCGCGTGCTCTTCGACGGGCCGTGGTTGGTGGCCAGACGCTGGCGTTGGTGAACCTGCTGATGATGCGCAAGCAATTGCTCGTCCTGAAATCGCTCGCGGAGCGCGACGCGCTCATCGCAGCTTGACGACGACCTTGCCCTTCGCAGTCCGATCCTCCAGCGATGCGATCGCCTCCGCCGCGCGCTCGAGCGGATAGACGATCGGTTCGGGTGCCGAAACCTTGCCCGACGCCAGCAGGGGCTCCAGCTCCGCCCACTGCTCGCCCAGATAGCCGGGATGGGTCAGCGACCAGGCTCCCCAGCCGACGCCCACGGCATCGACGTTGTTCAGCAGCAGCCGGTTGACCTTGACGGTTGGGATGTCGCCGCCGGTGAAGCCGATGACCAGCAGCCGGCCACCCGGGGCCAAGGAGCGCAACGAGTCGGTGAACCGGTCGCCACCGACCGGGTCGACCACGATGTCCACGCCACGCCCACCGGTCAACTCCTTGACGGCGTCCTTGAATCCGTCGGCCAGCACCACATCCGATGCTCCTGCCGCCTTGGCGGCCGCGATCTTGTCATCGGTGCTCACCACCGCAATCGTGCGGCCCGCGCCCCAGGCGGGCGCGAGCCGTAACGCCGACGTGCCGACCCCGCCTGCCGCGCCATGCACCAAGACGCTCTCACCCTCGGCCAGCCGGCCGCGGGTGCGCAGTGCGTGATGCACCGTCAGATCGTTGAACAGCAGCCCGGCGCCCGCCTCGAATGACACCGTGTCCGGCAGCTTGAACACTCGATCCGGTTGCAACGC
This sequence comes from Mycobacterium sp., assembly GCA_035649695.1. Lineage (GTDB taxonomy): Bacteria > Actinomycetota > Actinomycetes > Mycobacteriales > Mycobacteriaceae > Mycobacterium. The sequence goes on along the minus strand of DASRJA010000487.1, from coordinate 15,851 downwards.
AACGACTTCCGCCATCGCCCCGCACAGCATTGTCAGCCCCGCGACGCGATCGCCTGCCTTCACGTGCGCCCCATCCGGTGCGCTGCGCACCACTCCGGCGACCTCGGCCCCTGGGGTGTACGGCATCTCCGGTTTGTACTGATAGAGCCCTCGCGATTGCAGGGCATCGGGGAACGCCACGCCCGCGGCGTGTACGTCGATGAGAACCTCGCCATCACCGGCGCTTGGCTCTTCGATATCGACGACTTCCGCGGCCTGCGGGCCGTCGAGCCGGGCTATCTGTATCGCGCGCATCGCATCATTAAACTCCTGCGCTAGTTGCGCCCAACCGACCGGTAGGCTGGGCACTACGGCAACGTTGCCGAACTCGATGGGAGCTCGCCATGGGACGTGGTCAGGAGGCCGGCTCACCGGCCAGAAAATTCGCCGCGGCCGAGGCATTGCCGAAGGGCCGCACCGTTCGCGTCCGGTCCAAGGACGGCATCCGGCTGCACGCCGAAGTCTTCGGGCCTGAAGATGGCTACCCCATCGTGCTCGCCCACGGCATCACGTGCGCCATCCGGGTGTGGGCTTACCAGATCGCGGAGCTGTCCACCGACTACCGCGTCATTGCATTCGACCACCGCGGCCACGGGCGCAGCGCCGTTCCGGTGCGTCGCCACTTCTACGGCCTCGACCACCTCGCAGCCGATCTCGACTCCGTTCTCGAGGCGACGCTGGCCCCGGGTGAGCGCGCGGTCATCGCGGGACACTCCATGGGCGGCATCGCGATCACGTCGTGGGCGGAGCGGTATCCGGATCGGGTGCCTCAGCGCGCGGACGCCGTCGCTCTGATCAACACCACCACGGGTGATCTGCTTCGGCATGTGCAATTCCTGCCTGTGCCTCCGCCTTTCGCCGATGCGCGGGTCCGCGCGGCGGGGACTCTGCTCAAGACCTTCGGTGCCGCACCGCTTTTGCGCGCCGTGGATCGGCCGAGCCGGCAGTTCGTCTCCACGATCGCGGTAGGTCGGGACGCCGATCCGGCTGTCGTCGAGTTCATCTACGAGTTGTTCACCTCGACACCGCCCGCGGGCCGCGGCGGCTGGGCCCGCACGCTGGTCGACGCGCTCGGTCCCGAACACATCGGGCTGACCAATCTGACGGTGCCGACGCTGGTCATCGGTAGCGAGAAAGACCGTCTGCTGCCGATGGTTTCGTCACGCCGCATCGCCAGTATGGTGCCGAACTTGGCGTCGTTCGTCGAGTTGTCCGGCGGGCATTGCGCGATCGTCGAGCGCCCGGACGAGGTCAACAAACACTTGCGAATGCTGATCGAATCGGTCACCGAGGATCAGCGCGCAACCTCCTGACCGGCGAGCGTGCGTGCCAGGGCGTGCGCCTGCGCTGTCACCCGGTCGCGTTCCGCAGTGAACTTCTCGCCGGGAAATGTTGGCTGTAAGCGCAATTCGTGCACGTCTTCGATGCCGCAGTACTTCAGCCACCAGTTGAAATAGCTGGATTGGTGATCGACTCCGAACGCTGGCGGCACATGTGGTGCATAGACCCGGCTGGTGTACGCCTCCACCGCGCGACGGCCGCCCAGCAAGCCCGTGTAACCCGTCGCGGGATCGAAGCTGAACGCCACGCCGGGCTGCGTGACGATGTCGACAAACAGCTTGAGCGACCATGGGATGCCGCCATTCCACATCGGCACGGCGAACAGCAGCGTATCGGCGGCCTGCACCCGGGCGGCCACCTCGAGTACCTCGGCCCAGCCGCCCGATGCGGTCTGCGGCACCGCCTCCCGGGCGATGACCGCCACCTTGGCGCTCACATGCTCGGCCGTAAACGCCGGCAGGTCGGTAAACGCGTTCAGCCGGTCCACCTCCACATTGGGCAGGGCGTTGCGGTAGGTGTCCAGGAAAACCTCGGCGAGCTGCACAGAATGCGATTCCTCGCGCGGCGAAGCGGTGACGAACAGCACCCGCGACGTCGCGGGTGAATCCTTCACGCCCTTGAGCTTTCGCGTTCGCCATTGCGATCAGCCGCGGGGGCCGCTCGGTTCGGGAATTCCTCGTCGAGGATGCCGATCAGGCGGTCCACCAGCCACTCGGTGATCAACCGGCCCTTCTCGGGACTGGCACTCACCGGTGACGACAGCGACCCGCTCGGCGTCGACATGCGCGTGTCGATGGGGACGACGTCGTGGTTGACCACCCGTTGCGGAGCGTCGGGTGCCATTCGATCAGCACGCACGGCCGCCGGGTCGAAGTGCATCCACAGCGACGTCTCGATCACCGCGGCGTGTTCGAGTGCCAGTCCGGGGAACTCATCGGGCCAGATGACGGTTCGGCGTTCCGCGGTGAATTCGGGAAAGACATCTTCGATCACGACGATCTTGAGCTCGGGATTCTGTTCGGAGACCAAATAGGCCGGCTCGTAGACGAATCCGCTGTTTTCGAAGTGCCAGTTGTACAGCGCGATGCTGCGGAACCCGGTGCGCTTGAGCTCGGTCAGAACGTCCTCGAGCACGCTCATGAATGTGGTTGCCCGCAGCGAGACTGTGCCGGGGAAGTGCTGGCCTCCACCGCTTCCCGGGCGACTGCGGTAGCCGAATGGTATGAACGGCCCGACGATCAGGTCGCGGACGCGGCTGGCCTCGTCGATGACCCGTTCTGGCAACACCCAGTCCGTGCATACCGGAAGATGACGTCCGTGCTGCTCCGTGGCGCCGACGGGAATGACGATCGGGGTGTCGGCCTGCGCGGCCGCGGCGATCTCCTCCCACGTCATGTGTCGATACACGCGCGGCGCGGAATGTGCTGTCATCGAAGAACTCCTATTCTGCTTCAACGGCTTTCGCCATCTCGGGTTCGACGGTGGCCGCGTCGACGCGGGAAGCGGACCACTTCTTGGATCCCGCCCAGGCAGCGAGAGCCAGACAGATCAGCACCACCTCGGCGACAAGGTATTGCCGCTCCTGGGTTGCCAGCGCGATCGCAGTGAACCCGATGACCACCAGCGGTGGCAGCGGCCACAGCGGCATCTTGTACGGCCTTGGCTCACCTGCCATGCTGCGCCGGCTCCACAGCGCGGCCATGCCGATGCAGAAGTACACGGCGGCGATCACCGTGCCGGCGAAGATGATGAGGAAGTTCAGCGCCGACGTGAAGACCAGCACGCCTGCCGGGATGGCGAGCACCATGACGCCAGCGCCCGGTGCGCGGAACCTGTTGATAGAGCCGATGATCCGGTTCACCGACGCGGGCCACACACCGTCGCGTCCGGTCGTGTACACGCCGCGGCCGAAGTACATCAACAGCGACAGCATCGCGTTGAACAACGCGATCGTCACGCCGATGTCGATGATGATGCGGGCCTTGTCTCCCAGTGACGCCTCGACCGAGTAGATGACCGGGGCGGGTGCGTTGAAGAACTCCTTCAGGTCAGGAGCGGCGATGACCGCCGCGATCAGCGGAACCATGATCAGCACGCACGCCAGGACGGCGGAGATGATGACCGCCTTGGCGATGTTGCGTTCCCCGCCCTTGAGTTCCTCGGAGAATCCCAGCGCTGCGTCGTAGCCGTTGATCACGTTGAATGCCGGCGCGAGCGTGGCCAACGTGACCGCGAAGCCGACTGCCACCAGTTCGCCGTTGCTGAGCACGGTCGGGTGGAAGGTGACCTCGCTCAGTTGTTGATGCGGATGCAGCAGCGCCGCCACCGTGATGATGCCGAGTACGACGCATTCGACGACGACCATCGCTGCAGTCGCCCATGCGCCGATCTCCACCTTGGTCAGGGCCAGTCCGGTGGCAAGCGCCAGCAACACGATCGCGATCACGGTGTCGGGAAATCCAAGACCGGGGAACAGGTCTCGCAAGAATCCGACCATGCCCAGCGCGATGCTGGCCGGGATCACCACACCCTGGATGAGGTAGTTGAACATCGTGATCCACGACAGCGGCCCCGGCAAGACGCGCCGCACAAGCGAATACATGCCGCCGGCGATCGGGAACATCCCGGCCAATTCACCCAGACACAGGGCGATGAAGACCACGACGACCGACAGAATCAGCCCCGCGCCGATGGAGAACGTCCCACCGACGAAAAACACTCCGGCAGAAAGGAATAGCACTGCCATGGTGGGAGAGACGTCGGCCATGGCCAGCCCGACGACCTCGGGGATGTTCAGTCTGCGTTCGAGTTGCTGTGAATAGCCGAGCTGTTCGAGCCGGGTTGGTGCAGGTTCGGTCATGGTGGTTCTCCGGTGGTGGTGGCGGTTACTTGGTTGCGACGCCGATGGACCCGGCGGGCACACAGCCGGTGCGCCCGCCGTCGGCGATCAAATGTGTGCCCGTGATGTATCCGGCGCGGTGCGACAGCAAGAACACCACCGCTTCGGCGATTTCGGCGGGTTCGGCGATGCGCTGCATCGCGACGCTGGCCGCGTTGTCCGCGAGTTCGGCCGCAGGGTCGTCAACACCGTCGAACTCGGCGAGGAACATCGGCGTCTTGGTGGTGCCCGGGCAAACCGCGTTCACCCGGATGCTCCATGACGACAACTCGGCTGCGGCGCTGCGTGTCATCGCCAGGATCGCGCCTTTGGTCGCGGTGTAGGCGACATACCCCGTCTGCCCGATGATCGCCAGTTCCGACGCCGTATTGACGATCGCTCCTGCGCGGCGGGGTTGCATGACGCGCGCGGCCTCTCGCAACACGTAGAACGAACCGGCGAGGTTGGTGTCCACCAGCCGCCGAAACACGGCATCGACGGTCTCGGTGAGCGGACAGGCGACCGAGATTCCGGCGTTGTTGTGCACGGCGTCAACGGGTCCCAACTCGGCCTCAACGCGCTCGAACGCGTGGCGCACCGCGGCCGGGTCTGCGACGTCGGCGGCGACGGTGACCACGCGGCCGCCATGCTGTTTGACCCGGTCCTGCGCGATGTCGAGGTCGTCATCCGGTCGGGACAACAACGCGACGTCGGCGCCTTCGCGAGCGAGCGCTTCGGCGGTGGCCAGCCCGATTCCGGATGCGGCGCCGGTCACCAGGGCGATGCGATTAGTCATGTCGGGCATGCGAATCCTCCTGCGAACGCAGCCAATCGATTTGGCTCTCAAGTCCGCGCTCCAACTTCCAAGCCGGGGTGTATCCGAGGTCGCGTGTCGACGCGGTCAGGTCGTAGGGCCCTTGGCGGTCCCAGTCGGGCAGGAAGCCGGGCCCGATGTCGTAACGGCTGCCCGGAATGAGTCCGGCAAGCAGCCGCGCCGTCTCGGCGACGGTGATCTGACGGTCGCCGGACACGTGGTAGACGGGCTGTGTCAACGCCTCGGTGCTCGCGGCCAACCTGGCTGCGGTGGCGACGTCGGCGACATAGACGAATTGGAAGGGATGGTCGCCGCCCGCATGGAGATGGAATGGTTCGCCGCGCAACCCGGCACGGATCATGTCGCCGAGCAGACTTGGCATCCACAGCCCGGGGCCGTAGACCTCGGTGACGCGCAGCGACACGACCTCCATGCCGTACAACGAGTTGTAGACGGCGCCGAACAACTCGCCCGTGACCTTGGTGACGCCGTATGGAGTCGTCGGTCGAGGAGTGACGGTCTCATCGACAGGGGCGCCAGGGTCGAAACTGCCCAGTGCGCACTCCGACGAGAAGTTGACGATCCGGCGCACACCCGCCGCGCGGGCCGCCTCATAGACGGCGAGCGTGCCTTCAGCGTTGGCCTTGAAGGTGGTCCACGGCAACTCGATCGACACACCCGGGTGGCTCTGGCCCGCGGTGTGGATGATGCGGTCGACGCTGTGCCGGCGCAGCGTTTCGGTGAGCCGCGGAATGTCGAACAGCTCGCCCTGCACGACGGTCAGCCCGTCGCGGGAATCGACGGCGAAATCGCGGTTGTAGCTGACGACCTTGGCGCCATCGGCCAGCAGCTGGTCGACCAGATGGCGTCCGACGAATCCGCGGCCGCCTGTCACGAGTGTGCTCATGGGTGCCAGCATGCGACCGGTCATTGCGTGCATCAACGGACGCAATGTCATAACTTTGCCCAGGTTTGTGGGACATACTGTCCTACGTGATCCTCCGGCAGGTTCTCGACCACCCGGTGCTCCAACCCGCCCGGCCGGTGCTGCTCAGCGGCGACGACCACGTCGACCACGCCGTTCGGTGGGTGCACACCGCGGACCTCTACGACATCGCTCCGCTGCTGCGCGGCGACGAGATCCTGCTGACCAATGGCGTCGGGCTGATCGGGGTTGACGAAACGGGGCGGCGGCTCTACGTGCGCCGGCTGGCGGAGAGTGGCGTCGCGGGCCTGCTGTTCGAGGTCGGCAGAACCTTTGCAGACGTCCCTGCGGACATGGTTGACGAAGCGCGCGTCGTCGGGTTGCCGGTCGTTGAACTGCAGCCAGTACTGCGCTTCACCGAGGTGGCCGAAGCCATCAACAGTGAACTCATCGACCGCTCGGTCGCCCGACTGCGCCATGCCGACGAGATCTCGCGCACGCTGTCCGAGGCATTGGCTCGCGGCGCCACACTGGGTGAGCTGATCGAACAGATCGGCACCGCGCTGGGGACCTGGGTGAAGCTCAGTGACTACGCGGGCAGGGTCGTTGTCGCCGCAGGCGAGGTAGACCCGAACGACGCCGACCCGAGTGCCGAGGCCCCTGTGCTCGTCGAAGGCACCGCGTGGGGCCGGCTGACCGTCGGCGCGGCCGGCGTCGCCGAGGTGCTCGTTGAAGCCGTCATGGATCGCGCCCCAACGGTTTTGGGCCTGTGTCTGATACGGGAACAAAAGGATGTCGCCGGCGCGCTTCGTGCTCAACAACTACTGCTCGATCAGCTCGCCACCAATCAGTCCGTGGATCGCGGCCTGCTCGAGACCAGAATGCGCGCCGCGGGAGTGGCCACCTCCGATCACGAATACGCTTGTGTCGCGGTGGATCCGCGCCGGGTCGAGTCGGCGGCCAAGGTTGTCGACGGGCTCATTCGGCAAGCGGGGCATGGGGTTTTCGGCCTCGTCGAGGGAACGTTGTGCGCATTGGTGGCCGGACAGACCGACGAGACGTCGCCGAATCTTGCGCACGTCGTCCGCAGCGCTGCACGTGACGTGTTGCCGCGGCAAGCCCGGCTGTGCGCCGTGGTCGGCCGCGCGGTGCGCGACCCGTCCGATCTGCCGCGCGCGATGTCTGAGGCGCGCGCCACGCTGAGCCTGGGCCAGGACCTGCACCTGACACAGCCCATCGTCGGCGTGCAGGCGTTGGCACTCGAACGGATGCTCGCCGCGCATGGAAACCTTGACGCCACGCGCCGGTTCGTGGAGGACCAGATTGGTGTGCTCCAGAGGGCGGATTCCGCTAAGAGCGGCCAGCTTTCGCACACTCTTGAGGTGCTTGCCGCGTGCGGTGGCAACAAGGCGGATGCGGCCAAACGTCTGCATATGCGCAGGCAGTCTCTGTACTACCGCCTCGACCAGATCGCGAAGCTGCTCGATGTCGACCTCGACGACCCGAAACAACTCGTCACGCTCGCGGTGGCGGTCACCGCACGACGAATGCTGTCGGCGAGTACCTAACTGGCCAGCGCTCGGTGCACCTCGTCGGCGGCGCGCTTGCCTGATCGCACTGCGCCGTCGAAGAACCCTGTCCATTCGTCGGCGGTTTCGGTGCCCGCCCAGAAGATGCCGTCGACAGGCTTACGCAACCATGGCCCGTACGTCGTCCATGAGCCCGGCGGAACCGCTGCCGTCGGGCCGCCTGGCGCGAATTGCTCTGTGCTCCAGCTGTGATCGACATAGTCGATCGGATTCCGGGCGGCGTCGCCGAAGAGCGCTGCTAATCCGTTCAGCACCTGCTGACGGCGCTGCTCGGCTGGCAGCTGGTCGAATGTGCGCGCATCCGTGAAGCCCAACAAAATGCCCGGCCCTGCGTCGCTCGGGCTCACGTCGAACGTGATGAACACCGGCCCCTCATCGGAAAGCGCCTCACCAGAGCAGCCGTTCTCGCGCCAGAACGGTGTTTCGTACGCGGCATACGCCTTGCTCAGATTGCCCTGCGGCCAGTGCTCCGTGAGCTTCTCGTACTCGGGCGGCAGCGCCGGATCGAACGCGATCCCTGCTCGGTGCGCGGGTGGGACGGCAATAATGACGGCCTTTGCCGCTACGTCACCGCGATCCGAACCGACGGTCAGGGTGCCGTCGGCATGCCGGTCGATGCTGTGCACGACCGCGTTCAAAACCACACGCGCACCGAGGTCTTCGGCCATCCGCAACGCGATCTGCTGCGTGCCACCGGGGAAGCGGTCCTGCTGGGCGCCACCCTCGACGTCGAGCATGCGACCGAGCCCGCCCGCGGCCTTGATGTAACGGACCGCGTGCAGCATCGACACCTCCTCGGGTTCACAGCCCCACGTCACACGGGCCATGATCGCCATCAGGTCCCGCGTCGACGCGCCCGCGTGCACGTACCGCAGCCACTGGTCGAGTGTCTTGGAGTCGAGGATGTCGGCGATCGACGATGTCCACGGCTCGTCCACCGGCACCCGCCGGCAGACCCGTTCGAATCGCCACTGGATGCGGGACACGTCGAACAATTCGATCATCGACAGCTTGGGGATCGTGCTGCGATACGACCGGACCTTGCCGCGCCACCGGATCAGGTTCTTACCGCGGCTGTGCGTCCGCACGGTCTCGCAGCCCAGCTCCTTCGCGAGCGCGATGACCGCGTCCTGTGTTGGTCCGACGAACGTTCCGCCGAGATCGACCGGTGTGTCCGCGATCGTCGTCGTCGACGAGCGCCCCCCGACGCGATCGCGGCCTTCCAGGACAACGACGTCGTGCCCGAGCCGCACCAGGTCACGGGCCGCCGACAGCCCCGCGAACCCGGCACCCACGACGACGACGTCGGCATTGGGTGAAATGCTCATGTGACTAGGCTCTCACGCCGTGAAGGTCATGACAGCGTTGTTCGGACCGACTGATGCCGTTGAACGCGCGCACGTGCTGCGGGAAGCCGGCGCCAGCGGCGTCTTCACCTTCGAGGGACCGCACGACGTGTTCACACCGCTGGCCTTGGCCGCTGCGGTCGAGGACCTCGAACTGATGACGAACGTCGCGATCGCGTTCCCCCGCAACCCAATTCATCTCGCACACCAAGCCAACGATCTGCAGTTGCTGACCAAAGGGCGATTCACGCTCGGCCTCGGCACCCAGGTGCGAACGCAGATCGAGAAGCGGTTCGGCGCGGAGTTCGACCGGCCCGTTGCCAGAATGACGGAACTGGTGCGTGCGCTGCGGGCCATCTTCGCGGCGTGGAACTCCGGTGACAGGCTCGACTTCCGCGGGGAGTACTACCGGCACACGCTGATGACCCCGACCTTCAGTCCCGGCGTCAACCCGTACGGCCCGCCACCGATCTACGTCGGCGCGCTCGGCCCGCGGCTGACCCGGGCCGCCGCCAGGACTGCAGATGGTTTGCTCGTCATGCCGTTCGGCTCGAAGCGGTTCCTGCGCGAGGCGACGATGCCGGCGGTGCGAGAGGGGTTGGCTGCCGCTGGACGCGACGAGGGCGAGTTCGCCGTAGTCCCGGAGATCATCGTGTCCACGGGCGACGATCACGCGGCCACTCGTCGGCTGCTGGCCTTCTACGGCTCGACGCCTGCGTACCGCGCGGTGCTGGACGTGCACGGCTGGGGTGACCTGCAGCCGGAGCTCAACAGACTGTCGAAGCAGGGCCGATGGGAGGACATGGGCCGGCTCATCGACGACGACATGCTGCACACCATCGCGGCCTGCGGCAGCCCCGGCGAGATCGCCGCGCATATTCGTGATCGGGTGGCGGGTGTTTCCGACCGGATCTGCATCTACCAGCCGGGACCGATCGCGGTGGAGTCGTTGGCGGCGATCGTTGACGCGCTCAACGGCTGAGCCCCTAGAGCGTTTCGAACAGCTGGGATCGATCGCGTACTCGGTTACGTAAGGGGAGGTGGCCGAGAATCACGTCTTGGCGAGCGTGCAGGGTGCCTTCGTGATGCGGTCGAAGCGGCGGCAGTCGTTGATCCAGCCGTCGGTGCGTTCGACCACCATCGATGGTGATCATTCGGCCTGATTCGTCACGCCCGGTCAGGTGTTGTCGGTGTGTGGTGGGATGCTCGCCGGAAATGACTCGGCACACGAAGTTCAAGTTCTGCCTGGACCCCACCGTGCAGCAGCAGCAAGTGCTTGCCCGGCATGCCGGGGCCGCCCGGTTTGCGTTCAATCAGTGCCTGCGGATGGTGAAAAACGCGCTCACTCGCGACCAGACCGACTCGCCTGCGAAGGTGCCGTGGAGCGGTTTTGATCTCATCAATGCGTTCAACGGATGGAAAAGACCGAGGACGGGGGTCGTGTGGTAGCTGTGGACGCCGACGGCGTCGCCGAGGTCGTGGTGACCGGCTTGGAGTGGCGAGGCGAGGTGTGCCAGCACGTCTTCGAAGAACCGGCTGTGGACTGCGGGCGCGCGCTGGCGGCCTGGTCGGACTCGCGCTCGGGCAAGCGCAAAGGCAGGCGGATCGGCTTCCCACGCTTCAAGAAGAAGATCGGCGAGACGCCGTCATTTCGGTTGCGCAACAAGCATCCCAAGGGTCGCCAACCGGCGATCCGGGTCGGCGATCACGATCGTCCCCGCTCGATCACACTACCCGGGATCGGGCAGGTCGCTGTCCACGATGACACCCGCCGGTTGCGACGCATGCTGGCCAACGGCCGCGCGAAGATTTTGTTCGCCACCGTCAGCCATCATGCGGGACGGTGGTGGGTGTCGCTGAACGTGGAGGCCGCCAGTCTGCACCCTGCCCGCCAGCATCCGGTGCGGGATCCAGGAGACGATGGCGGGTGGGTGGGTATCGACCGGGGTTTGTCGTCGCCGCCGACGCAGACGGCCGCGAAGTAGCCCGTATCAACGATGCCCCCAAGGCGCTCGCCGCCGGATTGAAGCGACAACAACGGCTAGGGAAATCGTTGTCGCGCAAGCAGAAAGGATCCCGCAACCGCAAAGATGCCGCAGCCAAGCTGGGGCGTCATCACCACCATGTCGCCAATGTGCGCCGCCATTTCCTACACCAGGTGTCCAATGAGTTGGTCAAGACCCACGACCGACTCGTGATCGAGAACCTGAACGTCACAGGGATGCTGGGCAACCACCACCTGGCACGCGCCATCTCAGATGCCGGCTGGGCCGAGTTCGCTCGAATCCTGGCTTACAAACAGGCCTGGCGGGGTGGCGAGCTTGCCGTCGCAGATCGCTGGTATCCCTCGAGCAAGCTTTGCCCGCAATGCGGGGCAGTTCGCGACGATTTGACTCTGGCCGATCGGGTGTTCAACTGCGGCTGCGGGCATTCCGCTGACCGCGACCGCAACGCCGCAACGAATCTGGCCTGTTGGGGTCAAACGCACTACCTCGACCCCCGGACCCCCAAGCACGGGGGCCGGGCCACCAACGCCCGCCGACGGGACGGCGCTGACCAGCACCCTTCGTGTGCCGGTGAAACCAGCCCGGTTGACGCGGGAACCGACGTTCATACCGCACCCGCGGCGTGAACCGACGGACGCCCGAGAAGGGCGGTGCCCGACACTCACACCAGAGTTGTTCGACACGCTTTATCGTGGTACCGAGGCGGACCAAAAGGAGGTCGTCGTGGGCGCTCACGATGCCGAGTACTCCGACGTGCTGATCATCGGCGCAGGAATTTCAGGGATCGGCGCCGCGTATCGCATCCACGAGAAGAATCCGGGGCTGTCCTATACGGTGCTGGAACGGCGCCAGCGCATCGGCGGCACCTGGGATTTGTTCCGTTATCCCGGCATCCGCTCAGACAGCGACATCTTCACGCTGAGCTTTCCCTACGAGCCGTGGACCCGGCCCGAAAACGTGGCCGACGGGCCTGACATCCGGGCGTATCTGACCGAGACGGCCCGCAAGAACGGCATCGACGAGCACATCAGGTTCAACACCCGCGTCATCTCCGCCGACTGGGACTCGGCCACCGACACCTGGACGGTGGAGACCGAACAGGACGGGATGCCCAAGAGCTACCGCGGCCGATTCCTGTTCTTCGGCACCGGCTACTACAACTACGACGAGCCCTACCGGCCGGAGTTCCCCGGCATCGAGACCTTCACCGGCGAGGTCGTGCACCCTCAATTCTGGCCCGAGGGCTTCGACTACACCGGCAAACGTGTTGTGGTGATCGGCAGCGGGGCAACGGCGGTCAGCATGATTCCGTCGCTGACCGACCAGGCCGGACACGTGACCATGCTGCAGCGCACGCCCACCTACATGTTGTCGATGCCTCGAATCCACCCCGTGGTGCAGGCGATCCGAAAAGTGTTGCCGATGCGGGCCGCCAACCACGCCGTCCGGCTGTACAACACGTTCTTCACCGTGATGACCTACGTGGTCGCCCGCAAGGCGCCCAGGTTCAGCAGATGGCTGATCCGGGCGATGGCGAAAAAGAGCCTGCCCGAGGACTATCCGGTCGATATCCACTTCAGGCCCCCCTATGACCCATGGGACCAGCGATTGTGCCTGATCCTCGACAACGACCTCTACGCCGCCGTCGGCGACGGGCGTGCCGACGTCGTCACCGACACCATCGACCACATCGACAGCAGCGGAATCGTCCTGAAGTCCGGACCCCATGTCGACGCCGACGTGATCATCACGGCGACCGGCCTGCAGCTGCAGGCGCTGGGCGGGGTGTCGTTGAGCATCGACGGCGCCGAGGTCAAGCCGCAGGACCGGTTCGTCTACAAGGAGCACATGCTCGAAGACATCCCGAACCTGGCGTGGTGCGTCGGCTATATCAACGCATCGTGGACGCTGCGGGCGGATCTGACGGCGCGCGCGGTGGCAAAGCTGTTGGCCTACATGGGCTCCCATGGGTATACGCACGCGTACCCGCACCTCGGTGACAAGCCGATGCCGGAGAAGCCGGCGTGGAACATCAACGCCGGTTATGTGCAGCGTGCCGCGCATGCCCTGCCGAAGTCCGGGACGCACCGGCCGTGGAATGTACGGCACAATTACGTGCTCGACGCCATTGACCATCGCTTCGACCGCATCGAGGAGTCGATGGTGTTCGGCCGCGCCGAAGCCAGGGAGGTCGAGCCCGCCTAGGAGGTTTACCGGTGAGCGAGCCTGAATACTCGGACGTGCTGATCATCGGCGCGGGGATCTCCGGCATCGGCGCCGCGTACCGCATCCGCCAGCGCAACCCGCGGCTGTCCTACACGATTCTGGAGCGACGCGCGCGGGTCGGCGGAACGTGGGACCTGTTCCGGTATCCGGGGATTCGGTCGGATAGCGACATCTACACGCTGTGCTTTCCCTGGGAGCCATGGACTCGCCCGGAGATGATCGTCGACGGGGAACACATCTGGGAGTACCTCGATCAGACCGCGCGCAAGTACGGCATCGACAAGCACATCAGGTTCCACTCCTATGTGCGGTCCGCGGATTGGGATTCGACGACCGACACCTGGACGGTGCGCGCCGAACAGGACGGCCAGCTTGCGACGTATCAGAGCCGGTTCCTGTTCTTCGGCACCGGGTATTACAACTACGACGAGCCCTATGCGCCAACATTTCCCGGCATCGAAGACTTCGAGGGCGAGGTGGTGCATCCGCAGCTCTGGCCCGAATCGTTCGAGTATGAGGGCAAGCGAATCGTGGTCATCGGCAGCGGAGCGACGGCGGTCAGTCTTATTCCATCGCTGACAGACACGGCCGCTCACGTGACGATGTTGCAGCGTACGCCGTCGTACATGATCTCCGCGACGAAGATCGAGCCGACCGCTCTCGCGATACGGAAAGTGCTGCCGCTCAAGGTTGCCCACTGGATCGTGCGGTGGCGCAACGCGGTCATCGGCGCCATCCTGTGGCTGGTTGCCCGCCGGGCGCCGGAGTTCAGCAAGCGTTTTCTGCGGCGCATCGCCGAGCACACTCTGCCTGCGGGTTACGACATAGATACGCATTTCACGCCGCCGTACAACCCGTGGGATCAGCGGCTGTGCTTCATCATTGGTGCCGACCTGTACAAGGAAATCGCCAAGGGCAGGGTCGAGATGGTGACCGACCACATCGATCACATGGACGCCTCCGGCATCGTGTTGCGCTCTGGTCGCCGTCTGGACGCCGACGTCATCGTCACCGCGACGGGCCTGCAGTTGCAGTCCTTGGGTGGCGCGACGATCACTGTCGATGGGCAGAAGGTGGACCCGCACGACCGGTTCCTGTATCGCCGCCACATGCTGGAGGACGTTCCCAATGCGGCCTGGTGCGTCGGCTACACAAATGCGTCGTGGACGTTGGGGGCCGACCTGACCGCGCAGTCGTTTGCGAAGTTATTGGCGTACATGGATTCTCATGGATACACGCGTGCGTATGCACATCTCGGTAACGTCGACATGCCCGAGCAGCCGGCGTTCAACCTGGACTCGGGCTACGTGAAGCGAGGGCTGCACCTGCTGCCGAAGTCGGGCACTCGCAGGCCGTGGCTGATGTCGCACAACTTCCTACGAGACGTGGTCGGCCGGCCGTTCGAATCCATCGAGGAGTCGATGGTGTTCGGCCGCGCGGCTACGGAGCCCGCAGGGTCAGCCCCGTCCCGAGCAGTCGGCTAGCGGACAAGCCGAACGTCGTCTTGAACCGGTCGGCGAGGTGAGACGGGCTGGCGAAACCCGCCTTCATCGCCGCCGTGGTCAAGTTGTCGCCCGCCGCGATGGCCGCACCCGCATGCGTCAACCGGGCCCACAATCGGTAGCGGCGCACACTGGTGCCGAGCTCGTCGCGGAACAGGTGCAGGAACCGCGATTCGGACAGTCCTGCCTGTGCGGCCAGCTCTCGTGAGGAAATGGCCGCCGCCGGATCTTCACGGATTCTGCGGGCGGCTGCGGCGATACGCGGATCGACCTGACGTGGTGCCGCGGGGGCCGCCAAATCGAGCCAGTGCGAGGCGCTTTCGTCGTCGGTCGGGGTGAACTGCAATCGCTCTTCGTCCACGTGTCTGACAGCGACCTCACCGTGCCATTCGCCGAACTTGTGTCGGCCGGTGTCGGCGCGCTCCGATGTCGGTTCCAGATAGCAAGAGACGAGGCCCGCGCCGTGGCAGGTCAGCTGGTGAGTCAGCCGCGGGGGTATCAGCACGCTGTGCGCGGTGCGCTTGATGCCGTCTTTGGTCGAGACGGAGAGTGCCCCGTCGATGCCGACCGCGAGGCACCACACGGAGCCCGAATGCGGTGCGAGGTTGAGGCTCGGGCCTGCGTACAGGGCTTGGCCGGGCCAGAGCCACACCGACGGACAGCAGGTTTGTGGAAGCGCGGGAGCGGCCTTTGCCGTCATGCTGGCCTCCTACCTCAATTCGACAGGAGGCTACCGTGGCGGTCGCGGTCATCGGCGTTATCGCCGTGTTCTTCCTCGGCATGGGCGTCTATGCGCTGGCAGCGCCCGCGGCGCTCGTGCGTCCGTTCGGCATCACGCTGGGGGAGTCGGCGTCACGCTCGGAGGTGCGTGCCGTGTACGGAGGCTTCGGTCTCGCGATCGCGGGTGTGTTGGTTCATGCGGCCGTCGCGGACGGTGATTTCCGGAAGGGCATCCTGATCGCCGTCGGCGCCGCGTTGGCAGGTATGGCATTCGGCCGTCTCGTGGCCGCGGTCCTAGGCGACCGCACGGCGTTCTACCCGAACTGGTTCTACTGCGTCGTCGAGGCGATGGCCGCGGCGGCACTATTTGCGATTTCGGCGCGCTAACCGTCGCTGAGCGTACTGTCCTGTTTCGGGACATCGCTGACAGTTGTATGTCTCGGGACATCGCTGACACCTGAGTAG
>DASRJA010000486.1:0-11225 GCA_035649695.1 Mycobacterium sp. | reverse complement strand
GCGCTCACGCAGTGCATCGATTGGGTGGTAGAACGCCTCTAGCGAGCGCTACCCGGGCAGCCCCTGCTCTTCGCTAGGCAGCGGAGCCGGACCGGTGACAATCGGCGCGGCCTTACCGATCGCCGGGGCGGTGGGCGGCGTTGTCGCGGTTTCTGTCACGCCGGTTTGCATGGTCGAACCGGCCGCCGAATGAATGGGCTCTGTTGCCGCGACTACGACGGCACCAACACCGACGGCGCAACTCGCCACGATTGCGCTGAAGGCCCTCACCTTACGTGCGTTCACTGCTACTCCTTCGCCCCCGAAGGCGTCACTCCCTTAGGTGAATCGGATGGCGATCGCGGAATATTCGCCTTTACACACTTTGTTTGTCTATGTAACTTCCCGCTACCGCTGAAGACCGAGATGCCAGCTAACTGCGCACGCACGAGCGACTCGGACTACGCGCAACGCTTCGTCGAGCAGGCGATGCCTTTCGTCGACCAGCTCTACAGCGGTGCGCGAAGGTTGACCTCCTCTCAGTACGACGCAGAAGACCTTGTTCAGGAAACGATGCTGAGCGGGTTCAAGGGTTTTCGGCTCTATCGCGAGGGCACCAACCTTCGCGCGTGGCTGTTTCGCGTCATGTACAACACCTGGGTCAGCGGTCATCGCGCCCGGCAAAGCAGGCCGAACGAGGTGCTGTGCGACGAGTTCACCGACGGGCAGCTGGCCCACGCCGGCCATATCCCGGCGGGTCTGCGGTCCGCCGAGATCGAAGCGTTGGAACGAATGCCGGATGCCGACATCGTCGCCGCACTCGACCAGCTACCTGTCGTCGTTCGGATGACGGTCTATTTCGCGGACGTCGAGGGCTACCGCTATCGGGAGATCGCGGACCTGACGAACGTCCCGGTCGGCACCGTGATGTCGCGCCTCGCGCGCGGCCGTCGACGCCTCCGCGAGTTGCTCGCCAACGCCTCTGACCTCGGGCGTGTCTACCGGGTAACGGGCAGATAACACAGTAGGGTCCTCCTAATCGGGCTTGGCTCCTGGCCCGGAGGAGGTCGATATGCGGGAACTCAAAGTCGTCGGACTCGACGTTGACGGCAAACGAATCATCTGCGAGACCGACGACTCCGGCGACAAGTTCCTGTTGCGGCCCGATGACCGGTTGCGCGCCGCTCTGCGCGGCGAAAAGGCCGGCTCGAGCCAATCCCAATCCGACCCCGAGGTCCCAAGCGTGCTGCGTCCCAAGGAGATTCAAGCCAAGATCCGGGCCGGGGCGTCCGTCGAACAAATCGCCTCGGCTGCCGGTGTTGACATCGTCCGCGTCCAGCGTTTTGCCAACCCGGTATTGCTGGAGCGCTCCCGCGCGGCCGAGCTGGCAACCGCCGCGCACCCCGTGCTCGCCGACGGTCCCTCGGTCCTGACGCTGCTGGAGACGGTGACGTCGGCGCTGGTCGCCCGCGGGCTGGATCCGGATGCCACCAGCTGGGACGCGTGGCGCAACGAGGACGGCCGCTGGACGGTGCAGATGGGCTGGAAGGCCGGCATGTCCGACAACGTCGCGCACTTCCGCTACACGCCGGGCGCACATGGCGGCACCGTGACCGCGTTCGACGATTCAGCGTGCGAGCTGATCGACCCCGACTTCGCCCGGCCGCTGCGGCCACTGGCTCCGGTCGCGGAACTCGACTTCGAGGAATCGGAGCCGGAACTGCCCATCGAAGCCCCCGAGCCGCCGCCGGCACCCGCGCCGAAGCCGCCGCGGGTGCGCAAGGGTAAGCCGCCGGTCCCGGCGTGGGAGGACGTGCTGCTCGGCGTGCGCTCCGGCGGGCAGCGCTGACGCCTTGACCTGAACCGTCGTTGAGGTCCTAACCTCGACCTCATGATCAGCCTCGGCCCGATTGGGCTCGCCAGTAGCTATCCGTACACCGACGATGCAGCCGTCGTCGCCGACGAAGCGCAACGGGTTGAGAGCCTGGGGTTTTCGACGCTGTGGCGATCCGGCAACCTACCGATGCTCGACGCGGCGGTGCGGGCCACGACGCATATTCCGGTGGCCACCGGCATCATCCCCGTGGATTCGGTGCCGTCGGCGGATGTCATCGCGACGTATCGGTTGCTGCAGCGCGATCACCCCGGCCGCTTCATCGTTGGCCTCGGCGGTGCGCATGGAGCGCAGCCGTTGAAGACGCTCAACACCTACCTCGACGCGCTGGACGACGCCGGCGTCCCCGCCGACTCTCGGGTACTGGCTGCGCTGGGCCCGAACATGTTGGCATTGGCGCGCGATCGTGCCGGCGGCGCGTATCCGTTTCTCGTGACGCCGTCGTACGTGACGGACGCGCGCGCCGCCCTCGGCGCGGACAAGACGCTGGCAGTACTGCTGATGGTAATGCCGAGAGCCGACCGAGAGGCCGCGCGACGGGCGGCCGCCACACCGCTGGACTTCCTGACGAAGGTCGGCGGATACCGCCGAAACCTGTTGCGGCAAGGCTTTTCTGAATCCGACATCGACGACGTGAGCGATCGGCTTCTGGACGGCATCACGGCATCGGGCGAACTCGATTCGATCGCGGCGCGCGTCGCGGAATACCGCGCCGCCGGTGCCGATCAGGTGGTGATCCGGCTCCTCGGTGCCGACGACGAGCCGGTGTGGCAGCGCAGGCTGGCCGAAGCGCTCATCGAGTGAGACTGCCAAGAGCCAGCGCCATCAGGGCGAGCCACGCGCCCGCCACCCCGACGCCGGAGCCCAGCACGAACCACCGCCAGACCGGCAGCTTGCGCCACCCCCACACCGTTGGGGCGAGCCCGCCGACGGCCACGAGGTTGAGCCCGACGGCCAACAGCGGATGTACGCGGGTCAAGCCCAGGCTCAGAACCACGACCGCCGCGGCCGTCACCGCCGCGACGAAGGCCGCCACCGTCAAACCCATAGCCCACGGAGTCGAGTCGTCGGTCACTCCGCCAACCTAGCCGGAGACCGCTAGTACAGCACCGAGGCCAGGAATGCGCCGCGTGGCTCCTGGTAGAGCCCGATCGTCATCAGGTTCATCATCGACACCACCCGCAGCCCATGCGCGAGACACCACCGCAAGAGCTCGGTATTGCGCATGGGCACGAGAAAGCCGGGACCGCCGAACTCCTCGGCCGCGCCGATCAGCGCCATCAGATCGTCGTTGGTCTCGGCGATCGAGTGCCCAAACAGTGCCACGGCGGTGGTGTATCCCGTGATCCTGTCGTTCCGCTCGACCACCATCGCCGTTCCCTGCGCGATCGCGTCGCGGACTTCACCGTCCCGGTCGTGGCCGTGCACACGCACACACACGGCGTCGCAGGCCTGAGCATCCGCATCTGTTGCTGGTCGAACAGCAGCGCCAGGCACCTTGAGCCCCAATGGATTTCCTTGCATGACGGCGAACGGTTCACGGACGTCGAACCCGAGCTTCGCGTACAGGCACATCGACCGGTTGTGATACGCCGACTGCAACAACCGCACCCCTGGTGCGCGATGCTGGGCGCCCCGCTGAAGCACCGCGTCCATCAACGCCAGCCCGATCCGACGGTTCTGCACGTCGGGGTCGACGGTGATGGGGCCGACACCGCGAATCATCGACCGTTCGTCGAGGAAGTTGCTCCCGAGTATCTGCCCGTCGTCCTCCGCGACGACACCGAAGAACCCCGGATGTGCGATGAGGCCGGACACCGCCCCGATCGCGATGTCGACCGTCGGGAAGTCGGGCGGGAAGCGATGATATTCGGCGATGGCGGCGAAGGCGTCATGACAGATGCGCCCGCACTCGTTGGCGTCGTCGGGCGTTGCTTCTCGAATCCGAATTTTCACGACGCACCCCCTGCTACCGCGCCGATCTGATGCGATCGTAGAACGCCAGTGCAGCGGCTGTGGCGACGTTGAGCGAGTCGGTTCCTCGCGACATCGGGACCCGCACCCGCATGTCGCTGGCCCGCATAACCCACTCGGTCAGCCCCGGCCCCTCTGCGCCGACGAGTATCGCCACCTTTTGCTCCGCGGTTTCGCTCATCGCCTCGGCCAAAGTGTACGCGGCCGGATCGGGTGTCATTGCCAACAGGCGAAAACCGTTGTCCCGCAATACCTGAAGGTCCCGAGGCCAGGTCTCGGTCCACGCGTACGGGACCAGCAGGGCGTGACCCATCGACACCCGAACGGAGCGGCGGTAAAGCGGGTCGGCACAACCCATGCCGAAGATGACCGCGTCCACCCCGAGGCCGGCGGCGTTGCGGAAGATCGAGCCGAGGTTCTCGTGGTCGTTCACGCCCTCGAGCACCGCGACTGTGCGGGCACCGTCGAGCACCTGCGCCACGGTCAGCTCGGGCGGGCGGGACGCCGACGCCAGCACTCCGCGGTTGAGGTGGAACCCGACCACCTCGGCCATCACGCCGGCCTGCACTCGGTAATACGGCGCGTCCACGTCCGCCAGGTCCGGCGCAAGTTCGGAGAGCCGCCGGTCGGTGCCGAGCAGAGCCCTGGGCCGGAACCGGGAGACCAGCATGCGCTGCACCACCAGCACCCCTTCGGCGATCACCAAACCCTTTCCGCTCGGCAGATCGGGCCTGCGATCCACACTGTTGAGATCGCGGAAGTCGTCGAGCCTCGGGTCAGCAGGGTCAGCGACGTCGATTACGTTGGCAGTCACGCGCTTTCGTCAACAATGTCGGACATCAGATCGGCGGCCACCAACAATGTCTTGCGCTGATCGGGTTCGAGACGGTCGAGGCGTTGCCTGAGCCACTCCTGGCTTGCGCGGCGCTCGGCCGCGATCAGGTCCGTGCCCGCGCGGGACACCGAGACCAGCACCTGACGGCCGTCGGCGGGGTGCGCGGAGCGCGCGACGAATCCCAGCTCGCACAGCGACGCGATCACCCGTGTCATCGACGGTGGGCGTACCCGCTCGCGCGTGGCTAACGCGCCGGGCGTCATCGGGCCCTCCTTAGCAAGCGTCGACAACGCCGAGAGCTGCGAAAGCGAAACAGGCGAATCCGGACGCCGGAACCGCAATTGGCGAGCCAGACGGATCACTGCCAGCGACAGCTCACTCGCAAGCCGGGCGTCGACGTCTTTCACAAGGCAAAGAGTACCTAGCACGTCTCGGGAAAGTCGCCGTTATCGGCTACGTTGTCAGCGTGGCACCGGAACCGCCCGCCCTGCCGGCCATCCTGCTCAAGCCGTGGCCGGTCATCGTGGTGATCACCGCGGGTTGGCTGATTGCGCTTGTGTTGGCGTTCACGGTGCCCGACCTGCACGCGTGGCGGCCGTTCACGGTCGCCGGCCTGGCCATCGGCGCGCTCGGCACGTCGATCATGCTGTGGCAACGCCGCGCCGTACGCCGCGGATCGCGGGGCGCGCAGAGCGGGCTCAGCTGAATTCGACCAAGGAGGGGAATGGCCGCACCGCTGTTACAAGCACAGATCGACATCAACGCACCGGTCTCGAAGGTGTGGGCGTTGGTCTCCGACCTCAGCCGGATGCCGCAGTGGAGTCCGCAATGCCGGTTGATGAAGGCGTTCGGCCCGGTGCGCCAGGGCGCCAGGACGATCAACGTCAACCGTCGCAACCGGATGTTCTGGCCGACGACAAGCGTCGTCACCGAGGTCATCCCGGAGAAGAAGCTGGCGTTCCGGGTGAACCAGAACAACACGATCTGGAGTTACGAATTGGAGCCGACGGACATCGGCACGCGGCTGGTGGAAACCCGTCATGCCGAGAACGGCACCACCGCGTTCTCGAACATGAGCATCAACGCCCTGCTGGGTGGGGTGCCGAGTTTCGAGCGCGAACTCGTCGACGGCATGAACGAGACGCTGTCGCGCATCAAGGCCGCAGCGGAAAGTTAGTTCTCGGGCTCGACCACGTCGAGCACACCGTCGTCGAACGGGTCGTACAGCGGCGACCCCGTGCCGGGCGGCTGCGGTGTGTCCGAGTGTGCGCCGCAACCGTATTCGGAGTCGACGACATGCCCGTCGGCCGCCAGCTCGTTGGCGCATACGCCGAACATCGTGCCGAGCGCGCCTGCCAGCGGGACGTAGAAGCCGCAGTCGCGACAGACGCGGCGGGTGGACCGGGCCATCGCCGAACCTGGGCCGAAATCTCCGTCGTGCCACCGTTGCGCGGCGTCGCTGCGGCCCAACTCGCCGAGCACCTGACGGCGGCCCAGGCCCACCTCAACGGCGACCTCGTCGACTTGCGGGTCACCACTGGCCGAATAGCCCGGCACCAGTCGTGGGTCGTTGGCTGGGGGCGCCAACAGATCACCGGGGCTCAGGTCGCCGGGCTTGACGCGTTCCTGCCACGGCACCCACTTAGGCGCCAGCAACGCCGTCGGGCCGGGCACCAACACGACTTCGCTAATCGTGGCGTGGGTTGCTCCCGGGCAGGCGGCCACGACGACGGCCCACTGCCAGCCCCGGTAGCCCGGCATGTCGGCCAGGAACCGATGCGTGGCGGCGGTCGGGTCCTCGAAGCTGGCGCCGAGATACTCGCCCAGGGCTTCCTCACCGCTGAACTCGATGATCGCCGCGCGGGCCTGCTCGACGGCGCCCATCAGCACCGCCTCCAGGTCGGGGCGATCTTCGGTGTCCACGGTGTCCATCGCCATCAATAGTGCCTGACCGGGGAACGTCGAGCCACACCGGTCACCTGCACGCCCGCCACCGCTGTGATGGGGGAGAATCGTGGCGTGACCGGATCAGGGCGTGACCCTCGCTACTACCCGCCGCGCCCGCCGTCCGATGAGCATCCCGGGATGGCGAACTATCCCAGTGAACCCGGTGTCGACGGCGGCTACCGCCGACCGCGCCGGTCGGCGCCGAGCGCGAATCGGTGGCTGCCGCCGCTCGAGGAGCGCCGTGCCCGTCAGCACCCATCCGATCCGCCCCCGCCCACCGTCGGCGCGAGCCCGGGCCAGAAGGTCACCGTCACCCGCGCGGCAGCGCAGCGCAGCCGCGAAATGGGTTCGAAGATGTACGGATTGGTGCATCGGGCCGCCACCGCAGACGGCGCGGACAAGTCCGGCCTGACCGCGTTGACGTGGCCCGTGGTGGCCAACTTCGCCGTCGACGCGGCGATGGCCGTCGCATTGGCCAACACGCTCTTTTTCGCCGCGGCGTCGGGGGAGAGCAAAGGCAAGGTCGCGCTATACCTACTCATCACCATCGCACCGTTCGCGGTCATCGCCCCGCTGATCGGCCCGGCGCTGGACCGGCTGCAGCACGGTCGGCGGGTTGCGCTGGCGATGTCCTTCATTCTGCGCACCGGGCTGGTGGTGCTGCTGATCGCCAACTACGACGGTGCGACCGGCAGCTACCCGTCGTGGGTGTTGTACCCCTGTGCACTGGGAATGATGGTGCTGTCCAAGTCATTTAGCGTGCTGCGCAGCGCGGTCACTCCGCGTGTGCTGCCGCCGACGATCGACTTGGTGCGAGTGAACTCCAGGCTGACGACGTTCGGCCTGCTGGGCGGAACGATGGTGGGCGGCGCGATCGCCGCTGGTGCGGAGTGGGCGTTCGGTCTCGTCCATCTGCCCGGCGCGCTGTACGTCATCGTCGCGGTCTCGCTCGTTGGCGCGGCGCTGGCGATGCACATCCCGAAGTGGGTCGAGGTGACCGCCGGCGAGGTGCCCGCCACACTGTC
Organism: Mycobacterium sp.; assembly: GCA_035649695.1. Taxonomy (GTDB): domain Bacteria; phylum Actinomycetota; class Actinomycetes; order Mycobacteriales; family Mycobacteriaceae; genus Mycobacterium. The sequence continues at coordinate 3,571 of DASRJA010000486.1, read as the reverse complement.
CTACCACGGCCGCAGCGGGGAATTGCGCCGCCATCCGGAACAGCACAAGCCGCCTGCCACCGCGCGACAACCGTTGGGCCGCAACATCATTGCCGCGCTGTGGGGCAACTGCACGGTAAAGGTGATGGTCGGATTTCTGTTCCTGTACCCCGCGTTCGTGGCGAAGTCACACGACGCCAGCGGGTGGGAGCAGCTGCGGATCCTCGGTGTGATCGGCGCGGCGGCGGCGATCGGCAATTTCGCAGGCAACTTCACTGCCGCCCGGCTGAAGCTCGGCTATCCGGCGCTGCTGGTGGTGCGGTGCACGATCGCGGTCACCACCGCCGCGCTGGCCACCGCGCTCACCGGCAAGCTGATGGTGGCCGCGCTCGCCACGCTGGTCACCTCCGCCGCGGCAGCGATCGCGAAGGCCTCGCTGGACGCGTCGCTGCAGGACGACCTGCCGGAGAAGTCGCGTGCGTCGGCATTCGGTCGGTCAGAGTCGTTGCTGCAGTTGGCCTGGGTGGCCGGCGGCGCCATGGGGGTGCTGGTGTACACCGATCTGTGGGTGGGCTTCACGGCGATCACCGCGATACTGATCGTCGGGCTTGCGCAGACAGTAGTGAGCTACTTCGGCGAGTCGCTGATACCCGGCTTCGGCGGAAACCGTCCTGTGCTGGCCGAGCAAGAGGGCGGCAGGCCGGCGGCGGTGGCGCCGGAGTGAATCGCGTCCTCGCCGCGCTGGCGATCGTGGTGGTCGTCGCGTCTGTGTTAACCGGCGTGCTGATCTGGCGCCTCGCTCAACATCCGCCACCGGAACATCCTGAGATCAGCGCATTTTCGGACGGGCAGCTGGTGCGGGTGGGACCGTATCGGTACTGCGAAGTGCTCAACCCGACCGACTGTGAAACGCCGGGCACCGACGGCGAACTCACCGTCGGCCCGCGTCACCCTGTGCAGTTGTCGGTGCCGACCGCAATAGCCCGCGCGCCGTGGGTCTTGGTGCGCTCCTACGAGGGTGGCGACGCAGTTGATGAATTTCGGCCGGACACGAAGCTCGCGGTGACCGTGCCCACGGTGGATCCGCACCGGGGCAGGCTGTTTGGCCTTGCGGTGCAGCTGCCGACCCTGGTCCGCGACGAGGCAGGCAACGAGTTCCCCGTGCCGCACGCGGAGTGGTCGGTACGCACGGTCTGGCCCTAGCCCGCACCGTGCCCGTCCGGCACCCGCTCACCATCGCGCGTCGGCCCCGGCGGCGCTCCTACACCAAATGGCCGGCCGCCCAATGCTTCCCGACCATGCGGCGTCAACCAGTTCGACAGCGAGGGCCCCTTGGGGACGATCTGCGTCGGATTGATGTCCTTGTGCACGATGTAGTAGTGCTGCTTGATCTGCACGAAGTCGATCGTGTCGCCGAATCCTGGCGTCTGGAACAGATCCCGCGCGTAGGCCCACAGCACCGGCATCTCGGAGAGTTTCTGCCGGTTGCATTTGAAGTGCCCGTGATAGACGGGATCGAAGCGAGCCAGCGTCGTGAACAACCGGACGTCGGCCTCGGTGATGGTGTCACCGACCAGGTATCGCTGATTCTGCAGGCGCTCGGAGAGCCAGTCGAGCGCCGTGAACAACCGGTCGTAGGCCTTGTCGTAGGACTCCTGCGATCCGGCGAATCCGCAGCGGTAGACGCCATTGTTGACCTCGGTGTAGATACGCTGAGCGACCTCGTCGATCTCGTCACGCAGCTGCTCGGGGTACAGCTGCGGGGCACCATCGCGGTGAAACTTCGCCCACTCGGTGGAGAAGTCCAGCGTGATCTGCGCGAAGTCGTTGGTGACGACCTCGCCCGTCGCCACCTCGACGATCGCGGGCACCGTGATGCCCTTCTCGTAGTCCGGGAAGCGCTTGAGGTAGGCGTCCTTGAGCCGGGGGATTTTCAGTACCGGGTCGACGTCCCCCGGATCGAGGTCGAACGTCCAGCTGTCCTCGTCGTGCGTGGGCCCGCAAAAGCCAATGGAGAGCACGTCTTCCAGGCCGAGCAGCCGCCGCACGATGATCGTGCGATTGGCCCACGGGCACGCCCGAGCGACGATCAGCCGGTAGCGGTCCGGTTCGACGGGATAGCCGTCGCGGCCGTCGGCCGTGACGCGGGTGGTGATGTAGTTGGTGTCGCGGTTGAACTCGCCACCGCTGGCGACATATGCCATGCCACCAGAATGCCCCACCCGAACGTTCCTTACCGCTCGATATTTCGATTTTTCGAGCAGTAAGGAGCGTTCGTCGCGGGGTGCTCTCAGTTGACGCAGCGGTTTTGTTCTTCCTTCTTGTCCTTGCCGTGCAGGATCGCCGTGACCACCTGCTCGGCCGAAGCGATCACCTGGTCGATCTTCGAGCACTTGATCTCTTCCAACGGACGAGCGTTGGCGGTGCCGGCGGTCAGACCTGCGGCCGCAGCTCCGAATGCAGCCACCGCAATCACGCGCATGACGAACTTCTTCATGAGTGTCTCCTTGTCTGATCGGCCGAACCTTGTGTCCAGCCGCCGGAAACACCCTCTCCGCCCAGGCGAAATCGCCCATCGGGAGCAGTTACCTATTTTGCGTGCGACGGCGCCCTAGGCGTCGAGTTCGCGGGCGACAGCGCGCACCACTTCGGAAACGCGACGGGCGACCTTGCGGTCCGGATAGCGACCCTTGCGCAGCTCCGGCTGCACAGCCCCTTCCAGCAGCGTGATCATGTCTTCGACCATGCCGTGCAGTTCGTCGGGCGTGTGCTTGTGCTCGGCGGCCGCCGCTTCGCGACGGGTCCGCGTCAGGCTCGGCGGCGGGTCGATCAGCTTGAGGCTCAACGCCTGTGGACCACGCCGCCCAGAGGCCACCCCGAACTCGACGCGCTGCCCAGCCTTGAGGCCCTCGACACCAGCGGGCAACGCCGAGGACCGGACGTAGACGTCCTCACCGTCCTCTTGCGACAAAAAGCCGAAGCCCTTTTCGGCGTCGTACCACTTAACCCGGCCGGTCGGCACTGGTCTCACCCGCTTGTCTCTAACAACGACTACATAAGGAAAGCGTCCCGCCTGCGCCGGGACGCGTTTAGGTGATCCTACTCGGACACCGCGAGGCCGAGCACCCCCTTTACTCGGTAGTCTGAAACCACTGTTGGAGGAGCGATGCGCCTGATTCTGAACATCATCTGGTTGATCTTCGGCGGCCTCTGGCTGGCGTTGGGCTACCTGCTGGCCGCGCTCATCTGCTTCGTCCTCATCATTACGATTCCGTTCGGGTTCGCCGCGCTGCGCATAGCGTCCTATGCGCTGTGGCCATTCGGGCGCACCATCGTCGAGAAGCCGGGACCACGGCCCGGCGCGCTGATCGGCAACGTCATCTGGGTCGTCCTGTTCGGCATCTGGCTGGCCATCGGCCATGTGATCACCGCGGTGGCGATGGCCATCACGATCATCGGCATCCCGCTGGCGCTGGCCAACCTCAAGCTGATCCCGGTTTCGCTGGTGCCGCTCGGCAAGGAGATCGTTCCCATAGATCAAGCGCGTTCGTCAGCCGTTGAACCCCGGGCCGCCGCATGACCGTCATCGCGC
>DASRJA010000485.1:0-6334 GCA_035649695.1 Mycobacterium sp. | reverse complement strand
GCGGCCACCCCCGAATCACCGGCAAATCCTAGCTGGTACAGGCGTCGTCTTTTCGATTTCAAGCAGACGCGTAAATTGGCGCGCCTAGACAATCTGACGACTCGCGGTACGCGATCAGGTTGGTGGGTCTTCGAACGCGGCCGCGAGCTTGGCCTCGGCTACTCGCATGAATGTCGGCAGCGCGTCCAAGTCGACGCCAACGCGCTCGGCGATCACATCGTCGGCAATCCCGGCGTCGCGCAACCGCAGCGCAGTCGCGTACGGCAACGGCAACCGGTACAAGGACTCGTCCCGGCGCGGGTTCGTGGCCACAGCCCAAGCGTCGCGCAGTGGTCAACGCCCAGCTGGGGTAAAGCGCTACCCCAATCTGAATCCGACTCCGGTCCCTCGTGGCCGAATTGGGGTAGTCGATTACCCCAGCCGCTCGACAGCATGCGCTTTACGTTGCCGTCGTAGAACTTGCGGTCGCGGCTGCTCAGTCGGACGCACAAGAAAAGGAGACGAATCATGAAGCGTGGGTTCCTGGTCGCCGTCGGTGGCATAGCGATCGTCATCGCCGGCCTGTCGGGCTGTTCATCAGACGACAAGAAGGCCGAGAGTCCGGCCACTACAGCGGAGGCAACCACCGAAGCGGGAACCGCCGGCGCCACAGCTGCACCCAGCGGCGGCGGAACCAAGGTCTCCATCGACGGCCAGGACCAGAACGTTTCTGGCACAGTCGTGTGCACCGCGATGGGCGGAAACATGAACTTCGCGATCGGCGGCGCCGCCACGGGTATCGCCGCGGTGGTCAGCGAAGACGGCTCCAACGTGCAGTCCGTCGCCCTAGGCAACGTCAACGGTGTGACGCTCGGCTACCAGTCCGGCACCGGCCAGGGTGAAGCCAAGGCCGAAAAGAGCGACAAGACCTGGAAGATCAGCGGCACCGCAACTGGTATCGACATGGCCAACCCCATGCAGCCGGTGAACAAGCCGTTCGAAATCGAGGTCACCTGCCCATAGCCGGGACCCCGCCCTCACGAAGAAAACCATCATGCAGCGAACACTGATCGCAGGGTTGGCGACTGCCGCCTTGGTGTCGAGCGGGTTTGGGGTGGCGGCAGGTACCGCCCAGGCCGACAACGCGGGCCCATATCAATGGTGCCCGGGGCAAGACATGGTGTTCTCTCCGCAGACGGGTTCGACGGGACCGGGCCGCGACAAGATTTGGGACATGAACGTCTGCCACACCTGGTATTTCGTTGACTACGGGAAGGGCAACGTTCCGTCAAAATATCCTCCGCCTCCCGAGTCCAATGTTTGGGACGGAGATAATCCCCCACCGAGCGATCGGTGCTATCCGTGGTGCTTGTAAACGGGAGTAGTCGACTACGTCAGCCGGCCGGCGCTAGCGGGTTCAGTTTCCTGACAAACACGCCACGCAACGAATCCGTTTGCGCGGCAAGGGAAAAGGGGGAAAATCATCGACACCATCGCAAGCCCAGGTACAGGCCCTCACGAAAGATGTTCGGGTTCCGGTGCGGATGCGGTACCAACCACCACTGCACGCGGCCGCGGCCCCCAGCGTGGGTTCGTAAGCCTCGCAATGGCCTTCGGTGTGCTCCTGGTCGCGCTGACCACACCGGTGGTCGCCCACGCCGCGCCGCCGGAGGTTACAACGAGCCAGAACCCGGTAGTCATCCCGGCCAACTCTGCGCCGTCGGCAGCGGCCCGCCCACTACCGACGAGCACTGGGAGGCCAGTGGCAGCGGAGGGTGCATGGAGTGGGCCGGGAACAAGATTCTGGTGTCACTTTCCCGCCAGGGACCGCCCGTGAATCCTGGCGCCGTTGACGAGCAGTTCACGGAGCCGTTCACGATCAACGTCAACGGGGCTCTCGTGTACAACGTCCGCGGAACCTACAAGATCACATACGAATGACCCAGCGTCAGGCGGGCGACCCGCATGCGGCGCTGAAATCGATGTCGCGCTAAACCGCTCTGCGGCTAGGTGATCCAGCTTTGATAGAGGTCGAACCCGGTGGCGCTGCTCCCGGTGTTCTTGACGTGGATGTTCACGCGTTCCACGTTCGGGCCATCGTTCTTCTTGATCAGCGTGTGGACGACGCGGACGATTTCGACCGAGCCCTGCGACGAGCCGTGCTCGCCCTGCCCGGGCGGCGGATCGGCATACGCGAAGTACCCGAGTACCGTCGCATGCGGGGGATTGTTCCATTGATAGTTGGTGGTGCTCCCGGGGGCCAGATTCTCCACGCTGCCGATCTTCGCCTTGTTAATGGTCGCCATCGCTGCTCCTCGCTGTCGGGATTGGGCTATCCGATTCCGATACCCCCATGGTGACCTACTCCAGCCGGAGCAACTGGGGTAGCCGACTACCCCAGTTGGGCGGCGACACGCGGTTTACGTTGCGGCCGTAGACCTATCGACTGTGTTTTTGGGATCGGTAGCGAACCGGCCCCTATGTACTTGCCATGACGCCATCGAGGCACTGCACGAGCCAAGGGAACCCACCATGAACACCAGACACAACCAGACGACCCAGAACATCCTTACAACCGGCGCGAGTTCGGGCGGCGCGAAAGCCATTGGCCGGCTGGGGGTGCTGGCGGTGGCATTGGGAATCGGGACAGCCGTGACGAGCACGCCGTGGGTCGCGGTTGCCGAACCGTCGACATCGGACGCTTCGAATTCCTCGTCCAGTGCGTCGTCGGATTCCTCAGATGAATCGGGTCCGCCATCGACGTCGGACGAACAATCGTCGTCGGTAGAGTCGCATGATTCGTCGTTGTCCCCCAGTGGGCCGCGGGTCGTTGTGCGTAGTTCGGGTGGCGCTGACGTATCCGGCGGCACCGATAGCGAGACCGACGATACGGAGGACGTTGAGACGACCTCGACGGGCGAGGAGTCGTTGTCCGAACACGACACATCGACTGCGTCCGATGAGGCGGAGGTCACGGAACCGGGCGAGAACGTGGTGCCCGAGAATGTGGTGTCCGAGCCCGACGAATCGGTACCCGCCGACAGCGAGCCGGTGGTCGAATCCGGTGGGCCGCCAACCGAACCCAAACCGACTTCGAATCCGGCGCCCGAATCAGCGTCCGATCCAGTGTCGAACGCAGGCCCTGCGGCTCGGCTGCAGCCGGCGTCGATATCGGTAGCGTCGGCCTTGTCGCGGTCGACAGCCTCGGGGGAACTGGTGAACACCGCCGAAACCACTGCGCCCGACAGTGATGTGCTGCGCAGCGCGGCCCCGACGGCGCCGAATGTGGTTGCGGCGCAGGATGTTGCGGCCGTCATGGCGGGCCCGCCCGCCCCAGTCTCGCCGGTACAGGTGCTTTCCAATCTGGTGTCAGGGTTGTTCGCCTGGCTGGGGTTGGGCCCATCGGCGACTGGCGCCCCCGCCGCGCCCGTGGAGTCGCCGGGGTTGTGGGGGCTGCTGGCGTGGGTGCGCCGCGAAATCCAGCGCACGTTCTTCAATCGAACCGCGACCATCAACTACAACCCCGACAGGAACGGCCTGACTCTCGAGGGCGACGGGTCGGTGAGCGAAGTGACCGGTGACCTGAATGCCGTCGACCCCGATGGCGACCCAGTGAGCTTCACCGTCACCCAGGCCCCAAAGTACGGGACGGTGGTGATCAACCGGGATGGCACCTTCACCTACACACCGGATCCAAAGTTCGCCCGCCTCGGCCTCCCTGACCAGTTCACCGTCATGGCCCAAGACCACGGGTTCCACTGGCACGGACCAGGGGGCGTGTTCAAACCCGGCTTGGGCCACAACGACACGGCCGTCATCGATATCCCCGTCGGCCCGCAGCTCACGCCCGTCGTCATTGCGACGATCGGTGTCGGCGACTTTCCGCTAGATGTGGCGTTCACCCCCGATGGTGGCCACGCCTACGTCACCAACGCCGATTCCGACACAGTCTCGGTGATCGATACCGCCACCAACACCGTCAGCGCCACCATCACTGTCGGCGACCGTCCATACCGTGTGGCTGTCCACCCCGACGGAACACTGGCCTACGTCACCAATTACGACGACTGGACAGTCTCGGTGATCGATACCGCCACCAACACTGTCACCGACACGATCTCTGTCGGCTCCGGTGCCGGCAAGGGTGCGGATTATGTGGTGTTCAGCCCCGATGGCACGAAAGCGTACGTCGGCAGCAGCAACATGCTGCAGGTGATCAACACCGCCACCAACACCGTCATCGACACCCGCATCCTCGGCTTCGGCCCGTACGGAATCGCGGTAAGCCCCGACGGCGACTGGGTCTACGTCGCCAGCTGGACCGGCGACTACGTGAAGAAGATCCGCACCCTCCCCAACGGCACCAGCTTCAACATCGATGTCGGCAACAGCCCCGTCGGGGTGACGATGAGCCCCGACGGCACCCGCCTCTACGTCACCAACGCCGACAGCCACTCGGTGTCGGTGATCGATACCGCCACCGACACCGTCATCGAGACCATCATCGCCGGCAATACTCCCGTGGAGGTGGCGATCAGCCCGGTGGGCGAGCTCGCCTACGTCGCCAGCCAGTTCAGTGGCACCATCAAGGTGATCGACACCTCCACCAACACCGTCATCAAGACGTTCAATCTCGGCGTCGTCACGTCCTCGATAGCGGTGAGCCCAGACGGCAAGCGCGCCTACGTCACCGACCGCGAAGGCGGCACCGTGAAGGTGATGAACCTGGAACCGTTGCTCGACTAGGCGGCGCGCTTCAGCACCACCGCCGACTCGAACGGCAGCCTCGCAACGATCGGGCGCCACAGGCCTTTCACGGATTGCGCCGCTTCCGCCTTCGGCACCACTTCCGGGTCGACGAGTTCGATCGTCTTGCCGTAGCGCTTCATGTGGCCGCCGCCGGTGGCGGCAATGTTCTTCAACCAGTCGCGGTTTGGCCCGTAGGTCAACACGATGACCACCCCATCCTCGGTGGGAAACACATTCAACGGGGTGCGGTACTGCTTTCCCGATTTCCGGCCGGCATGCTCGAGGATTCCCATGCCTGGTGCCCAGCCCGCCCACATCCGCTGGATCGGGTTGGTGAAGTGCCGGTTGAACCGCGCCAGCCATTGCGGTAGTTGCATGTAAACCATCAAACTCGTAGGCAATGGCCTATCTCAAGCCTCCGTGGTTTACCCGCGCGGTCTTCAACAAGATCGCGATGGCGACCGGGATGAGCAACACCGAGACGCTGACCGTGACGCGGCGGCGCAGTAAGCAACGGCAACAGGTCCCGGTGATCCCCGTTGACGTCGGCGGCACCAAATATGTGGTGTCGACCCGCGGGGAATCCGACTGGGTGAAGAACCTGCGGGCCGACCCCAACGCGACGATCGGGTCGACGGCATACGTCGCGCGGGAAATCCCGGAGCAGGACCGGCAACCGATCCTGACCGCGTACCGGGAGAAGGCCGGCCGGGCCGTCGAAGGCTACTTTCGTCAACTGCCGCGCGAGGCCGATCACCCGGTGTTCGTCGTCACCCCCAAGGGCTGACGAACGCCGAGCGCACGCTTATTCGCGCACCTTCTCGACGTTTGTGTACAACAACCGTGCGGTCGGCGCTGCAGGGGCGGAGGTGTCTAACTACACCCCGTAGTTGACGGCTTTGGGCTGGCTGGGACACTGGTGGCCATGTCCAGCACCGACGTCTCCGCGAAGCTCTTCGCCGACGCGTGCGCCGTCATCCCAGGCGGGGTGAACTCGCCGGTGAGGGCCTTCTCCTCGGTCGGCGGCACCCCGCGGTTCATCACCTCCGCGACCGGATACTGGCTGACCGACGCCGACGACAACCGCTACGTCGACCTGGTGTGCTCCTGGGGGCCGATGATCCTGGGCCACGCCAACCCCGCCGTCGTCGAGGCGGTACAGCGCGTCGCCGCCGATGGCCTGTCATTCGGCGCGCCAACACCGTCCGAAACCGAGCTCGCCACCGAGATCATCAACCGCGTCGCCCCCGTGGAGCGGCTGCGCATGGTGAACTCCGGCACCGAGGCCACCATGAGCGCGATCCGGCTCGCCCGCGGTTTCACCGGCCGAGCCAAGATCATCAAGTTCTCCGGCTGCTACCACGGCCACAGCGACGCGTTGCTGGCCGACGCCGGATCGGGGGTTGCGACGCTGGGCCTACCGTCCTCACCCGGCGTCACCGGAGCCGCCACGGCGGACACAATCGTGTTGCCCTACAACAACATTCCCGCGGTGGAAGAGGCGTTCGCACAGTTCGGTGACGAGATCGCCTGCATCATCACCGAGGCCAGCCCAGGCAACATGGGAACGGTTCCGCCACAGCCCGGGTACAACGCGTCGCTGCAC
>DASRJA010000484.1:0-3823 GCA_035649695.1 Mycobacterium sp. | reverse complement strand
CCGCCGCGGATCACCATGTCCTTGATGCGGCCAACGATGTTGCAGTAGCCGTCTTCTCGCATGACGGCGAGGTCGCCGGTGTGCATCCAGCCGTCGGCGTCGATCGCCTCGCGCGTCTTGTCGTTGTCGTTCCAATAACCCAGCATCAGGGAGTAGCCGCGGGTGCAGAACTCGCCCGGCTGCCCCCGCTCGACGGTGTCACCGGTCTCCGGGTCGACGATCTTGATGTCCACGTGAGGGTGCGCGCGTCCGACGGTCGCCGTGCGCCGCTCGAGGTCGTCATCGACGTGCGTCTGACAGGAGACCGGCGACGTCTCCGTCATGCCGTACGCGATCGCCACCTCGGTCATGTTCATCTCATTGACGCACCGCTTCATCACTTCGACGGGGCAGACGGAACCCGCCATGATGCCCGTTCGCAGCGACGACAAGTCGCGGTTCACGAAATCGGGGTGGCCGAGCATCGCGATGAACATCGTCGGCACGCCGTAGACACCGGTGCATCGCTCCTTCTCGATCGCGGCGAGTGTCAACCCGGGATCGAAGCCCGGCGCGGGAATCACCATCGTCGCGCCGTGGCTGGTGCATCCCAGGTTGCCCATAACCATGCCGAAGCAGTGGTAGAAGGGCACCGGGATGCACAGGCGATCACCGGGACGGAGGTTGATCAGCTCGGTTGTGAAGAACCCGTTGTTGAGGATGTTGCGGTGCGACAGCGTTGCGCCCTTGGGGAAACCCGTTGTGCCCGATGTGTATTGGATGTTGATGGGCTCGTTGTTGTCCAGGGACGCCATGCGAGTGCGCAGCTCGCCCGGTTTCACGCAGTCGGCGCGGCTTCTCAGCTCCGTCCAGTCATCGGTGCCCAGGAAGACGACGTCCCTCAGGACGTGAGTGTCGGGGCGCACCTCCTCGACCATGCCCACATAGTCCGATGTCTTGAATGCCGTCGCAGAGATCAGCGTGCGCACACCTGACTGGTTCAGCACGTAGGCCAGTTCGTGCGTACGGTAGGCGGGGTTGATGTTGACCAGAATCGCGCCGACCTTGGCGGTGGCGTACTGAACCATGGTCCACTCGGTACAGTTCGGCGCCCAGATGCCCACCCGCTCACCGGGTTCGATGCCAAGAGACATGAGTCCCCGCGCGATGAGGTCGATCTCGGCGTTGAGCTCGCCGTACGTCCACCGTCGACCGGAGGCGACGTCGACGAGCGCCTCCGCGCCCGGATTGCGGCGAACCGTCTCCTCGAAGTTCTCCCCGATGGTCTGCTCAAGGATTGGGGTGTCGGTCGGACCCGCGTCGTAGGACTTCACCGGCCCACCACGTCCTCGTAACGATGCTCTGTCTCAATCGACTTGCCCTCGGCGTGCGCAGCCTCCTCGCGACGGCGAAGCTCGACCCGGCGGATCTTGCCCGAGATCGTCTTGGGCAGTTCATAGAACTCGACGCGGCGCACCTTCAAATACGGCGCCAGGTGATCGCGCGCGTATTCCATGATCTGCCTTGCGGTCTCGGCATTCGGCTCCCAGCCCTCGGCCAACGAGACATATGCCTTCGGCACACAGAGCCGGGTTTCGTCGGGCTGCGGCACGACGGCCGCCTCCACCACGGCGGGATGCTCTATCAACACGCTCTCCAGTTCGAAGGGTGACACCTTGTAGTCCGAGGATTTGAAGACGTCATCGGTTCGACCGATGTATGTGATGTAGCCCTCATCGTCACGGCTCGCGACGTCACCGGTGTGGTAGTAGCCGCGCGCCATCACCGTGGCGTTGCGCTGGGGGTCACCGAGGTAGCCCGTCATCAGATTGACCGGGTTGCGTTGCAGATCAAGGCAAATCTCACCCTCGTCGGCCGGCTCACCGGTAACCGGGTCGACCAGCACGACCGGCACCCCCGGCATCGGCCGGCCCATCGAGCCCGGCTTCACCGGCTGGCCGGGAGTGTTGCCGACCTGCAGCGTGGTCTCGGTCTGGCCGAATCCGTCGCGGATCGTCAGCCCCCACGCCCGTTCAACTTGGGCGATGACGTCGGGATTGAGCGGCTCGCCGGCGCCGAGAATCTCGCGCAGCCCTTCGGGTTTCGAGCCGAGGTCGGATTGAATCAGCATGCGCCACACCGTGGGTGGCGCGCAGAACGTGTTGACACGTGCGCGGCGTAGCTGATTCAGCAGCTCGGCGGCGTCGAACCGACTGTAGTTGTAGACAAAGATCGTCGCCTCGGCGATCCACGGCGCGAAGAAGCAACTCCAGGCATGCTTGGCCCAGCCCGGCGAGCTGATCGCCAGATGCACGTCTCCGGGGCGCACGCCGATCCAGGCCATCGTCGACATATGCCCCACTGGATAGCTGACCTGTGAGTGCTCGACGAGTTTGGGTTTGCTCGTGGTGCCCGAGGTGAAGTAGATCAGCATCGGATCGTCGGTGTTGGTGGGTGTCGCGAACGGCCCGGCCGACGGGACGGCATACGCGGTGGAATAGCGGTGCCATCCGGCTCCTTCTTCAAGGGCGCCGCCGACCACAATGCGGGTGTACTCGCCATGCACGTCGTCGAACTTGGCGGCGTCTTCGTCGTTGGCGATGACGAACTTGGCGCCGCCGCGGGTGATGCGGTCGGTCAGGTCGGCGGGACCGAGCGCGCCGGTCGTCGGCATGATGATGGCGCCGAGTTTGGCAACCGCGAGCATCGACTCCCACAGCTCGACCTGGTTGCCCAGCATCAGAATGACCCGGTCACCCTTGCTGACGCCGAGCCGGCTCAGCCACGTCGCGACACGGTCGGATACATCAGCCATCTCCGCGAAGCTGGTCTTGTGTTCGGTGCCGTTCTCCTCGACGATCCACAACGCTGTGCGGTCATTGCCGCGGGCGATGACGTCGAACCAATCGGTGGCCCAGTTGAAAGTGCCGGTGAGCTGCGGCCATGAAAACAGATCGACGGCCTTGTCATAGTCGCCGATCACGTTGACAAGCTGATCGCGGGCGATGCGATACAGGTCGGTGTTGCTCGTCATGGCGGATAGGATCTACGTCACACTAGTCTCCCGCTACCCCCGAAAGAGGGTGTTCGCCGATGGTTGCCGGCTCGCCGCTGCTGCGTCCGCGTGACGCGGATGCGCTGCGTGCCGAGCTGAGACGGGTCGCCGAAGAGTCGGGCATGCCGCTGACATTCGGAGGCGAGGTACACGACGACACCCTGCTTCTGACGGAGTTCTTCGGCGCCCGCACCGGCGGCATGCGGGGGCTCGCGGTGATGCCCAGCGCTGGCCTCGGCGGGGCCACCGTCGTGTCCCGACGCCCGTTGTCGGTCCCCGACTACCGCAGGGCCTCCTCGATCACGCACCACTACGACGGGCCGGTGCTTCAGGAGGGCATCAAGTCGATCCTGGCCGTCCCGGTCGTGGTGGACGGCAGGTCGCGGGCGGTGCTCTACGGCGCTTACCGCGCCGCGGCGCCGATCGGCGACCGCACGGCGGATCTGATGATCGCCTCCGCCCGGCGACTCAGCCGCGAGCTGAGCATTCGCGACGAGGTGGACCGACGGCTGCGGCTTCGGGACGCGCACCACGCGGGCATCCGCGGTAATGGGGCGGCTGCCGAGGAAATCCGCGAAGTCCATGCGCAGCTTCGCCGGCTGGCCGCGGACCCGTCCGCGCCGCCTGCGTTGCAGGCACAGCTACGGGTACTCGCTGAACGACTGGCCCGTGGCAGATCGGGAGTCCCTGCCGCTACGCTGTCGGCGCGTGAGCTCGACGTCCTCGCTCAGGTCGCACTGGGTTGCACGAATGACGAAGCGGCCAAACGTCTTTCGCTGAAGCCAGAGA
>DASRJA010000483.1:0-8085 GCA_035649695.1 Mycobacterium sp. | reverse complement strand
GACGCCGCAGTGCCGCCAAATTCGCGGCACCGCAGCCGTGCAGGCAGACCAACAGTTCGTCGATGAACGACTGCAGCCAACCCAGAACGGCGGCAGGCGATTCGATCGCTGGCGCCAGCAGCGGCCGCGCCACCGCCACCGCGTCGGCGCCCATCGCCAAGGCCTTGGCCGCGTCCATACCGGTGCGGATGCCACCCGACGCGACAATCGACACGTCGGGCAGCGTGTGCCGCACCTCCAGTAGCGCCTCCGCGGTCGGGATGCCCCACTCGGCCAGCGCGGGGTAGCGAATCTCGCCGTACCGCACGAACTGTTCGACCCGCGCCCACGACGTGCCGCCCGCGCCTGCGACGTCTACGGCCGCGAGCGGGCAGTCCACCAACTCCGCGGCGGCAGCCGCACCGATGCCGTGGCCGACCTCTTTCAGCATCACCGGATAGCCGATCGACCCTGCGATGTCGCGCAACCGCGAAACCGAGCCGGAGAAGTCGGTGTCGCCCTCGTGCTGCATGGCCTCCTGCAGCGGGTTGGTATGTACCGCAAGGGCATTGGCGCCGACGTGGTCGAGCGCCTTGACGAGGTCGGGAACCATGACCTCGTTGAGTTGAGCCAGTCCGATGTTCCCGATCAGCAGCACGTCGGGCGCCACATCGCGGACGCTGAATGACTCCGAGGCCGACCGGTTGTCAAGCATGATGCGCTGCGAGCCCAGCATCAAGCCCACGCCGAGTTGCTGAGCCGCCACGGCCAGATTGCGGTTGATCGTGCCCGACAGCTCGGCCCCGCCCGTCATCGCGCCGATCAGCACCGGCGAACGCAGCCGCGCGCCGAGGAAGTCGACGCCCAAATCGACGCTGCCCAGATCGGTCTGGGTGAGCGCGTTGTACGGCAGCCGGTAGCGCTCCAGCCCGGTGGTGACGGTCTGATAGTCGACTGCCTCGGACAGGCACACGTCGATGTGGCGCCGTTTGCGGGTTTCCATGCCGCCGGGGTCGAGCGTCACCGGCTATGACCCCTGAGACAATGGCGTGGTGTCGGAAGCTCTGTGGATCGCAATCGCGGTCATTGCCGTTCTGGTCGTGGTTGCGCTGGTCGTCGGGCTGGTGCGGTACCGGCGTCGACGGATCAGCTTGTCGTCTGCAGACACTGCCACTCCCGTCGACCGATCCGGCGGATATACCGCGTCCTCGGGGATCACGTTCACCCAGTCAGCACCTGCTGAGCCGGTCGAACGCATCGATACCAGCGGGCTGCCTGCCGTCGGCGATGATGCCACCATTCCGCGTGACGCGCCGAAACGCACTATCGCCGACGTTCAGCTGCCAGAGGCTCCGGTGGCGCCGCCCGCTCCGGAGCCTGAACCCGCCGCAGCTCCTGTCGAGGAGATCGCACCAGTTGAAGGCCGGCTGGACCGCCTGCGCGGGCGTCTGGCCAAGTCGCAGAACACGCTGGGCCGCGGCGTGCTCGGCCTGCTCGGCGGCGGCGACCTCGACGAAGAGTCCTGGGAGGCCGTCGAGGACACTCTGCTGATCGCTGACCTAGGGCCCGTCGTCACCGAATCGGTGGTGTCATCGCTGCGCTCACGCATGGCCAGCAGCGGCGTGCGCACCGAGACGGAGGCCCGAGCCGTGGTGCGTGACGTGCTCATCGAGGAGCTGCAGCCCGACCTGGACCGCTCGATCAAGGCGCTGCCGCACCACAACAAGCCGTCCGTGCTGCTGGTCGTCGGTGTCAACGGCACTGGTAAGACGACGACGGTCGGCAAGCTGGCCCGCGTTCTGGTGGCCGACGGCCGCCGCGTGGTACTCGGTGCCGCCGATACCTTCCGTGCCGCCGCGGCCCACCAGCTGCAGACCTGGGCGTCCCGGGTGGGCGCCGAGGTCGTGAGTGGGGTCGAGGGCGCCGACCCGGCATCCGTCGCCTTCGACGCCGTCGACAAGGGCATCGAGAACGGTGCCGACGTGGTTGTCATCGACACGGCCGGACGGCTGCACACGAAGACTGGGCTGATGGACGAGCTCGGCAAGGTCAAGCGGGTGGTGAGCCGGCGCGCGGAGGTCGACGAGGTGCTCCTGGTGCTCGACGCCACGATCGGGCAAAACGGGCTGCCGCAGGCCCGCGTGTTTGCCGAAGTCGTCGACATCACCGGTGTCGTACTGACCAAACTCGACGGCACGGCAAAGGGCGGGATCGTCTTCCGCGTGCAGCAGGAGTTGGGTGTTCCGGTCAAACTCGTCGGTCTCGGTGAAGGCCCCGACGATCTCGCTCCGTTCGAGCCCGCAGCGTTCGTCGATGCGCTGCTCGGGTAACAAACGCTCGTCAAGAAACGCCTGATGTAACACTGACGAAACGTGGACGGCCCATCCGTTCACACGAGCGAAACACCGCAGCGTCGTAGACGAAACAACCACTCAGCATTGTCTTGCAACAGGTCAACGGTCGTAAAACTGTGCGGCCGTGGCATGTTGAAGGAGGAAACTGCGAGTGGATGGATTCCCGACTCTCGGTATACCGGACACCGGTGATACCGCATGGATGCTGGCAAGCTCAGCGCTTGTCTTGTTGATGACGCCCGGGCTGGCCTTCTTCTACGGAGGCATGGTCCGTTCCAGAAGCGTTCTCAACATGATCATGATGAGCGTCAGCGCCATGGGTGTCGTCACGGTGTTGTGGGCGCTGTACGGCTACTCGATGGCCTTCGGCAACGACGTCGCCAACCTATTCGGTAATCCGACCCAATACTGGGGCCTGAAAGGTCTGATCGGCGGCACCTACCTGCAACTCGACGCCGCCACTGATCCCGCCGTGTCGATTCCGCTGGCAGGAACCATCCCCCAGACGGTTTTCGTCGCATTCCAGCTGATGTTCGCCATCATCACGGTGGCCCTGGTCTCGGGCGCGGTCGCCGACCGGTTGAAGTTCGGCGGCTGGCTGCTGTTCGTCGCACTGTGGATCACGGTGGTGTACTTCCCGGTTGCACACTGGGTGTTCGCGTTCGACGGTGTCACCGGTGAGACCGGCGGCTGGATTGCCAACAAACTCAAGGCAATTGACTTCGCAGGTGGTACCGCGGTGCATATCAACTCCGGTACCGCGGGGCTGGTGCTTGCGATCATCCTCGGCAAGCGCATCGGTTGGCCGACCAGCCCAATGCGGCCGCACAACCTGCCGTTCGTGATGTTGGGCGCCGGCCTGCTGTGGTTCGGCTGGTACGGGTTCAACGCCGGTTCTGCGGTCGCCTCCAACGGCATCGCGGGTGCGACGTTCATCACCACCACGATCGCGACCGCGACGGCCATGCTGGGCTGGCTCATCACCGAACGCATCCGCGACGGTAAGGCCACCTCGCTGGGCGCCGCGTCGGGCATCGTCGCGGGCCTCGTCGCGATCACCCCGTCTTGCTCGTCGGTGAACGTCGTCGGCGCCTTGGTCGTCGGCCTGTCCGCCGGTGTGCTGTGCGCGCTGGCCGTCGGCCTGAAATACAAACTGGGCTTTGACGATTCACTCGACGTCGTCGGCGTGCACCTGGTCGGAGGTCTGGTCGGCACCCTGCTGGTCGGCCTGGTTGCGGCGCCGGAGGCGCCAGCGGCGGTCACCGGTTTGTTCTACGGCGGCGGCTTCGATCAGCTGTGGCGTCAGGCCATCGGGGCCGGTGCGGTTCTGCTCTATTCCGCCGTTGGTACCGCTATCGTGGCCTTGATCGTGAAATACACCATCGGGCTGCGCATTAGCGAGGAGGACGAGTCGTCCGGCATTGATGAGGCCGAACACGCGGAAACCGGATACGACCTCGCCGCGGTCAGTGGTGGCGGCAGCTCGATACTGGCCCGTCACGGCGCGGAGGGATAAGGGAATATGAAGCTGATTACTGCGATCGTCAAGCCGTTCACGCTCGAAGACGTCAAGACCGGCCTCGAACAGACGGGTATTCTCGGAATGACCGTCAGCGAGGTTCAGGGCTACGGCCGCCAGAAGGGTCACACCGAGGTGTACCGAGGCGCCGAGTACTCCGTCGACTTCGTGCCGAAGGTGCGGGTTGAGGTTGTGGTCGATGATTCCGCCGTCGACAAGGTGGTGGATGTCATCGTCCAGGCCGCTCGCACCGGGAAGATCGGCGACGGAAAGGTGTGGGTCAGCCCCGTCGACACCGTGGTCCGGGTGCGCACCGGAGAGCGGGGGGCCGACGCCCTTTGAGCCACATCTGAAATAAGACGTCGTCTCCCGGACGAACACCGTGAGCGTTTATAGGTAAGGGCCGGGAGAGGAGTCGAAATGACAGAGCAGACACCAGAACCCGCCGCCGGCTCTCCCCATGCAAGCAGTGGGCCCACCCGATGGGAGGCCCCGGCGGCGGGCTCGTTACGCCCGGCCACCGATCTTTCGGCCGCATCCGAACAGCTGCTCTCGGGCGCCGCACGTCAACTGGATTCGGCCGCACTACGCGACGCGTTGCTGGACTTGCACGACTTCTGGCTCACCACAAAGGCCACCGAGATCGGAGTCACCGCCACGAGTGGATTCGCAATCGTCGCCACCGGTGGTCTGGGGCGCGGCGAGTTGCTGCCGTACTCTGACCTCGACCTGACGCTGTTGCACGACAACATGCCTCACGACATTGTCAGCCAAGTTGCGGAACTGCTGTGGTACCCGTTGTGGGACGCCAACATCCGCATCGACCACAGCGTGCGCACCGTTCCGGAGGCGTTGAAGGTCGCGGGCGAGGACATCTCCGCGGGCCTGGCCATGCTCGAGGCGCGGCACATTGCGGGCGACTCGGATCTGTCGTCGCTGTTGATCGGCGGAGCGCGTCGGCAGTGGCGCACCGGAATCGCTTCGCGTTTCGACGAACTCGTCGAGCACACCGAGCAGCGGTGGCAGCGCAGCGGCCAGATCGCCCACCGCGCTGAGCCGGATCTCAAGTGCGGCCGCGGCGGCCTGCGCGACGTGCAACTGCTCAACGCACTGGCGATCGCCCAACTGGCCGATGTCTATCCGAGCCGCTCGCTGGCCTCGCCGACCGGCACCCTGGGCGAGGCGCACCTGGCGCTGCTCAACGTGCGCACCGAACTTCACCGGGTGTCCGGCCGCGGACGCGAACTGCTGCTGGCTCAGCATGCCGATGAGATCGGCGCCGCGCTGCACATCGGTGACCGATTCGACTTGGCGCGCATGCTTTCTGACGCGGCGCGCACCGTTAGCTACTACGTCGATGCCGGAATTCGCACCGCGGCGAACGCGCTGCCCCGCCGCGGATTGGCGGCCTTCAAACGCCCCGTGCGCCGCCCCCTCGACGAAGGCGTCATCGAATTCAACGGCGAGGTGATTCTCGCTCGCGATGCACGCCCGGAACGCGATCCCGGACTGATCCTGCGGGTAGCCGCCGCCTCGGCGACCACAGGGTTGCCGATCGCGGCGTCGACGTTGGCCCGGCTTACCGAGAGCGCGCCCGAGCTGCGTACACCGTGGCCGCGGCAGGCGCTCAAGGATTTGTTGGTGATGCTGGCCGCCGGTCCGGCGGCGGTGGCCACCATCGAGGCGCTGGACCGAACCGGGTTGTGGGGCAGGCTGTTCCCCGAATGGGGCGCAGTGCGCGACCTCCCCCCGCGCGACGTGGTGCACATCTGGACCGTCGACCGCCATCTCGTCGAAACCGTCTCGCGGGCAAGCGCATTCACCACCCGGGTATCCCGGCCCGACCTGTTGGTGCTCGGCGCGCTGTGCCACGACATCGGCAAGGGCCGCGGCGGTGATCACAGCGTCATCGGCGCCGAGTTGGCTACCCAGATCGGCACCCGGCTGGGTCTGTGGCCGTCGGATGTCGAACTGCTGTCGAAGGTGGTGCGCCATCACCTGCGGCTGCCGCACACCGCGACGCGGCGCGACCTGCAGGACCCGAAAACCATTGCGGAGGTAGTCGACGCGCTCGACGGGGACCCGGTGTTGCTGGAGCTGCTTTCCGTGCTGGCAGAGGCGGACTCGCTTGCCACCGGTCCCGGCGTATGGGGCGACTGGAAATCGTCGCTGATCGGCGACCTGGTTCGGCGCTGTCGGTTGGTCATGGCGGGCGAGCCGCTGCCGAAGCCCGATCCCATTGACCCGCGCTATCTTTCGTTGGCGTCCGATGACAGCGTGCACGTCGAGATGACTCCTGGCGATAGCCCGCACATCTACAACGTGACGATGATCGCGCCGGACCGCCGCGGCCTGCTGTCCAAGGCCGCTGGTGTGCTGGCCCTCAATTCGCTGCGGGTGCACTCGGCTTCGGTGAACGGTCATCAGGGTTCGGCCATCAACACCTTCGTGGTGTCACCGCATTTCGGTGCGCCACCGGCCGCCGAGCTGTTACGGCAACAGTTCATCCTTGCGCTGGATGGCGAACTGGATGTGCTGGCGTCGTTGGACAAGCGGGACCGCGATGCGGCACAGCACGGCACGACACGTGCCGGCGAGGTGCCGGACGCAGTCCCGATCAACCACGCAACGGCGCCGCCGAAGATCCTATGGTCCGATGGCATCGAGCCGGGCGAACTCGTGGTGCAGATCCGGTCGACAGACCGCGCCGGCCTGCTCGCCAGGCTGACGGCGGTCTTCGAACGTGACGGCGTGGACATCGCGTGGGCGAAGGTGACCACGCTGGGATCGTCGGTCGTCGACGTGTTCGACATTGTGGTTCCGACGCTGGCCTCGGGTGACCGGTCGATCCGCGACGAACTCGAGCACGATCTCTACGCGGTACTGCCTGCGCCCGCGCCTGCGAAGCCGGTCTCAGAGGCCAGCTAGGCTGGTCGGCGTGTTTGAATCGCTGTCCGACCGGTTGACCGGCGCCCTGCAGGGGCTGCGCGGTAAGGGCCGACTGACCGACGCCGACATCGACGCGACCGCTCGCGAGATCCGGCTGGCGCTGCTTGAAGCCGACGTCTCGCTGCCGGTGGTGCGCGCGTTCGTCGCCCGCATCAAGGATCGCGCCAAGGGCGCCGAGGTCTCCGGTGCGCTCAACCCGGCCCAGCAGGTCGTCAAGATCGTCAACGACGAACTGATCGGCATCCTCGGCGGTGAAACCCGTAAACTGGCGTTCGCCAAGACTCCGCCGACGGTGATCATGCTCGCCGGTCTGCAAGGTTCCGGTAAGACCACGCTGGCCGGCAAGCTCGCGAAATGGCTTAAAGATCAAGGCAATACGCCACTTCTGGTGGCGTGTGACCTGCAACGGCCGGGCGCGGTCAACCAGCTGCAGATCGTCGGCGAACGCGCCGGGGTGCAGGTGTTTGCGCCGCACCCAGGCGTGTCGACGGAAGGCTCCGAGCAGGCCGGCCATGGCGACCCGGTCGCGGTCGCCTCTGGGGGCTTGGCCGAGGCCAAGGCCAAGCACTTCGATGTCGTCATCGTCGACACCGCGGGTCGGCTCGGCATCGACGAAGAGCTGATGACCCAGGCCGCCGCAATCCGCCAGGTGCTCGACCCCGACGAAGTGATCTTCGTGCTCGACGCCATGATCGGCCAGGACGCCGTCACCACGGCAGAAGCGTTCCGCGAGGGCGTCGGCTTCACCGGCGTGGTGCTGACCAAGCTCGACGGTGATGCCCGCGGCGGCGCCGCGCTGTCGGTGCGGGAGATCACCGGCGTGCCGATTCTGTTCGCCTCCGCGGGCGAGAAGCTCGAGGACTTCGACGTCTTCCACCCCGACCGGATGGCCAGCCGCATCCTCGGCATGGGCGACCTGCTCACGCTGATCGAGCAGGCCGAACAGCATTTCGACGCCCAGAAGGCCGAGGAAGCTGCCGCCAAGATCGGCTCGGGCGAGCTGACCCTCGAGGACTTCCTCGAGCAGATGCTGGCCATCCGCAAGATGGGCCCGATCGGCAACCTGCTGGGCATGCTGCCCGGCGCTGGGCAGATGAAGGATGCGCTTGCCGCCGTCGACGACAGCCAGCTGGATCGGGTACAGGCGATCATCCGCGGTATGACACCTGCCGAGCGGGCCGATCCGAAGATCATCAACGCGTCGCGACGGCTGCGCATCGCCAACGGGTCGGGCGTCGCCGTATCCGAGGTCAACCAGCTCGTCGATCGCTTCTTCGAGGCGCG
>DASRJA010000482.1:0-7966 GCA_035649695.1 Mycobacterium sp. | reverse complement strand
CACGCCTGCGGGTGCCAGCCGTAACCGTCGAGTGCGAGGCCGACATGCAGCTGTGCGGTCATGGCAGCACCTTCTGGAATGCGATCGGGTAAACCTCGCCCTCGGCGGGAAGCGGCTCGATCAGTCGGGTGTAGCCGGTGGACAGGTACAGCGCCTCGGCCTCGGGCTGGCGATCGCCCGTCGTCAGATAGACCGAGCGGTAGCCGCGGGCGACGATCTCGGCCTCGAGCTCGGCGAGCAGCGCCTTGGCGTGGCCTTGGCGGCGATAGCGGCTGTCGGTCCAGATGCGCTTGAGCTCGGCGGTGGAGTCGTCGAAGCGGCGGAACGCGCCGCCGGTGACGGGTTGGTCGGCCAGAAGCCCGATGAGCAGACCGCCGCCGGGCGGTGCGAACTCGTCGGCCGGATACCCGCGCAGCCATTTGGATACCGCGTCCTGCGTGGCGCCGTAGCGAGTGGCGTACTCGACGGCGAGCTCGGCCAGCAGCGGCGCGGCCAGCGGGTCGTCCTGGCTGACTGCCACAAAGCGCAGCTGGTTCACGGCGGGCACGGTCATCACCTAAATGTCTAACGCGCGTCGGCGGGCCGCATTCCAAAGCCGCCGATTCGATCAGGGAGATCGGAAATATCCGCAGGTCGTAACGGCAGGCAATTATCCTTCGGCAATGGCATCAACTGTGTCAGGAAAGGTCGCGATCGTTACCGGCGGCGCGTCAGGCATCGGCGCCGCATTGTCGACCAAGCTGTCGCAGGGCGGCGCCGAGGCCTGGATCGCCGATCGGCAGATCGGCCGGGCGGAGGAATTGGCGCAACAGCTCAGCGGCGGTGGCGCAAAGGCGCGCGCGATCGAGCTCGATGTGCGTGACTATCCATCGGTTGAACGCGCCGTCGCCGAGGTGGTGAAGCAATCGGGGCGGATCGACTACCTGTTCAACAACGCCGGCATCGGGGTCGCCGGCGAGGTCGACTCATACGGCCTCGATGACTGGAACGACGTCTTCGACGTGAACCTGCGTGGTGTGGTGCACGGCATCCAAGCGGTCTAGCCGATCATGATCCGGCAGCACTCCGGTCACATCGTGAACACGGCCTCCATGGCCGGGCTGACCATTACTGTGAGCCCGGCGAGCTACACCGCCACCAAGCATGCGGTCGTCGCGATTTCGAGGTCGTTGCGAGTGGAGGCCGAACGTCACGGCGTGCGGGTCTCGGCGCTTTGTCCCGGCGTTATACGCACTCCGATCCTCACAGGCGGCGAGTACGGACGAATCAACGTGCCCGGTGTCAGCCGTGAGGACCTCCTCAAATCCTGGGAGCGGTTGCGGCCGATGGCACCCGAGAAGTTCGCCGAGCGTGTCCTTCGTGCCGTGTTGCGAAATGACGCGATCATCGTCGTGCCGGCGTGGTGGAAGGCGTGGTGGTACCCGGAGCGGCTCTCGCCGGCGCTGTCGCTGCGGCTCGCGAAAGCGATGCTCAAGCGCAAGCGTGAACTGGAGTCCACCACACTTCCGCGCCAAACTTGACACGTGTAAAGTTTGGCCGCATGGACAACATCCGGGGCAAGACCATCGCGATCACCGGCGCCGCCCGCGGCATCGGCTACGCCACCGCCAAGGCACTGCTGGCTCGCGGCGCCCGCGTGGTGATCGGCGACCGTGACGTCGCGCTGCAGGAATCGGCCGTCGCCGACCTCACCAAGCTGGGCCCGGTCTCGGGCTACCCGCTCGACGTCACCGACCGGGAGTCGTTCGCGACGTTCCTCGACAAGGCGCGCACCGACGGCGGCGGCCACATCGACGTCCTGATCAACAACGCCGGTGTGATGCCGATCGGCCCGTTCCTCGACCAGTCCGAGCAGGCGATCCGATCCGCGATCGAGGTCAACCTGTACGGCGTGCTCGCCGGGTGCCAGCTGGCGCTGCCGGACATGGTCGCGCGCCGCAGCGGCCACATCATCAACATTGCGTCGCTGTCCGGTCTGATCCCGGTTCCCGGTCAGGTGGTCTATGTCGGCGCCAAGTTCGGGGTGGTGGGACTGTCTGCCGCGCTGGCCGACGAGATGGCGCCGCACGGTGTGGAGGTGTCAGTCGTGATGCCGCCGTTCACCAACACCGAACTCATCTCGGGCACCAAGAGCAGCGGTGCGATCAAGCCGGTGGAGCCAGAAGACATCGCCGCAGCGGTGATCAAGACGCTCGAGAAACCCAAGACGCATGTGGCGGTTCCTACGCCGCTGCGGTTCACCGCCCAGGCCGCGCAGATGCTGGGACCGCGCGGAAGGCGTTGGCTCAACAAGCGTTTGGGGCTCGACAGCGTGTTCCTGGACTTCGACGTCAATGCCCGACAGAGCTATGAGCAGCGTGCGCAGGCCGCACAGGGTGTAGCCGAAGGATCCGACAAGGACTAACTGTCGAACTCCGGCAGCGGATCGCCCATACGGTAGGCCTCGATCGCGTCGAGGTGCTCCAAGATCGCATCGGGCTCGAACTGGTAGCCCTCGCGAGAGCCGATGAAAACCAGATAGATCCAGTCCGGCTCGGTTTCATGAATCCAGATTGTCGTTGGATGGCCTTCGTAATCGTCGCTGTTGTCGGATGACGGTTCGTACACCCACGCGACGCCGCGCTCGTCGGAGTTCTCCTCATCAAATGTCCAACCGCGCTGCGTTACTAGCTCGTCGAATGCCTCCAAGACGTCGGCTAATTCGACCTCATCCGTCAGGTCGTCGAGAACTTCTTGGGGTACCCAATTCGCGTCCCGGGTCGCCCGCCGCTTGTTGCGGCGGTTCTTTTTCGCCTCGGTCCGCCGCGACACCTAGCTCAAAGCCTGGTCGAGATCGCCGATCAAATCCTCAGTTCCCTCCAGCCCCACCGAGATTCGCACAACTCCGTCGCCAAGCCCGATCGCCGCACGCCCTTCCGGGCCCATTGCCCGGTGTGTCGTCGTGGCCGGGTGCGTGATCAGCGACTTGGAATCGCCCAAGTTGTTGGAGATGTCGACGATCCGCAATTTGTCGAGCACCTCGAACGCACGGTCCTTGGTGCCGCCCTTGAGCTCGAACGTGACAACCGTTCCGCCGCCCGTCATCTGCCGCTTGGCCAAGTCGTACTGCGGGTGCGACTCCAGGAACGGATAGCGGACCCAGCTCACGGCGGGGTGCTTCTCCAGAAACTCCGCGATGCGCTGCGCCGCCGTGTTCTGGTGTTCGACCCGCACCGCCAGCGTCTCCAAACCCTTGAGCAGCGTCCACGCGTTGAACGGGCTCAGCGCAGGACCGGTGTGCCGCATCAATTTCTGCACCGGCTCGTCGATGTATTGCTTGTCACCGAGAATCGCGCCGCCGAGCACACGGCCCTGTCCGTCGATGTGTTTGGTGCCTGAATACACCACCACGTCGACGCCCAGCGGGAAGCCCTGCTGCAGGATAGGCGTGGCAAAAACGTTGTCCAGCACCACTTTTGCACCCGCGGCATGGGCGAGGTCACATACCGCGGCGATATCGACCAACGACTGCATCGGGTTGGACGGCGTTTCGAAGAACACCGCCTGAGTGGGTACAGACAGCGCCTCTTCCCACTGCGACAACTCGTCGCCATCGACGAAGACCGTCTCAATGCCCCAGCGCGGCAGGATCTCACTGCACACCACGAAGCACGACCCGAACAGGCTGCGCGCGGCCACCAACCGGTCGCCCGCGGCCAATAACGCCCCTAGCGACGTGAACACCGCCGCCATGCCCGTCGCTGTCGCGAAGCACGCAGGCGCGCCTTCGATCAGCCGCAGCCGCTCCTCGAACATCGAGATAGTCGGGTTGCCGTACCGGGAGTACACGTAGCGGTCGATGTCGCCCGTGAACGCCTTCTCCGCCTCGGCCGCCGACGAGTAGACGTAGCCCGACGTCAGGTACATCGCCTCAGCGGTCTCCTCGAAACCCGACCGCAGCAGGCCGCCGCGCACGCCGATGGTGGCCTGGCTGACCCCGTCGGGTAGCTCGGCGGGCTTGCGCACCGATGGCACTTCGTCCGAGCTCATGACTCGACTCCCGCTCGCTCCGGTCCTCGCTCGTTCCTCGCTGCGATCCTCACTCGCGGTCGTCTTCGGGCGCTCATGACTGCTTCCAGGGCAGGCCGACCGCTTTCCATCCGGTGCCGCCGCGGTGCCTCTGCTCGTTGAGGTTGCCCTCGAAGCCGTCCAGCACGTTGTAGGACGGGGCGATACCGGCGTCGGTCGCCGCCTCGGCCGCGCCGATCGACCGGTTGCCCGACCGGCACAGGAACACCACCGGCCGCTCACCGGGCGTTACACCCGCGGATTTCAAGTCGTCGACGAAGTTGTCGTTGTGCTTTCCGTCGGTCGTGTTCCACTCGACGTACACCACGTCACGCTGCAGCGAAGAAAGATCCGGCACCCCGACGAACCGCCATTCGGCGTCCGTGCGGCAATCGACCAGCACGGCCTCGGGATCGTCGCTCAGCAGCTTCCAAGCCTCCTCAGGCGTGATGTCTCCCGCGTAGCTCACGATCGGAAGTCTTCCACAGCTAGTTGGGACCGGTCGAACAGACCTTCCATGCTCCGTCCTCGCGCACGAACGTCATTGCGACACCGGTTTTGGTGTCTGGCGCCTTGTCGAAATGATAGGTCACCTTGGCGGTGGCGCGGTCGCCGTCGATCTTCACATCAGTGACGTCGTCGACGAACCGCTCCCCTCGTTTGGCAACTGAATCCCGTTGCCGGGCAAGGACATCGGCCTCCACACCTTGCTGGTCACGACAGGTGTAGCTGCGGAAGTCGGCGTAGTTCTGCCGTTGCAGCGCATCGTTCTGGCCGACGGCGGCCCGGCCGACCTGCTGATCCTCCGGCGGGTCGTTGTCGCCGAAGATGTTGAACAGCCCGATTGCGATCACGACGAGCACAATGATTGTCAACGCGGCGAGGAACGGCGCCATCGTCGGCCGGTCGGCCGCGGAATCGGAAGGTTCGGTCACCAGAGTTTGCGCAGGGCTGCCGACACCCGCCGGGCCCGGTCTCGCGCCACGATCGGGTCCGGGGCTGTGGCCAGCGCCACCCCGAGCCGCCGCCTGCCGGCTGTCTCGTCGGGCCGGTCGAACAGCCGCACATCGCTCTCGGCGACGGCCAGCGCTTCGCCGACCAAGCGCAGGTCGACGTCGTGATTGCCGGTCGACTCGGCCCCTGCATAGAGGACTTCCGCCGCGGCGGGCGAGATCATGATGGTGTCCACGGTCAGCCCGAGGATCGCCCGGGCGTGCAGCTCGAACTGCGAAAGCCGTTGGGAGCGCAGCGTCACCAGTCCGCTGTCGTATGGCCGCGGCCGGACGTCGGCGAAGTACACCTCATCGCCGCGCACCAGTAGCTCCACCCCGAACACGCCGCGCCCGCCGAGCGAGTTGACGATGCGCGCCGCGATCGACTTCGCCGCATCGAGCGCGACGGGCGACATCTGCTGCGGCTGCCACGACTCGAGCACGTCGCCGTCGGCCAGCCGGTGTCCGATCGGTTCGCAGAAGTGCACTGCGGGACCCGACGGTCCGGTCGTACGGACCGTGAGCAGCGTGACCTCGAAGTCGACGTCGACGACCGTCTCGGCCATCACCCGGCTATGCGGAATGCGGCCGGCGGCGATGGCGCGATGCCAGGCCGGTTCGACGTCGTCGGCCCGCACCAGCACCGACTGGCCGTCACCCGGCGCCGCCGCGATCGGCTTGACGACCAAGGGGAAACCGGCGTGCTCAGCGACCGCGGTCAGCTCCTCCACCGATCCGGCGAACCAGAACGGCGCGGTGGGCAGGCCGAGCTCGTCGGAGGCCAGCCGGCGCAGGCCCTCCCGGTCGATGGACAGCCGCGTGCTGCGCGGCGTCGGAAACACCTCGATGTTCCCGCGCTCGGCGACGGCGATCAGCGCGTCGGCCGCGATGACGCCCGCCTCCGCGACGACGTAGCGCGGGTTCTCCTTCTCGATGAGCGCGGTCAGCTCCTCGGCGTCGTTCATCTTGATGACGGCGGCGCGGTCGGCCACGCCGTGCGCCGGGGCGTCCGCATAGCGGTCGACGGCGATGACGTCGGCGCCGAGCCGCTGGAATGCCAGCGCCAGTTCGCGGCTCAATTCGCCGGAGCCAAGCAGCATCACGGTGGAACCCGTGGGCGCCGTGGAGGTGTCGTCGACGACCGGTTCGGGTCCGGTCGCTTCTTCCGTTGTTTCACTCATCGCGCGTCCCAGCCTGCCAGATGGTCAGCCCAGTCGGACGTCGATGTAGCACCACCGCCAGTCCTCCCCCGGCTCGGCGGAGCGCATCACGGGATGGCCGGTGGCATGGAAATGTTCGCTCGCATGTTGATGTGGGCTGGAATCGCAGCACCCGACATGGCCGCACGTCAGGCACATGCGCAGGTGTGCCCACGTGGATTCACCGAGCTCGTCGCACTCCTGGCATTTGCCGGGTGTGAGCGGCTCAGGCTCGACCGGGGATTGCGCGTCGGCAGCGAGGTGTTCGCATGTATCGGCGACCGCTGGGGCGTCGGCGTCACTCCGGCGTGATCTCCTCAGCATGATGACCAAGGATAGGAGGTCGGTGTGGGTGCCTCACTGCTGGCGGTACTGGTGGTGTCGGTCCTGTTGGCCGCGGTGGCCAGGCACTACGACGTGTCGGCCCCGCTGGCGCTGGTGGTCGCGGGCCTGCTGGCCGGCCTGATCCCCGGCTTCAAGCAGATCGAGCTGGACCCCGAACTTGTGCTGTACGTGCTGCTGCCGCCGCTGCTCTGGTCGGCCGGGCTGGAAAGCAGCTACGTGGCGCTGCGGCGCAACATCCGGCCGATCGGGCTGCTGGCGGTCGGCCTGCCGCTGGCGACGACGTTTGCGGTCGGTTTCGTGGCCTACAAGACCGTGCCCGAGCTGACGGTCGCGGCGGCGTTGACGCTCGGCGCGATCGTCGCTCCGCCGGATGCGGTGTCCGCGACCGCGGTCGGGCGCAAGCTCGGGCTGCCGCGCCGGGTGATGACGTTGCTCGGCGGCGAGAGCCTGCTCAACGACGCCACCGCGCTGACCGCGTACAAGGTGTCGTTGGCCGCAGCTATCGGGACGGCCGCGACTTGGCGCAGCGGACTGGCGACCTTCGCGCTGGCTGCGGCCGGCGGCGTCGTGGTGGGTTTCGCACTGGGCATGATCACCGCGTTCATCCGGTGGCGGCTCGACGATCCTTTGGTAGAAAGCGCGCTGGGCCTGGTCGCGCCGTTCATCATCTACCTCGCCGCCGAGGAGATTCACGGCTCCGGCGTACTCGCGGTCGTCGTCGCCGCGCTGCTTCTCGGCCAGAAATCCACCAGGGCCGGATACGCCACCCGGCTGCAGGACAACGCGGTGTGGAAGGCCCTGACACTGATTCTCGAGTCGTTCGCGTTCCTGATGATCGGCCTGCAGTTGCCGACGGTGGTGGGCGAGCTGGAGGGCATCACCGCGAAGGTGATCGCGATGTCGTCCGTCGCGGTATTGGCGACGGTGATCCTGGTCCGAATCGTCTGGGTGTTCGTGTTCGCATACCTGCCGCGTGCCCTGTTTCCACGCATCCGTGATCGCGAACCGGCGCCGACGCCTGCGCAGGTGTTCGTCGTCGCATGGGCAGGCATGCGCGGGGTGGTATCGCTGGCGGCGGCGTTCGGTGTTCCGTTGACGACGATGTCGGGTGCGCCGTTTCCGGGACGTCCGCAGCTGGTGTTCCTTACCTTCGTGGTCGTGATCGGCACGCTGTTGTTGCACGGGCTGACGCTGCCGTGGCTGATCCGGCGGCTCGGCGTGCAGGGCGACGAGGCCCGCACCGACGCGATTGCCGCGGCCGCCGCACAGGACAAGGCGGCGCGGGCCGCGGCCGAGCGGCTCGACGAGCTGCTGGCCGAGGAAGAGGTCACCGACGTGCACGAGCGAGCTGCAGATGTGTTGCGGGGCTGGAACACTCGCAGG
>DASRJA010000481.1:0-4630 GCA_035649695.1 Mycobacterium sp. | reverse complement strand
CGTGTCTACCTCGAGGAGGCCGACAACGCGCCGCGCGCCGCGGCCCGGCTGTATACCCACCGCAACACCATCCTCAAGCGGATCGCACGCGCGACTGAACTGCTCGGTTATCCGCCCGCCGAGCGACGGCTCGCTGTCGAGCTAGCCCTGGAGCTTCGACGGCACCTCCCGCCGCCGGCTAGCTGAATGCCCCTGATGTTTTCCTAGACTTCGACTACGCTGCGCGCGGGTCGCGCCCCGTTGTTTTTTCAATGTCGACACATACTCGCCGGTGTTCCGCTCGGGCACCCTCGGGTCAGTGACACCATTATCACTGAGCCGAACTCGAATCCGGCGATGCAACTCTTTGATCGAAACCGTCGACTGTCACAGGAATGTGCCTCGCGCGCCGCGAGGCACGCGTCGTTCGGACAGGTTGAAGAAGACGCACCGCAGGGCTGCCCTGCACCTGCCAGTTCCAAGCCTCCGCCGCGGCAGACCCAGAGAACCAAAATTCCCAGCTGACTAAGTCCACGCCACGTGTCAGGAGCGCAGCGGCCCTGTCGTGATCTCGCCGAGCAGCCCCGCCGACCCGGTCCGCTGCAGTGAGATCACGACCGGCCACTGCCCCGCCTCGAGGAGATGCGTATGGGCACCGATCCCTGCCGGATCGTCCACCGCTCCCCGGGACAACTGCGCGGGATGCCTTAGTGGCCACGCACGCGCCGACAACCGGCGATGGACATGTGAAGACGCTAACAACAAGGGTGCCGCCACAACGCCACAATCGACGATATACCTGACATAACTACAAAACGACGAATCTGCAGGCCAGCGCAAAAAGACACAGCCAAGGCGCCCACGCGTCCGAATTCTGGTACGCGCCCATACCCCCAGTGATCGAAACCGCTGCTAGACCAGTTACCGAGACCGGCGGGCCGGCTAGTTAAACAAGAATGCCCTACTCGCTAATCTTCATTGCATCTCGACAGTAGCCGTCGGCGGCCTTGACTGTGACGCGCCTCACAGTAATATGACCAGTGGTCATATTGCGCAAGGAGGTGCCTATGCCGACGGTGACGTGGGCTCGCCTGGATCCGAATCGTCGTGCCGCGGTGGTCGAGGCCGCCGAGGCCGAGTTCGGCGCGCACGGGTTCTCACAGGGCAGCCTCAACGTCATCGCCCGGCGGGCCGGGGTGGCCAAGGGCAGCCTGTTCCAGTACTTCGCGGATAAGCGCGACCTTTACGCGTTCATCGCCGATGTCGCCAGCCAGCGCGTGCGTGCGTACATGGAAGACCGCATCCGTGAGCTGGATCCAAGCAGGCCGTTCTTCGAATTTCTCACCGATCTGCTCGACGACTGGGTCGCGTACTTCGCCGATCACCCGCACGAACGTTCGCTGCATGCCGCGGCGAGCCTGGAGGTCGACACCGACGCCCGCATCAGCGTGCAGACCGTCGTTCACCGCCACTACCTGGAAGTCCTGCGGCCGCTTGTCCACGATGCACGGACGCGTGGTGATCTCCGCGCCGATTCCGATACCGACGCATTGTTGTCGCTGCTGCTGCTGATCGTTCCGCATCTGGCGCTGGCGCCCTACGTGCGCGGGCTGGACCCGATTCTCGGGCTTGACGAACCCACGCCGGAACAGCCGGCACTGGCCGTGCGCCGTCTCGTCGCCGTCCTGAAGGACGCGTTCGCCGAGCCGTCGCGAATGACACCAACCACCGCAAGATCTCAGGAGGTCATTCCATGAACAGGACACGATCACACTCACTTGTCGCCGGCGGCCTCAACTGGGATAGCCTGCCGCTCAAGCTGTTTGCCGGAGGCAACGCCAAGTTCTGGGACCCCGCCGACATCGACTTCTCCCGCGACCGAGCCGACTGGGAGGCGCTGTCGGATCTCGAGCGCGACTGGGCGGCCCGGTTGTGCGCGGAGTTCATCGCCGGCGAAGAAGCGGTCACCCAGGATATCCAGCCGTTCATGGCGGCCATGCGGGCCGAAGGGCGACTCGGCGACGAGATGTACTTGACGCAGTTCGCGTTCGAAGAAGCCAAACACACCCAGGTGTTCCGCATGTGGCTCGACGCTGTCGGGATGACAAGCGATCTACAGCGCTACCTGGACGACCTTCCCACGTACCGAAAAATCTTCTACGAAGAACTCCCCGAATCACTCGACGCCTTGACGACGGATCCCTCTCCGGCCGCCCAGGTTCGGGCGTCGGCAACCTACAACCACGTCATCGAGGGCATGATGGCGTTGACGGGATACTATGCGTGGCACCGGATTTGCGTTGACCGCGGCATTCTGCCCGGCATGCAGGAACTGGTCAGGCGCATCGGCGACGACGAACGACGGCATATGGCGTGGGGCACGTTCACCTGTCGGCGCCATGTCGCCGCCGACGATCGCAATTGGGCCGTCTTCGAAACACGCATGAACGAGCTCATTCCGCTGGCATTGCAGAACACCGACGACGCCTATGCCCTTTACGACGAGATCCCGTTCGGCCTGGAGAAGGATGAGATTCAGCAGTACGCCGCCGACAAGGGGATGCGGCGATTCGGAACGATCAGCAGCGCGCGGGGACGCCCGGTCGAGGAGATCGACCTCGACTATTCGCCGCTGCAGCTAGAAGACACGTTCGCCGCCGAGGACCGACAAGCGCTGGCCGCCTTGGCATAGCCACTATCCCCCGATCGGGGGACACCGAATTCCCCCGGTGAACCGGCAGATCGCCCGAATCGCTGCCGACTGCGGCGAGGACATACTCGTCACATGTCCCAAACACTGAGCGCGGTCGCGGTCCCTGTCGACGCGGTGCGCCCACCGGTCTTCTCGCGCATCGCCGCTCGGTTGTGTGCGCGCCACCTGGACCGACTGGTCGCGTCGGGCGTCAGCCCGCAACCTGGCACCGCGCTCGACGTGCACATGCTGCGATTGTGCTCTGCCTCGCACCGGGAACACCTTGCCGCCGAGTTGCGTCGCCGCGGCACCGTCGTGCTGTGCGACCGCGTCATGTCGATATCGCCGTCCCGAGTGAACGTGCCCGCAGTGTGGGACGCGGCCGACCTGATCGAGCGGGTCGAACAACGTCTGCTCACGCACCATCGCGTCAGGCCGCGAGGCACCGCGCGGCTCCGCCGTCTTCTGGCCGACTGGAATGGCCCGCTGCGCCGCGGTGGCAGCGGCGATCTGTGCAGCGAACTACGCGCGGTGCTGGCTGCGCTGTAGAACGCGCAGTGTCAGCAGACCGTGAAGAGTTCGAGCTGAATGTTGTCGGGGTCGCGAAACACCAATGTGGCGAATGGGAACGGCTCGTCGCCGGATCGGACGCCGGAGTGCTCGACGCCGACCTCGTCGAGCCACGCGGCCCACGCCTCCAGCTCCTCACGTGCGGCCACGTTGAATCCGACGTGGTCCAATCCCGTTCGGGCCTCGTCGAATTCTTCGCCGTCGTTGCCGGTATTCGTGTGCAATCCGATCGCCAGACCCGAACGCGGATCGACGAGCAGCACGCCGTAGCCGGTGTCCTCGCGTTCGTAGTGCGGAAACTGCATCGGCACCCGGTCCGCACGAAACACCCGCTGGTACCAGGCGGCGCTGGCTTCGATATCGCGCACAGTCACCGAGAAGTGGTGAACTCCCGTAATGCCTGGGGCGGTGTCCTCGCTCATGCCCAGAACCTACCGCCTCGGATGTTGTTAGCATCGCCGCGTGCGGTCTGTTTGCAGACGCGACGTCCTCGTCCTATTGGGCCTGGGGACGGCGGCCGCGACGCTCGGCCTACCGAAGGCATCGGCCGCCAACTTGAGGTTGATCGACTTCACCGAGCGGTTGGTCCCGGTGGATCAGCTCAAGTCGGCGGGCTACGCCGGGGCGCTCGTCTATGTATCCGAATTGCGGCCAGGGGCGGACTTCGACTTCAAACCCGTCACACGCGAGTATGCGGATGCGCTACGCGCGGCGGGTCTTCACGTCGTCAGCTGCTATCAGTACGGCAAACCCGGTTGGCCCACGCCGTCAGACTTCACCCGCGGTTACGACGGCGGCGTGGCAGACGCCCAGACAGCGCTCCGACTGCACGCGGCAGCCGGAGGCCCGGACACCGCGCCGATCTTCTTCAGTGTCGATGAAGACATCGACGCCAACGCGTGGAAAAGCCTTGCGGCCGAATGGTTTCGAGGAATCAACTCAGTGTTGGGCGTCGACCGCTCCGGCATCTACGGCCATTCGCGAGCGTGTGCGTGGGCAGTCGCAGACGGCGTCGTCGGACGCTCAACCACTCCCGGGTACCGGTGGACATGGCAGACGAGCGCGTGGTCGCGCGGTGAACGCGAGCCCACGGCGGTCCTGTACCAGAGTGCGGTCAACACCGCCTCTAACCCCGGCCCCCTCATCGGCGGCATACACGTTGACGTCGACGACGTTCTCGCGACCGATTTCGGGCAGTGGGATCTCGACCGATGATCGTCTCGCTCACCTGCCGTGCGTGGCGAAGAACTGCGCGCTAGCTTGCGAGGCGTCGGCGGGCCACGTGTGACCGCCGCCGTCGATCTGGACGAAGACGACCTCGGTACCGTCGGCGCAACCTGATGCGGCGAACCGGTGCACAGCGCCTACGACATCCTCGACGGGAGGCGG
>DASRJA010000480.1:0-15858 GCA_035649695.1 Mycobacterium sp. | reverse complement strand
ATCGGCGGCGAGGCGTTCGACGACGCCGTTCGGGCGCTGGATACCGAGGGTCGGCTGTTGGTGATCGGCTTTGCGGCGGGCGGGATCCCGACGGTCAAAGTCAATCGACTGTTGCTGCGCAACATCAGTGTCATTGGCGTCGGATACGGCGAGTACGTCAACCGCAAGCCGGGGTCCCAGTCGGTGTTCGAGTTCGGCGTCGCCGAATTGGTCAAGGCAGGGCTGCGTCCGCCGCCGCCGCTGCGGTTCCCGTTGGCCAAGGGTGCAGAAGCGCTACAGACTCTGGCCGACGGCGGCGTGCTCGGCAAGGTCGTGCTCGAGCCGTGACTCCGAAGGCGTTGGCGTTCGACGTGTTCGGCACCGTCGTCGATTGGCGCTCCAGTGTCATTCGTGAGCTCCAGCAGTTCGGCCAACGCCATGGCCTGCAACAGGATTGGCCGAGCTTCGCCGATGACTGGCGCGCCGGATATGCCCCCGCGATGGATCGTGTGCGCAAGGGCGATCTTCCGTGGACGAGAATCGACGACTTGCACCGCTTGATTCTCGAGGAACTGCTGGGCGCGGCCGGCGTCACGTCGATCTGCAGTGAGGACGTCGACGAGCTCAACATGGCCTGGCACCGACTCGACCCGTGGCCGGATTCTGTGGCGGGGCTGACCCGGCTGAAGCAAAAGTTCGTCATCACAACGCTTTCCAACGGCAACATGTCGCTGCTGACCAACATGGCCAAGCGCGCCGGGCTGCCCTGGGACTGCGTGATCTCCGCCGAACTGTTCCACCACTACAAGCCGGACCGGGAGGCCTACCTCGGCTGCGCCGACCTGCTCGGGGTGGCGCCAGATGAGCTCATGCTCGTCGCCGCACACCCCAGCGACCTCAAGGCCGCCAGCGCCGCGGGGTTAAGGACAGCGTACGTCGACCGGCCACTGGAGCATGGCCCCGGCAGCGAGCCCCACACCGTAGGCGCCAACAAGTTTGATCTCACTGCAACGGATTTCATCGATCTCGCGGGAAAGCTGGGCGCATGAGTACCGGCGGCATCGTTCTCGTCGCGCTGGCCATTGCGGTCGGGATCGTGGGAATCGTGGTACCGCTGCTGCCAGGCACGTTGTTGGTGTTCGGTGCGATCGCAGTGTGGGCGGTCGTCGAGCACAACGTCACCGCCTGGGTGACACTCGGCGTGGTGACCGTGGTGGTGGCCGTCTCGACGCTGATCAAATATCTGTGGCCGATGCGGCGGATGCGGGAGGCCGACGTCCGCACGATGAGCCTGGCGGCCGGTGCGGTGCTCGGGATTATCGGCTTTTTCGTCATTCCGGTGCTGGGTCTGGTGATCGGCTTTGTCCTCGGCGTGTACCTGGCGGAACTTTCGCATCGTCGGGACCAGCGGGTGGCGTGGACGTCGACCAAGCACGCGCTCAAGGGTGTCGCGCTGTCGGTGGGCGTGGAACTGTGTGGCGCGCTGCTCGCTACGGCGGCCTGGGTGGCTGGTGTCTATCTGACCCAGTAGCGGCGATGATCGCGCGCACGGTCCGTCGGCAGCGGCCGCATTCCGATCCGGCGCCGCACGCGTCGGCGACCTGTTTGGACGTCGTCGCGCCTGCGGCGACGGCCCGACTGATGGTGTCGCTGGTGACGCCAAGACACAGGCATACATACATCAGGACTCGTCACTGATGCGCATCATGTGCGCGATCCTGCCGATGAACACCGGCGGATAGGCGCCGACGCCGGCGTCGGAGAACCACTCGGCGGCGACGTCCGGCCGGCGCAGCCAGCGTCGCGCGCTTACCTCGTCGGACAGCTCGTGCAGGAACATGATTTCGTCGGGATCATCGAAGGCTTCGAAGATTCGCACCCGTCGAATTCCCGCTTTCTGGAACAGGTCTCGCGTCTCGCGAACGTGAAGACGGAAGGCGGCGGGGTCGTCGACGACCATGATGCCGGCAATGACGATGCCGGGCGGAGCGGTGTCGGCACCGTCGAAATCGAACCGCTCGATCAGCTCGCCCGCAAAGACGGCGGGCAGATCGTCGACACCGACTTCGTCGAACCACTCGAAGAACGCTCGGGACCGCAACAGTTCGGCGACCGGTTCGCGGGTGCGCAGTGCGATCGTCACCAGCACGCGCTCGGGGTCGGTGGTCGAGGTGAAGACGAACACGTGGTGCGCACCGAGCGCGGCAAGTTCATCGCGGCGTCGCTGCAGCAGCGGCCACACGCGCGTCGGATCGGGCACGCGGTAGTCGGTAGTCAGTACAAGCGAGTGCGCTGGATCGGGATTCATCGTCGGTAAGGACGCTACCCATCTCCGCGGAAGGGCACTTTCGTTTTTGCCCGCGTACCGAGCGACAACCGAGCTGTCGCTTGCTACACGGGCAATTCGGGAACTATCCCAGGAGGGTCGCGCGCGCCTTGGCAATATCGGTCGCTGCCACACCTGCCGCGTGGAGGTAGTCCTTCAGCGAGCCGTAGTTCTGCTCGATCGAGCGACGAGAGGCATCTAGATAATCCTCCTGCACGCCCAGCACCTCGTCGGTCAGCCTCGCCTCGGCGAAGGTGATTACCTCGTGAGTCTCGGAACGGTCGCGCACCGACTCCAGGATCTGTTCGCGCAGTCGTGGCACCGCCGCGTTGCTTCGCAGGAAATCGGCCATGATGGCGTCGCGGTCCACACCGATGGCATCGAGCACCGTCGCCACGGTGAAGCCAGTTCTGTCCTTGCCCGCGAAGCAGTGGGCGATCACCGGCCGCCCATCGGCAAGCAGCGAAATGACTTGCCGCACAGCACGTTGCGCACCGCCGAGGGTCGGGAATCGGAGGTACTCCTCGGTCATGAACCGGTGGGCGGCCACCGCGACGTCTTCGTCGTCGGGCTTCTCGCTCATCATCTTCTGGAACGCCGTTTCGTGCGGCGCCTCCCCGCTGACAGCGGCAACCTCGTGGAAGTGCAAAAGGTGTACTTCCACGCCCTCGGGCACCAGACCCGGCCCGTGACGCTCTACTTCGCGGGCCGATCGCAGGTCGGCGACATCGGTGATCCCCAGCTGGCGAAAGACCTCGCGGCCCGAGTCGTCGAGCCGGCTCAGCTCGCTGGACCGGAAGAAACGCCCCGGCCGCACACCTGTCTCCTCGGCGACATCACGAAAGTTCCACGCCCCCGACAGTTCCCCGACGTCCACCGCCACTAGCTTGTCACCGCCGCGGCGAAGGCGCTCTTCTCGCGACCGATCTCCGCCCGCGCGATGGTGCGCATGTGCACCTCGTCGGGGCCGTCGAACAGCCGCATCGCCCGGTGCCAGCTGTACAGCCGGGCCAGCGGGAAGTCGTCGGACACCCCCGCCGCGCCGTGCACCTGGATCGCGCGATCGATGACATCACAGGCCACCTGCGGGGCGACCGCCTTGATCTGAGAGACCAGCACGTGGGCCTCCTTGTTGCCGTGCTGGTCGATGGTCCACGCCGCCTTCTCGCACAGCAGCCGGGCCTGGTCGATCTCGTTGCGCGAACGCGCAATCTGCTCGCGCACCACGCCCTGCTCGGCAAGTGGCTTGCCGAACGCCACCCGCTTCTGCACCCGGTCGACCATCAGCGCCAGCGCTCGCTCGGCGGCGCCCAACGCGCGCATGCAGTGATGAATGCGGCCCGGCCCGAGCCGGGCTTGGGCGATCGCGAACCCCGCACCTTCCTCCCCGAGCAGGTTCTCCACCGGCACCCGCACGTTGTCGTAGACGATCTCGCAGTGCCCGTGCTGGTCCTGCCAGCCGAACACCGGCGTCGACCGCAGAATGTTCACCCCGGGGGTATCGACGGGCACCAGCACCATCGACTGCTGCTGATGACTGGCCGCGTCGGGGTTCGTGCGACCCATCACGATCAGGATCTTGCAGCGCGGGTCCGACGCCCCGGTCGTCCACCACTTGCGGCCGTTGATCACGTAGTCGCCGCCGTCGCGGGTGATCAGTGTTTCGATGTTGCGGGCGTCGCTGGAGGCCACCGCGGGCTCGGTCATCGAGAACCCGCTGCGGATCTCGCCGGCCAGCAGCGGTTCCAACCATTGCTTGCGCTGTGCTTCGGTGGCGAACAGATGCAGGGTCTCCATGTTGCCGGTGTCCGGGGCCGCGCAGTTGGTGACCTCGGGGGCGATCTCCAGGCTCCAGCCGGTCAGCTCGGCCAGCGGCGCGTACTCCAGATTCGTCAGTCCCGACTCGGCGGGCAGAAACAGGTTCCACAGCCCGCGTTCCTTGGCCAGCTTCTTGAGTTCTTCGACGACCGGCGGCACCGTGTGGTCCTCGGGGCCAGCTTCCCGGCGATACCGGTCGTACGCCTCCTCGGCGGGGAAGACGAACTCGGTCATGAAAGCGGTCAGCCGCTTGTGGTAGTCCTGCGCCTTGGCCGACATCGCGAAGTCCATGCCTGCACGATATGACACCCTTCGATTAGGGGAATCGCCGCAGTCCGTCGAGCGTAAGAACATGACATGACCGAAAGCCGACCGCCGTTCCCACCGTTCACCCTCGAGACCGCGAGGCAGAAGGTCCAGGCCGCCGAGGACGCCTGGAACACCCGCGACCCCGAACGGGTCAGCCTGGCGTACACCGTCGACTCCCAGTGGCGGAACCGCGACGAGCACGTCGTCGGGCGAGAACAGATCGTCGCCTTTCTCACTCGCAAGTGGCAGCGCGAACTCGACTACGTCCTGCGCAAGAGCCTGTGGGGCTTTCGGGAGAACCGGATGGCGGTGCGTTTTCAATACGAATCCCATGACGCCGACGGGCAGTGGTACCGCAGCTACGGCAACGAGCTGTGGGAATTCACGCCAGAAGGCCTGATGGCACGCCGTGAAGCCAGCATCAATGACGTGAAGATCGACGAATCGGAGCGGCGCTACTTCGGCCCTCGCCCGGAGTCGGAGTATGGACTCGACATTCCTTTGTGGTGACGTGAAGAGGCCCTCCCCGGGGAGGTTGTCGGGAAGGGCCTCAGGAGAGTGGTCTGGCTATTCGCCGGCCGGGAGGTTGATGATCAGACCGCCGTCGTGGTGCCGGTGGCGGGGGATCACGATGACCGGCGGCCGGGCGATCGTGTTCGGGGTGGCGACGATGCCTGGGCGCGGGGTCGGCTGGTAGGAGTAGGTGCCTGCATTGGCCATGCCTGCCAGGCCGAGGGCGGCGCCACCGAGGATGCCTGCCGAGATGGCGGGCAGGGCGATGTAGCGGGCGAAGCTGCGGGTGATGGTCATCTGAGTTCTCCTGTGGGGATGGGCTTTTCGGTTCTCCTGCCGGTCTCTCCGGCGTTGAGATAACTCTCTCGCGTTTGGTCGGCTAGGTCTGTCGGGTGATCGGCGGTTGAATGGGTGGAATCCCGTGTCCACCGATCGGGGGATATGCGGCCGGCCGCGCATAGAGAAGCCCTCCCCAGGGCTACTTAGGGGAGGGCTTCGGTCTATGGGGTTATCAGCGGGTGTAGCTCGGCTGCAGCTCGGCGAGGTGGTGCACGCCGTGGTGCCAGTACCAGCCGGGCTGGGCCTGCGGCGCCGGGTGCGCCTTGACCGACGGCACCGCGACGATGTTGGGCTGCTGGACGTCGGTGGTGGCTGCGCTGGCCGCACCGGCCAGGCCGAGGGCGGCGCCGCCGATGATTCCGGCCGAGGCGATCGGTAGGGCGATGATGCGTGCGAAGCGGTTGGTGTTCATGTGAGTTTTCCTGTCTGCGTTGACTTTTGGTGTTGTGCGCCGGTGTGTTCCGGCGATGACTTAAGAGTGCCGGTCTAAAGGCGCCTTGTATGTCCGGCAATCAGACGGCGACACGGATGAATCACGTGTCCCCCAATCGGAGGAAGAACAGGCGGGTGCTGTGCAACGCTGGCTGCATGACCAGCGAAAAGGTGCGGGTGGTGGTGGGTGATGACCATCCACTGTTTCGCGATGGTGTGGTCCGGGCGCTGACGTCGAGTGGGTCCATCGAGGTGGTGGCCGAAGCCGACGACGGGCCATCGGCCCTGGAAGCGATCAGGACGCATTCGCCGCAGGTGGCGCTGCTGGATTACCGGATGCCGGGTATGGACGGTGCCGAGGTCGCGGCAGCTGTGCTCCGCGACGAGTTGCCCACCAGGGTGCTGCTGGTGTCGGCGCACGACGAGTCGGCGATCGTCTTCGGCGCGCTGCAGCAGGGGGCAGCCGGCTTCCTCCCGAAGGAGTCGACCAGAAGCGAACTTGTCAATGCGGTCCTGGACTGCGCGAAGGGCCGCGACGTCGTCGCACCAACGCTGGCCGCGGGCCTCGCCGGCGAAATCCGCAAGCGAGCCGAACCAGAAGGCCCAGTGCTGAGCCCGCGGGAGCGCGAGGTGCTGAAGCTGATCGCCGCGGGCAGCAGCATCCCCGCGATGGCCAAGGAACTGTTCCTGGCACCGTCGACGGTGAAGACCCACGTGCAGCGGCTGTACGAGAAACTTGGCGTCAGCGATCGGGCCGCCGCCGTCGCCGAGGCGATGCGCCGCAAGCTTCTGGAGTAGCGTGGCGCGCCCCGTCCAACAATTCGTCGACTACTTCGCCGCCGAACCGATACGTGTCTCGGCGATTCTGCGGCTGCCGCTGATCGGCTTGATCGCCGTCCTGGTATGGATCTGGGAGGTCGACCACTGGCTGCCCGGGCTGTACGCCGTGATCCTTGGTGTGTACGCGGCTGCGGCGGCGCTCTGGCTGGTGGCCGTGCTGCGGGGACCGGTGCCGCGGTGGGGGGATTGGGCGTCGACGACCGTCGACCTCTCGGTGATCATCACGCTGTGCTTGGTATCGGGCGGCGCGACCGCGGCGCTGCTGCCGGTCTTCTTCCTGCTGCCCATCTCCGTGGCGTTCCAGGACCGGCCGATGATGACAGCGATCATCGGAACCATCACGGCGCTGGGCTATCTCGCGGTGTGGATCTTCTATTCCAAACGCGACGACAAGGTCGGATTGCCGAACATGGTCTACACGCACTTCGGCTTCCTGCTCTGGTTGGCCGTCGCCGTGACCGCGCTGTGCTACGTGCTTGCACGCCGGGCCGCGCGGGTGAAGGCGCTGCAGGAGATGCGGCGCCAACTGGTCTCGGAGGCAATGCAATCCGACGAGCGGCACAACCGCGAGGTGGCCGAGCACCTGCATGACGGTCCGCTGCAGACGCTGCTGGCCGCACGGCTCGAACTGGACGAGGCACGGGAACGCAATCCGGACCCCGCGCTGGACATGGTCTACGCGGCGTTGCAGGACACCGCAACCGGATTGCGCTCGACCGTTACCGAGCTGCACCCTCAGGTGCTGGCCCAACTCGGCCTCACCCCGGCAGTACGAGAACTATTGCGGCAGTTCGAATCCCGCACCGACGTC
The DNA here is from genome assembly GCA_035649695.1 of Mycobacterium sp. Lineage (GTDB taxonomy): Bacteria > Actinomycetota > Actinomycetes > Mycobacteriales > Mycobacteriaceae > Mycobacterium. The sequence goes on along the minus strand of DASRJA010000480.1, from coordinate 8,491 downwards.
GCGGTCGAAGCCGACCTGGAGGATGTGGGGAAGCCGCAGTCGCAGGCACTGCTGTACCGGGCGGCACGCGAACTGCTGACCAACATCGGCAAGCACGCCAAGGCCACCACGGTCAGGGTCGGCCTGATGCGTAAGGACAACCGCGTCGTGTTGACAATCGACGATGACGGCACCGGCTTCGATCCCGCGATCGTGGCGCAGTACGTCGCGGACGGCCACATCGGGCTCGGCTCGCTGCTGGCACGGTTCGACGCGATGGGCGGCTCGATGGAGATCGACTCGCGGGTGGGTTACGGGACTCAGGTGACGGCGACGTCGCCGCCGGAGCATTCTCTTCGCGAGCAGACGTAAAAGTCCCGCGACACGCCGTAAAAGGGCACTTTTCCGTCTGCTCGCGCGATTAAGTCTTCGCGGTGACGCGCACCCGGGCGCCGCGCGACGGCACCAGCGTGATGTGGTGCATACGAGGCTTTTCATCCTGCGGTCGGTCGGCGCGTAATTCGTTGCGCCGCAACACAGTCCGCAGCACGGCGTCGATTTCGGTCAGGGCGAATGTCGCACCGAGGCAACGACGGGCGCCGCCGCCGAACGGAATCCAGGCGTAGGTCGGTTGATCGCCGGACAGCCAGCGTTCGGGACGGAAATAGCCGGCGTCAGGACCCCAGATCTTCGGGTCGGTGTGGATGCCGATGATCGACGGCAGCAGCAGGGTGCCGGCCGGCATCATGTGGCCCGCCAACTCGACCGGCTGGGTCAGGCGGCGTGCGATGTTCATGATCACCGGGCGCAATCGCAACGCTTCCTTGGCCACCGCGGCCCGGTATGGATCGCGGGGGTCGTCGAGCCCCGCCTGAACCTTGCTCAGCGCGCCGGAATGGCGCAGCAGCCGCTCGAATGTCCACGACAGCGCGACCGCTGTGGTCTCGTGCCCGGCGACCAGCAAGGTGACCAGTTCGTCGCGCACCAGCTCCGGATCGGGATCACCATCGAGCAGCATCGACAACACGTCGGGCCGCTCGGCTCGCGCAGGATCCGCTCGGCGGCGCGCGATCTCGGCGTAGATCAGCTCGTCCGCCCGGTCGAGGTCGCGCACGATATTGCTCCATGGCCGCAGGCGCTGCAGGCTGGGCAACACCCAGAGCAGCATGTCGCGCAACCGGATCTCCAATACGCGACGCAACGCCGCTCCGACGGCTTCGGCGCGGTCGACCTCGTCCACCCCGAGCACCACCCGGACGATGATGCTCAAGGTCAGCGCCTGCATCCGGGGAAGCAGGGCGAAATCTTGGTCAATCGGCCAGTGCGCGATCTCACGCTCGGTCTCCTCCTCCATGAGGGCGACCACGCGGGCGATCCGTTCACCGTGGAACGGCGGCAGCATGCGCCGGCGCTCCTCGATGTGGTCGGGCGCGTCCATCGTCAGCACCGAGCGCCTTCCGACCAGCGGCGCCAGCAACGCGTTGCCTTCGCCGGCGTGGAAGATCTCCGGATCCCCGCGAAAGATGGTCCGCAGGTCGTCAGGATCACGGAGCACAACGCCGAATCCCGTCGGCTCGGCGTTGACGGTGAACGTGTCGCCGTAGCGGCGGTGCATCGCGGGGATGAACCGCTGCCGCTGCGTCCAGATCAGCACTGACTGCAGCGCTGAAGGAAGCCGGGGGCCGGGCGGCAGGCCTTCGGCGGTTGTCACCCTCGACGCGGTCAAGGTCCGCTGCCACGACGAGATGCGAGTGCTTGCCGTCTCGATAGTCATGAGCCTGGTATACGCCCGGGCAAAACCGTCGTCTACCGCCCACGGTAGGAATTTAGGTCGTCAGCCCCCGCGCGATGACCAGCCGTTGAATCTGGTTGGTGCCCTCGAAGATTTGGGTGATCTTGGCCTCGCGCATGTAGCGCTCGACTCGGTAGTCGCGGGTGTAGCCGACACCGCCGAAGACCTGCACCGCGTCGGTCGTCACCTTCATCGCGGCGTCGGTGGCCACCAGCTTGGCCACGCTGGCCTGCTGTGAATACGGCCGGCCGAGATCGCGTCTGCGCGCGGCGTCCAGATAGGTAGCTCTTGCGCTGGCGACCGCCGCGGCCATGTCGGCCAACACGAAGCCCAGCCCCTGATGGTCAATGATCTTGCGGCCGAACGTCGTTCGCTCATTCGCATACTTGACGGCCTCATCGAGGGCGGCCTGCGCCAGCCCGACGGCGACGGCGGCGATACCAAGCCGCCCGGAATCCAGGGCAGAGAACGCGATCTGCAGGCCCTGGCCCTTCGCGCCGATCAGCCGGTCGGCCTCGATAGGCGCATGGTCGTAGAACGCCGACGTCGTCGGTACCGCGTGCAGCCCCATCTTTTCTTCTGGCTTGCCGAAGCTCAGGCCGGCAAGGTCGCCCGGCACCAGGAAGCACGACACCCCACGCGAACCTTCACCGGTGCGCGCGAACAACGTGTAGAAGTCAGCCCGCCCGCCATGGGTGATCCACGATTTCGACCCGTTCAGCACATAGCCGTCCGCGGACTTCGTTGCCTTACATTGCAGCGCCGCCGCGTCGGATCCGGCCTGCGGCTCGGACAGGCTGTACGCGCCGATCTGCTCACCGCTCAGCATTCCGGGCAGCCAGCGCTGCTTCTGTTCGTCGGTCCCGAACGCCAGCAGCGGATGCGACGACAGGCTGTGCACACTGACCGCCACCGCCACTGCCGCCCATCGCGCCGCGATCTCCTCGAGCACCTGCAGATAAACCTCGTAGGGCTGGCCGCCGCCACCCCACTCCTCGGGCTGCGGCAAGCTGAGTAGCCCCGCCGCACCCAATTGGCCGAACACACCCTCCGGATAGGTCTCGGCCTTCTCGTGCGCATCCACGATCGGGTCGAGCACCTTGTCGGCGATATCGCGGGTCAGCGCGATGAGATCTTCCGCATCCTGCGACGGCAACAGCCGGTCGACCGCCATGCGCAGCACTGTAACCTGTGCCGATTTAGATGTGACCAGCAGTAGCGGTTAAGGTGCACCTCATGACTGAGCAGACGACGGTCGGGGTGGTCGCCGAGTCGGGCTCCGACGAGCGCCGGGTGGCGCTGGTCCCGAAGGCGGTCGCGTCACTGGTCAACAAGGGTTTACCGGTGGTCGTGGAGTCGGGCGCCGGGGATGCGGCGCTGCTGCCCGATGACCTCTATATCGAGGCGGGCGCGACGATCGGCGACGCATGGCGGGCCGACGTGGTGGTCAAGGTCGCGCCGCCGACGGCCGACGAGGTCGGCAAACTCAAGAGCGGACAGACGCTGATCGGGTTTCTGGCGCCGCGCAACGCCGACAATCAGATCGACGCGCTGAAGAGCGCCGGAGTGCAGGCGTTCGCACTGGAGGCCATTCCGCGGATCTCGCGTGCGCAGGTGATGGACGCGTTGTCGTCACAGGCCAACGTCGCGGGATATAAGGCGGTGTTGGTGGCGGCGTCGGAGTCGACGCGGTTCTTCCCGATGTTGACCACCGCTGCTGGCACGGTGAAGCCGGCCAGCGTGCTGGTGCTCGGCGTGGGTGTTGCGGGGCTGCAGGCGCTGGCGACGGCCAAGCGGCTCGGTGGCAAGACCACCGGCTACGACGTGCGTCCCGAGGTGGCCGATCAGGTGCGCTCGGTGGGTGCCCAATGGCTGGACTTGGGCATCGAGGCCGCCGGCGAGGGCGGGTACGCCCGCGAGCTGTCCGACGAGGAAAAAGCCGAGCAGCAGAAGAAACTTGAGGAAGCGATCACCGGCTTCGATGTGGTGATCACGACCGCGTTGGTTCCGGGCCGCCCGGCACCGCGGTTGGTGACCGCCACGGCGGTGGAGGGCATGAAGCCCGGCAGTGTGGTCGTCGATCTTGCCGGGGAAACGGGCGGCAACTGCGAGCTGACCGAGCCGGGGCAGACCGTCGTCAAGCACGGCGTGACGATCGCGTCGCCGCTCAATCTGCCGGCCACCATGCCCGAACACGCCAGCGAGCTGTATTCGAAGAACATCACCGCGCTGTTGGACCTGCTCGTCAAAGATGGTGCGCTGGCACCGGATTTCGACGACGAAGTGATCGCAGAGTCCTGCGTGACACGCGCCGCGAGCGGCGCAGAAAGCTAGAGCGGGGGAGTCCGAAAAATGTACGACCAGTTGTTGGCCAATCTCGCGATCCTGGTGCTGTCCGGGTTCGTCGGGTTCTCGGTGATCTCCAAGGTGCCCAACACCTTGCACACGCCATTGATGTCGGGCACCAACGCCATTCACGGCATCGTGCTGATCGGTGCACTGGTAGTGCTCGGTCGCGTCGAGCACCCCACGCTCGCTGAGCAGATCATCCTGTTCGTCGCGGTGGTGTTCGGAACGCTCAACGTGGTCGGCGGTTTCGTGGTGACCGACCGGATGCTGGGCATGTTCAAGGGCAAGAAGCCGGCGAAGGCTGCTGCCGCTCCGGCTGAATCTGCGGCTGCCGCCGCGGGAACGAACGGGCAAGCGCGATGAACTATTTGGTCGTTCTGCTGTACCTCGTCTCGTTCGGGATGTTCATCTACGGCTTGATGGGCCTGACCGGACCCAAGACCGCGGTGCGCGGCAACTGGATCGCCGCGGCGGGCATGGGCCTTGCAGTCATCGCGACACTGATTGCGATCCGCCACACCGAGAACTGGGGCCTGATCATCGCCGGTCTGCTCGTCGGCGTGGCGCTGGGCGTGCCACCGGCACGGTTGACGAAGATGACCGCGATGCCGCAGCTGGTGGCGTTCTACAACGGTGTCGGTGGCGGCACCGTCGCGCTCATCGCGCTGTCGGAATTCATTGACACCAGCGGCTTTTCAGCCTTCCAGCACGGCGAGTCGCCGACAGCGCACATCGTGGTGGCCTCGCTGTTCGCCGCGATCATCGGATCGATCTCGTTCTGGGGCTCGATCATCGCGTTCGGCAAGCTGCAGGAAATCCTGCCCGGCAGGCCCATCGGAGTCGGCAAGTTGCAGCAGCCGCTGAACATCCTGCTGGCGGTCGCCGCGATCGCCGCGGCCGTCGTCATCGGAATCAATGCGCATCCAGGCAGCGGTGGAGCGTCGCTGTGGTGGATGATCGGCCTGCTGGCCGCCGCGGCCGTGCTGGGCCTCATGGTGGTGCTGCCGATCGGCGGCGCCGACATGCCCGTCGTCATCTCGTTGCTGAACGCGATGACCGGATTGTCCGCGGCCGCAGCCGGTTTGGCGCTGAACAACACCGCGATGATCGTGGCCGGCATGATCGTCGGCGCGTCGGGTTCGATCCTGACCAACTTGATGGCCAAGGCGATGAACCGTTCCATCCCCGCGATCGTCGCCGGTGGGTTCGGTGGCGGCGGGGTCGCGGTCGGTGGCGGCGACGACGGCGACAAGGTGGTCAAGGCCACGTCGGCGGCCGACGCCGCGATCCAGATGGCCTACGCCAACCAGGTGATCGTGGTTCCGGGTTACGGCCTGGCCGTCGCGCAGGCGCAGCACGCCGTCAAGGACCTTGCGACTCTGTTGGAGGACAAGGGCGTTGCGGTCAAGTACGCGATCCACCCGGTGGCGGGACGCATGCCCGGGCACATGAATGTGCTGCTGGCCGAGGCCGAAGTCGACTACGACGCCATGAAAGACATGGACGACATCAACGACGAATTCGGTCGCACCGACGTCACGATCGTCATCGGCGCCAACGACGTCACCAACCCCGCGGCGCGAAATGACCCGAGCTCACCCATTCATGGCATGCCGATCCTCAACGTGGATCAGTCCAAGTCGGTGATCGTGCTGAAGCGGTCGATGAATTCGGGGTTCGCCGGCATCGAGAATCCGTTGTTCTACGCCGATGGCACCACGATGCTCTTCGGCGACGCCAAGAAGTCGGTCACCGAGGTCGCCGAGGAACTCAAGGTCCTGTAGCGGCCGAGCGAAGATTGTGACAGATGACCACAACTGAAGACGCAGGCCTCGAGAAGCCAAGGATCAAGGCGCCCAAGCGATCAGCTGCCGGGATTCCCGCGGTGATGCACGCGCTGGAGTATTCGCTGGAGCAGACGTCGCTTGTGCGCACCGCGATCAACCTGCTGAGCATCAACCAGACCAACGGCATCGACTGCCCGGGCTGTGCATGGCCGGAGCCGGAGCCCGGGAAGCGGCACAAGAACGAGTACTGCGAGAACGGCGCCAAACACATCAACGACGAGGCGACAACCCGTCGGATCACGCGAAAGTTCTTCCGCGACCACCCGATTTCCGAGCTCGCGGCGAAGTCGGACATGTGGCTCAACGAGCAGGGCCGGCTGACCGAACCGATGGTAAAGCGGCCCGGTTCGGACTACTACGAGCCGATCGGCTTCCACGACGCGTTCGGTCTGCTGGCAGCCGAATTGCGCGGACTCGATTCGCCCGACGAGGCGCTGTTCTACACCTCCGGGCGGCTGAGCAACGAGGCGGCGTTCCTGCTGCAGTTGTTCGCGCGCGCATATGGCACCAACAACCTGCCCGACTGCAGCAATATGTGCCATGAATCCAGCGGTGCAGGACTGGGTGAGACGCTGGGCGTGGGCAAGGGCAGTGTGAGCCTGGACGATCTGCATGAGGCCGATCTGGTGCTCGCCGTCGGACTCAACCCCGGCACCAACATGCCCCGAATGCTGTCCGCGCTGGAGGAAACCAAACGCAACGGCGGGCATGTCATCGCAGTCAACCCGTTGCCCGAAGCGGGTCTGATTCGGTTCAAGAATCCACAGAAGGTCAGCGGAATCCTCGGCCGGGGAACCGCGATCGCCGATCAGTTCCTGCACATCAAGCCGTGCGGCGACCTGGCGCTGTTTCAGGCGATCAACGCCCTCCTATTGGAGGCCGAGGACGCTGCCCCGGGACGGGTGCTGGATTTCGAGTTCATCGACACGCACACGGTGGGCTTCGCAGAGTTCGCCGACCACGCGCGACAGGTCTCGTGGTCGGATGTCCTTGATGCGACCGGACTTTCGCGCCATGAGATCGAGCAGGTCGCCGAACGCGTGCGTGCCAGCAAGAAGGTGGTCGTGTGTTGGGCGATGGGCGTTACCCAACAGAAGCACGGCGTGGCGACGGTTCGCGAGATCGTGAACTTCCTGATGCTGCGGGGGAACCTGGGCCGGCCCGGCACGGGTGTCTGCCCGGTGCGCGGGCACAGCAATGTCCAGGGCGACCGCACGATGGGTATCTGGGAGAAGATGCCGCAGTCGTTCCTCGATGCGCTGGAGCAAGAGTTCGGCTTCACTCCCCCAGCGAAACACGGCCTGGATGCGGTCGACTCGATTCGGGCCATGCGGGACGGTCGGGCGAAGTTATTTCTAGGCTTCGCAGGGAATTTCGTACGGGCGACTCCTGACAGCGAGGTGACCGAGCAGGCGATGCGAAACTGCCGACTGACGGCGCACATTTCGACAAAGCTCAACCGCTCGCATGCGGTGTGCGGCGAGACGGCGCTGGTCTTGCCCACCCTGGGCCGGAGTGACCTCGATATTCAGGCGACCGGCGAGCAGTTCGTCACGGTGGAAGATTCTATGAGCATCGTGCACCAGTCGCGCGGCCGGCTCACCCCGGCGTCGGAGCATCTGCTGAGCGAGGTGGCGATCATCTGCAGGCTTGCGCGCCGAACGCTTGGAGAGACGCCCGAGATACCTTGGGAGAAGTTCGAGTCCGACTACGACGTGATCCGCGATGCGATATCCCGTGTGGTGCCCGACTTCGACGAGTTCAACGACAGGGTGCGCAACCCTGGCGGCTTTACGCTGCCCAATCCGGTCAATGACTACCGCTTCAATACGGCGTCGGGCAAGGCGCAGTTCACGTGCAACACTTTCGACAGAATCCAAGTGCCGCCAGGACATCTCGTGTTGCAGACCATGCGCTCGCATGACCAGTGGAACACGGTGCCGTACGCGCCCAACGACAGGTACCGCGGGATCCGCAACGGTCGCAGGATCGTGCTGATCAATCCTGACGACATCGAGGAGCTGGGACTGGTCGACCGGCAGCTGGTTGATTTGGTGAGCACGTGGGAGGACGGTGTCGAGCGGCGCGCAGAGGATTTCCGCGTCATCGCATATCCCGCCGCGCGGGGATCGGCCGCCTCGTACTACCCGGAAACCAATGTGCTCGTCCCGCTGGACAGTGTTGCCGACATCAGCAACACACCCACATCCAAGGGGGTCTTCGTGCGGTTCGAACCGGTGAAAGACCACGGCCGGGCGTCAGAGGTGACTAATGCTATGACCGCGACCGGCTAGCAGCGGGCCGACGATCGCTCGTCCGCTTCTCCGGCCCGCATTACGTTCGTGCCAGGGCTAAACGCGCAACACCAGGCCGGACGCCGCGTTAGCTACTTCGACCTGAAAAAGTCGGCGCGTTGATCCGCGGGTTGACGGTGTTGAACAGGAAGGATGGCCTCAAGCCCTTGGGTAAGAAGGGATTGAGGCCATCGTGTTTCGTACTGTAGGCGATCAGGTGTCGCTGTGGG
>DASRJA010000479.1:0-5552 GCA_035649695.1 Mycobacterium sp. | reverse complement strand
CCTCCGCCCGACGCGACAATGCGGGCGTTGAGGCGCTGCCCGACGGCACACAGGAACTGATCGATCAGTTTGCGATGCCGGCGATCGTGGCGAGCCGGTGCCTCGATGTATTGGCGGCCAATGCCATGGCGCGGGCCCTGTCGCCTGGGTTTGCGCCGGGGCAAAACTTCCTGCGCTGGCGACTGTTAGAGCCGGCCGCACGCGAGCTGTACGTCGATTGGGACGAGGCGACCGACGTCGCGGTCAGCGGGCTGCGTGAGGCGGCTGGAAGCGACCCCGACGACCCGCGCTTACAGTCGCTGATCGACGAATTATCGGCCGCCAGTGAGCGATTCCGCGAATTGTGGGCGCGCGCGGAGGTGGGTTATCGGGTGGGCGTCCTGCACATGCGCCATCCGAAGGTGGGAGATCTGCACCTGCACCGCTACCGGCTTAACATCCCGCACTCCGGCGGGCAGCACATGCTGATCTATCACGCTGAACCCGGCAGCGACTCGGCCAGAGCACTCGAGGCACTTCGGTCGACCTGACGAAGGCTGTTCCCGTCACTACCAGGATCACTCGGGTCACGCTGACAGTCCGGTTGCCGGAATCAGGAACACCTCCTGCGCGCTGATGGAGTGCGACATCGCACGAAAAGCGTTATGGAACGGAGTTTCTCATGTCCACCATTCACTTCCACCAGACAACCACTTCGACCCCAGAGCAATTCGTCGCGGGACTCACCGACTTCGGGCCAGGCCGCGCCAAGCTCTTTTCGAATAGCGCCGACTCCTACCTCAAAGTGCATCACCAGGGTGTCCGCGAGGCCGACGTCACCGAGGGGTCAAGCGGTATCTGGGAGCGTCTGCAATACGACTGGTCCGATCCCAACCACGTCAAGCTCACGACCACCGACTCGAACGTGTTCGGTGGCGCATCGGGCTACACCTACACCTTGAGCCCACTGCCCAACGGAATGACCGACGTCGACGTCGTCATCGTCCGACAGGGCAAGAACCTCAAAGGGCGGGTGCTCTCGGGCGTACTCGGCACTGTCGGCAAGGGTTCATTGCGAAAGGCGTTCGTCAAGAGCGTCAAAGCCATCGAAGCCCGCGGCGCGGCAGTCTCGTAGGAACTGTCGAACCGTGTCGATCGAATCTCGCGCCACCGGACGTGACCAATGGTTGCGCCTGTACCCGATTGCGCTCGGCCTAGGTGGTCTGGGCGGGGCGTGGCGCACGGCCGTCGGTTTCGGCGCCCCAGCCTGGCCGGCAGTGGGCTTGGCGGCGCTGTGCCTCGGCGTCTGGACCATGGTCACCGTCATGTACGTGGTGACGGGTCGCGGGGATCCACGGGCGTTCATCGCCGACTTGCGCCACCCGGACCAGGGCTTCGCGGTGGTGTACCTCCCCTTGATTCCGCTGTTGCTCTTGGCCCACGCCCCTCGCACACGGGTTTTCTACGTCCTTGACCTTGCCGTGGGAGCGGTGTGGGCCATTGCGACGGCAGCGCTTGTGGCGCATTGGATCACGACGCCGCGGGAACGCCACGCAATACATCCTGGCTTCTCGTTGCCCGTTATTGGCGGACCCTTCATCGCCTGTGTTTCGCTGCAGGCCAACGGCTGGCATTCTCTCGCGCAGGCGATCTTCGCCATCGGCGTGTTCTTCTGGATGATGTTCGGCACCTTAATCGTTGGCCGCCTGATGACCGAGGAACGCCTCAGCGACGCGCGCTTTCCCACGTTAGCGATCTTGATGGTTCCCCCGGCCACTGCGAGCATCGGCTGGTTTGCGTTGAACGACAACAGGGTCACCACGGTCGGCACCGGACTGGCGGGCGTGCTGGCGATGATGGCGCTCGTCCAGCTGTTCATCCTCCCTGAGTACCTCCGCCGCCCGTTCACGATCTCTGCGTGGTCGTTCAGCTTCCCGTTGGCATCAACAGCGAACACGGTATGCCACTGGGCGATTGCGGCACCTAATCCTGAGAGTCGACTGTTCGCCTGGGCGACGCTGGTGATCGCCACCGTGATTATCGGGCTGCTCGCTGCGCTCACCGTGCGCAAGGTATGGATGAGCCACTTACTCCGGTCGCCATCGCCGAGTGAAATCCGTTCCGATGCAAGCAACGTCGCAATGGCCGCCGCGGCAGAACTTTGAAGGTGGGAATACCGTGACACTGGCACAACGACTCGGCCCGGAGATGCGCTTGATGACGCAGCCGTCGGCGATCTCACCTATCCGCGGCCGGACCGAAGAACTGAAGGTCATCCAAGCGTTGGTTTCCGCGGTGGCGAATGGTCGCGGCGGGGTTCTCCTCATCGAAGGTCCGCCGGGCATCGGCAAGAGTCGGTTGTTGACCGAAGTGCGCGCTGTGGCCGAAAAGTATGGTGTGCGTGGCTTGTTCGGTGAGGCGTTCGAGTATCAGCAGACCGCGCCCTTCTTCTCATTGTTCACGGCTACGCTGCACGCTGACCCCCCGGTCGGGGACGCCGATGCGTTGCGCCGACTGGGCAGTTCGTCCGATCAGCGTTATTGGGTGGTACACGACCTGGCGAGGGCGCTCGGCGCAGCTGCTGCGGAAACGCCGCTGGCGATCATGTTGGAGGATGTCCATTGGGCCGACAGCGGCACGCTGTTGGCACTGCGGTCGCTGGCCAGCGCGAGGCCGGACCTGCCGGTGCTGTGGGTACTGACGGCTCGAACAGGCGCCGGTGGAGCACCGGTCCAGGAGACACTGTCGGTACTCCAACGCGCGAACGCCACAGTTATGCGGATCGGTGCGATGTCGCCGGACGCGGTCGCTGACATGGTCCAAGATCGTGTGCGGGCGAAAGCTGACGCGTCGCTGCTGACTCTCGCGGCAAAGGCGCACGGGAATCCGTTCCTGGTCAACGAGCTTGTCTGTGGTCTGGACGAGGAGGGCCGGCTGACTGTCAGTGGCGGGCGTGCGGCGGCCGCCGGAGATGAACTGCCGCGCCGCCTGGGCGCCACCATGCAGCAGCGACTCGACCTGCTCGCCCACAATGCCGGCGAGCTGGTGCGGGTCGCCGCGCTATTGCCCGACCGGTTCGCGGCATCGCTTCTGGCCGCGATGGTCGGTCGCCCGCCGGTGTCGTTGATTTCGGCCATCGAGGAGGCAGTGCGCGCCGATCTGCTCGTGGAAGATGGTGAGTGCCTGAGGTTTCGACATGACCTGCTGCGCGAGGCAACCCGACAGTCCATTCCGCAGTCGCTACGTCGTGCGATGGAGCGTCAGTCGGCGTCGATCATGTTGGGGATGGGGGTGGCGCCGGCCGAGGTGGCCACCCAGCTGGCGCGCAGCGCCGAGCCGGGAGACGCCGAAGCGGTGAGCGCACTGCGGCAGGCCGCGCGGTCAGTGGGCCAATGCGATCCGAGTGCGGCGGCGGACTTCAGCAAGCGTGCATTGGAGCTATTGCCCGCCAACGATGTTGACCACGGGTCACTGGTGGCCGACACTGTGGCGTTGCTCAACGGAGCCAGTCGCTATCGGGAGGCAGAGGAATTGGCCGCGGCAGCGCTCTTGCAGGCGGCGTCAAGCCGAGATGAGGCCGAGATCCGGCTGCGGCGCTCCGCGGTCACCAAGCACTGCACCCAGCAGCGGGTGGAGGAGAACCGCCGCGCATTGCAGCTGCGCGACATTGGCGACGTGACCAGGGCGCGGCATCTCGCCTGGCTGGCATACAACCTTCTCTACGACGAAAGTGGCCACCAGCGTGCTGCGGCCGACGAGGCCGCCTCGGCGGCTGCAGCCACCGGCGATGACGAGGCGGGGATCCTGGTTGCCGTCACCCTGGCTTGCCTCGACGGTGGCGACGGGTATGCCGGGCGCGCGCTACAGCGCATCGAGGAGGCATACGCGATCGCCAGCGCCAGCGTCGCGACCGCAGCGCATCTGGTGGCCGCGAGCAACTACGCGAACCTGCTGGCGGTGCTCGGGCGGTTGGACGACGCGAGGGCCGTTGTCGCACGAGGCGCCGAGCGGGCCCACCGAGAAGGCAGCGCGATGGCTCATGCAGTCTGGGCCACATTCGGCGGGATCGTCCACCTGGCTGCCGGCCGGTTGTCCGACGCGCGCGCCGCGATCGAGTTCATGCCTCGCCCGGAGCCGGCGGCCTCAACCGAGCTGGACACGCTTTGCATGATCATTCTGGCCGAGGTCGCGATGCGCACCGATGACCGGAAGCTGTTGCAGCAGATGGTCAATCATGCGCGCGAGGCTCACGTCACCGGATCCTCCAAAGTGCAACGCGGAGCAGCGTATCTGCTCGCGCTGGCGGCATGGCATCGCAGTGACATCGATGAGGCGACGCGCTGGCTCGGCGGCGACATGTCCGTGCTCGGCACCCCACTCGTGCCGCAGACACTGGATCGGGTCATCTTGAGCGCTCGGGTGGCGTCGGCGGCCGGGGACGCCGGCCTGCGAGCGGCTGTGCTTCGGGCTAGCGATGTCCTGGAGCGTGAGCATCCGGTAAACCTCCTCTTCACCGGTGTGGCGGCGTATGCGCGCGGAATACTCGGCAGGGATGTCTCGGGGTTGGTCGCCGCGGCGGAGTTGCTTGAATCGTCGTCGCGGCCACTGTTCTACGCCGCCGCTGCCGAAGACGCTGGCGCCGAACTCGCGCGCGGCGGTCGTGGTGACGAGGCGATTGCTCAACTCAACGCCGCTTTCGACGCTTACGTGCGTCACGGAGCCCTCGCCGATGCGCGCCGTGTGACCCGCGACTTGCGCCGGTTGGGCGTCGAACGTCGGGTCGTAAGCCCTCGGGCGAAGTCGGGCTGGGACAGCCTCACCGACTCCGAGCTCAAGGTGGTCAACCTGATCGCTCAAGGCGCGACCAACCGCGACGTCGCGACTCAGCTGCATCTATCCATTCATACGGTGAAAACCCATGCTCACAACGCGTTCGCCAAGCTGGGCATCACCTCCCGAGAACAGCTGGCGCAACGTGTGCGCGAAGCTGCGTGATGTACCGCAAATCGGGCGCATGACGTGGGCTGACGCCTAGAATTACTCACACTGCATTGGCAGTCCAGCAAACGGTAGACAGGACACCCGTGGGGCCTTCAACCGGCCTATCGAATGTCGCCGGCGAACGGTTCGTCACTCCGCCCATGCGTGGGCGGACGGACGAGCTGAAGGTGATCGGCGCGATGGTGACGGCGCTGACGCACGGGCGCGGGGGCGTGTTGGTCATCGAAGGCCCACCGGGCATTGGTAAGAGTCGCTTGCTGACCGAGGTGTGGGCGCTGGCCGGCAAGCGTGGGGTGCGCACCTTGTTCGGTGAGGCGTTCGAGTATCAGCAGACGGTGCCGTTCTTCTCGCTGTTCATGGCCACACTGCACTCGAACCCCCCGGTCGGCGACGCGGAGGCGCTGCGCCAGCTCGGCGGCTCGGCAGATCTGCCCTATTGGGTGGTGCACGATCTGGCGGATGCGATTCGTGCAGCAGCCGAGAAGACGCCTGTAGCAATCATTTTGGAGGACATTCATTGGGCCGATAACGGCACACTGTTGGCGCTGCGCTCGCTGGCCACCGCGCCGGAC
>DASRJA010000478.1:0-6191 GCA_035649695.1 Mycobacterium sp. | reverse complement strand
TAGCCGAAAATGGTTTGCGCAGTGCGTCGTTCGTATTCCGGCATCGGACCGGCAACGCCGTCATCTTCCTGGTGCTGCTGGTCGCCACCGCTCAGCTGTTCAATCTGCAGGTGCCCCTCGCTGCGGGCCTGCGTGCCGAGGCGGCGGGTCAGCTCAAGGTCACCGACGTGGAGAAGGCCGTGCGCGGCGCGATCGTCGACCGAAACGACGACAAGCTGGCCTTCACCATCGAGGCGCGCGCGCTGACCTTCCAGCCAGTCAAGATCCGCAAGCAGCTCGAAGAGGCCAAGGCGAAAACGCCGCAGGCGCCGGACCCCCAGCGGCGGCTGCGTGATATCGCCGCCGAAGTCGCGTTGCGGCTCAACAACAAACCCGACGCCGGCACCGTGCTGAAGAAGCTCACCGGCAACGACTCGTTCGTCTACCTCGCCCGCGCCGTCGATCCGGCCATCGCCGATGCGATCACCACCAAGTTCCCCGAAGTCGGTTCGGAGCGGCAGGATTTGCGCCAGTACCCCGGGGGATCGCTGGCGGCCAACATCGTCGGCGGAATCGACTGGGACGGCCACGGTCTTCTCGGACTTGAGGATTCACTGGACGCCGTGTTGGCGGGCACCGACGGATCAATCACATATGACCGCGGCTCCGACGGCGTGGTGATCCCGGGCAGCTATCGCAACCGGCACGACGCCGTCGACGGTTCGACCGTGATGCTGACCCTCGACGACGACATCCAGTTCTACGTCCAACAGCAGGTGCAGCAGGCCAAGGACCTGTCCGGATCGAAGAACGTGTCAGCCGTCGTGCTGGACGCGAAAACCGGTGAGGTGCTTGCGATGGCGAACGACAACACGTTCGACCCGTCGCAAGACATCGGCCGCCAGGAGGATCGCGAACTCGGCAATCCGGCCGTCTCGTCGCCGTATGAACCGGGCTCGGTCAACAAGATCGTCACCGCCGCCTCGGTGATCGAATTAGGCCTGTCCAACCCCGATGAGGTGCTGCAGGTCCCCGGTGAGATCGACATGGGCGGCGTCAGCGTCCACGACGCCTGGGAACACGGAGTGACGCCGTACACCACGACCGGTATCTTCGGTAAGTCGTCGAACGTGGGCACCCTGATGCTGTCGCAGCGGATCGGCCCGGAACGCTACGCCGACATGCTCGACAAGTTCGGCCTTGGTCAGCGCACCGGGGTGGGGCTGCCCGGCGAGAGCGCGGGCCTGGTGCCGCCGATCGACCAGTGGTCGGGTAGTACCTTCTCGAACCTGCCCATCGGCCAAGGCCTTTCGATGACGCTGTTGCAGATGACGGGCATGTACCAGACCATCGCCAACGATGGCGTGCGCATCCCGCCGCGCATCGTCAAGACCACGATCGCGCCAGATGGCACTCGCACCGACGAGCCACGGCCGGAGGGCGTGCGGGTGGTATCGCCGCAAACCGCGCAGACCGTGCGGCAGATGCTGCGCGCGACGGTGCAACGCGATCCGGGGGGCGACCAGCAGGGCACCGGGCCGCTGGCGGCCGTCGACGGCTATCAGATTGCAGGCAAGACTGGTACCGCCCAGCAGATCAACCCCGGCTGCGGCTGCTACTCCGACAACGTCTACTGGATCACGTTCGCGGGCGTGGCCCCGGCTGAGGATCCCCGGTACGTCATCGGCATCATGGGCGACAACCCGCAACGCACCGCCGAGGGCCTGCAAGGCACCACGATGGCGCCGCTGTTCCACAACATCGCCGCCTGGCTACTGCAGCGGGAGAACATCCCGCTGTCGCCCGACCCGGGTCCGCCGCTGACACTGCAAGCCACCTGACCGCGGTTGGGGTCCCCAGCTTGCGAGGGGACACCAAAAGCCAGGCCGGTACTGTGTCAAAGCCATGAACCTGCGTCCCAACGATCCCGTCGGCCAAGCGCTGGGGCGGCTGGCCGAGCAGGTCGGCGCCATGCCCGCCGGGAGCAGTGCGGTGCCAAACGTGCACGTCATCGGCGTGACGCTGCGGGGTCAAGACGCGCGGCCGGGCGACCTGTTCGCGGCGCTGCCGGGGTCGTCGTCGCACGGCGGTCGCTATGCCGCCGACGCGGTGGCTCACGGCGCCGTCGCGGTGCTGACCGACCCCGCAGGCGTCGACGCGATGGGTGGCGATGTCGGGGTGCCGGTGCTCATCCATCCCGACCCGCGTTCGGTCCTTGGCGAGTTGGCGGCGGCCGTCTATGGACATCCATCGGATCGGTTGCGCGTCATCGGCGTCACCGGAACGTCGGGCAAGACCACGACGACGTATCTGGTGGAGGCCGGCCTGCGCTCGGCCGAGCGGGTGGCCGGGCTGATCGGCACCGTCGGAGTTCGCATCGACGGGCGCGATCAGCCCAGCGCCCTGACCACACCGGAGGCACCCGATCTACAGGCCCTGCTGGCGGTGATGGTCGAACAGGGCGTCGACACTGTGGTGATGGAGGTGTCCAGCCACGCCCTGACACTGGGCCGCGTCGACGGCGTGCACTTCGAGGTCGGAGGATTCACCAACCTGTCGCGAGATCACCTCGACTTCCACCCGACGATGCAGGACTATTTCGACGCGAAGGCACGGCTGTTCGACCCCGAGTCGCGAACGCACGCAAGCATTTCCGTGATCTGCATTGACGACGACGCGGGGCGTACGATGGCCCGCCTCGCACACCATCCGGTGTCCGTGAGCGCGACCGGACGCGACGCCGACTGGCGAGTGGAAACCATCGAGACGGTCGAACTCGGGGCCCAAGAATTCGTCGCCGCGGACCCGGCGGGCGTGCACCACGGGCTGCGGGTCGGGCTGCCGGGCCGCTACAACGTCGCCAATTGCCTGCTGGCGGTCGCACTGCTCGACGCCGTCGGGGTGTCACCGGAGCAGGCGGCGCCGGGGCTTCGCAGCGCGACGGTGCCCGGCCGGCTCGAGCCGATCGACCGCGGTCAGGGCTTTCTCGCGCTTGTCGACTACGCGCACAAGCCAGGGGCTTTGCGGGCGGTCCTCGAGACGCTGCGGGCGCAGGGCAGTGGCCGGCTCGCCGTGGTGTTCGGTGCGGGCGGCAACCGGGATCCGGGCAAGCGCGAGCCGATGGGCCGCGTGGCCGCTGAACTCGCCGACCTGGTCGTCGTCACCGACGACAATCCTCGCGACGAGGAACCCGCCGCCATCAGGGCCGCGATCATGGCCGGCGCCCAGGGCGGCCCGGCGCAAGTGATCGAGGTCGGCGACCGTCGCGAGGCCATCGACCACGCGGTGGCCTGGGCGCGACCGGGCGACGTGGTGCTGATCGCCGGCAAGGGCCACGAGGCCGGCCAAACCAGCCACGGCCACACGCGGCCCTTCGACGATCGCGAGGAACTTGCCGCCGCGCTGGGGGCCCGCGCGTGATCGATCTGACCGTCGCCCAGATCGCCGACATCGTCGGCGGAACGCTCACCGATATTTCCTCCGACGACGCGGCAGCGACGCGCGTCACCGGCACCGTCGAATTCGATTCGCGCGCAGTCACTCCCGGCGGCCTATTCCTGGCGCTGCCGGGGGCACGCTCCGACGGCCACGACTTCGCCGCCGCTGCCGTGGGTGCGGGCGCCGTCGCGGTGCTGGCGGCGCGGCCAGTGGGCGTGCCCGCGATCGTCGTCGCACCTGAACTAGCCCACGACCCCGCGGCCGGCGTGCTCGAACACGACACCGACGGCTCGGGCGCCGCGGTGCTCGCGGCGCTGGCGCGGCTCGCGTCCGCGGTAGCCGCCGAACTCGTCGACGGTGGGCTGACCATCGTCGGCATCACCGGCTCGTCGGGTAAGACGTCGACCAAAGATCTGCTCGCCGCGGTGCTCGGCCCGCTGGGGGAAGTCGTTGCCCCGCCGGGCTCCTTCAACAACGAGCTCGGCCACCCGTGGACGGTGCTGCGCGCCACCACCGAAACCGACTACCTGGTCCTCGAGATGTCGGCTCGCCACCCTGGAAACATCGCCGCACTCGCATCGATCGCGCCGCCGTCGATCGCGGTCGTGCTGAACGTCGGCACCGCGCATCTCGGTGAATTCGGCTCTCGCGAGGCCATCGCCGCGACGAAAGCCGAACTCCCGCAAGCTGTTCCGTCGTCAGGAGTGGTGATCCTCAACGTCGACGACACCGCCGTGGCCGCGATGGCCGACCAGACGGCGGCGCGGGTGGTGCGCGTGGGTCGCACGCCGGACGCCGATGTGTGGGCCGGGCCCGTCACGCTCGACGCGCTGGCCCGGGCGCGGTTCACATTGCATACCGCCGATGGCCAGACCGACGTTGCACTGGCCGTGCACGGCGACCACCAAGTATCGAACGCGCTGTGCTCTGCCGCCGTCGCGCTGGAGTGCGGCGCCAGTCTCCAACAGGTGGCCACGGCGTTGGCAGCGGCGGGTCCGGCGTCCAAACACCGCATGCAGGTCACCACCCGCGACGACGGCGTCACGGTCATCAACGACGCCTACAACGCCAACCCGGACTCCATGCGGGCGGGCCTGAAGGCGCTGGCCGCCATCGCGCACGAGGGCGGGGCGAAGCGCCGCAGCTGGGCCGTGCTCGGCGAGATGGCCGAGCTTGGCGACGACGCGATATCCGAGCATGACCGCATCGGCCGGTTGGCGGTGCGATTAGATGTGTCACGACTCATCGTCGTGGGAACCGGGAGGTCTATGAGCGCCATGCACCACGGGGCGGTCATGGAGGGGTCGTGGGGCCCCGAATCCACCATGGTTGACGACGCCAACGCCGCGCTCGCACTGCTGCGGGCCGAACTGCACGCAGGAGATGTGGTGCTGGTGAAAGCCTCGAATGCGGCCGGGCTCGGTGCCCTTGCCGACGCCCTGGCGGACGAGGACGTTCGCGGATGAGGCAGATCCTCATCGCCGTCGGCATCGCGCTGACGATCTCGATCCTTCTCACGCCGGTGCTGATCCGGCTGTTCACCCGGCAGGGGTTCGGACACGAGATCCGAGAGGACGGGCCGCCGAGCCACCACAAGAAGCGCGGCACCCCGTCGATGGGTGGCGTCGCAATCGTCGCAGGCATCTGGGCGGGCTATCTGGGCACCCAATTGATCGGCATCGTGATGGACGGCAAGGGGCCGTCCGCCTCGGGCTGGCTGGTGCTCGGCCTTGCGACCGCGTTGGGCGCCGTCGGTTTCGTCGACGACCTGATCAAGATCCGGCGCTCGCGCAACCTCGGCCTGAACAAGACCGCCAAGACCGTCGGCATTCTGACCGCCGCCGTGCTGTTCGGGGTGCTGGCCCTGCAGTTCCGCAATGCCGACGGGCTGACACCTGGCAGCGCCGAGTTGTCGTACGTGCGCGAGATCGCGACGGTCACCCTCGCCCCCGCAGTGTTCGTGCTGTTCTGCATCGTCATCGTCAGCGCTTGGTCGAACGCGGTGAACTTCACTGACGGCCTGGACGGCCTGGCGGCCGGGGCGATGGCCATGGTGTGCGCCGCCTACGTGCTGATCACGTTCTGGCAGTTCCGCAACGCCTGCGCGACCAGCCCGGGGCTGGGCTGCTACAACGTCCGCGATCCGTTGGATCTCGCGATCATCGCGGCGGCCACGGCGGGGGCGTGCATCGGCTTTCTATGGTGGAACGCCGCGCCGGCCAAGATCTTCATGGGCGACACCGGCTCACTGGCACTTGGCGGCATCATTGCCGGACTTTCGGTGACCAGCCGCACGGAGATGCTGGCGGTCGTGCTCGGTGCGCTGTTCGTCGCCGAGGTGACCTCGGTCGTCGTCCAGATCATGGCGTTTCGCACCACCGGGCGCCGGGTGTTTCGGATGGCGCCGTTCCATCACCACTTCGAACTTGTCGGCTGGGCGGAAACCACGGTCATCATCCGGTTCTGGCTCCTCACCGCGATCGCATGCGGCCTCGGTGTCGCGCTCTTCTACAGCGAGTGGCTGACCACAGTCGGTGCCTGACGTGGACTTGTCGGGAGCCAAGGTTCTGGTCGCGGGGGCCCGCGTCACCGGGCGCGCCATCCTGGCCGCGCTGACGCCACTCGGTGCTCGTGCCACGCTCACCGACGACAGCCCGGCGGCGCTGACGGAGTTCGCGCAGCACGGCGTCGCGGTGCTCGACGCGGCCAACGCCGCCGACCGGATCACCGACTACGACCTCGTCGTCACCAGTCCCGGGCTGCCGCCCACTGCG
>DASRJA010000477.1:0-2921 GCA_035649695.1 Mycobacterium sp. | reverse complement strand
TCATGATCGCCAGCAGCAGAGTCGACGGCGCGGGCCGGCACGGGCCACCGCTGCGGCCCCGGGTGACGGCGCCGGGCAGATCGGCGGCCAGCCGGTCGAGTTCGTCGTACGTCTGGGCAGCATACGCCCTGGTCAGACGATCCTCGTACTCACTCATCCGCAGCTGGCCCTGGGCAGCGGCATCAGTGAGCAACTGCGCCACCTGAATCCGATCGGTGTCAGCAGCACGCATCGAACCGTTCCGCGACGCTGGAGTGCTCATCAACGTCGAGCCTACGACGAACGCTGGCACATGCAAGGCGGTTGCCTAAACTGTGCCCTCGCCAGCCACGGCGAAGCAGATAGATGAGCAAACTTTATTCCGTCCGCGCCAGGTACTCCTCGAAGCCGACGGTGCCCACAGCGTTGTCCGGAGCAAGGTTTGCGCCCGCCCGGTAACCCGCGACGATGCGCCCCGGAACCGGCAGCTCGAAGACGGGTCGACGGCCGCCGCGGGCCGCGAGGTAGATGCGTGCCAGCTCAGCATGTGTCTGCACGGCTGGGCCGCCGATGTCGGCGACCCGCCCTGCCGGTTCGCAGTCGATCAGCTCGACCAGCCGTGAGGTGACATCTCGTGTGTCGATGGGCTGGAACCGCACACCTTTCAGCGTCCACAGCAGCGGGGAGAACCGCTGGATCGAGAAGCTCATCTTGATCAGGTCGTGGAACTGCGTGGCGCGCAACACCGTATGCCCGACGCTCGATGCTTCCAGGTCGCGCTCGACGCGCAGTTTTGTCTTGTAGTAGGGCAGCGGAATTCGGTCGATGCCGACGATCGACACATAGACGATATGAGCGACGCCGGCTCTGCGCGCCGCGGTGATGAGGTTCTCGGTCGAGGTGACGTCCTTGTCGCCGGTGCCTTGAGTGGCGCAGTGCACGACCACGTCCACGCCTTCGACGGCAGCGTCGACGCCGGTGTTGGCGAGCAGGTCACCCTGGGACCAGTGCACACCCGTGTAGCCGACGTGACTGCGCCGACTCATGGCGCGCACGTGATGACCGGCAGCCGTCGCCGCGCCCACCAGCTTCCGGCCGAGGGTGCCGGTCGCGCCTGTGATGAGAACTTCGCGAACCATCAGCGCACCCAGTGCGGCGGGCGCTTCTGCAGGAATGCCAGCATGCCCTCGCGCGCCTCGTCGGAGACGAACAGGGCCGCGGACTGCTCGGTCAGCTCGTCGGCGAGCCGGTCGAACGCCTCCAGAATGGCAGCGGTGGTCAACGCTTTGGAGGCGGCCAGGCCCTGCGGCGACGCCTTGCCGATCGCGGCCGTCAGCTCTGCAACGCTGGCCCCGACGTCGTCGGCGGCGATCGTGATCAAACCGATCTCAGCGGCCTCGACCGCGCCGAACTTCTCGCCGGTGAGGAAATAGCGGCTCGCGGAGCGGGCGGTCATCTTCGGCAGCAGGGTCAGCGAAATGATCGATGGCGCAACGCCGATGCGCGCCTCGGTCAATGCGAACGTGCTGGTCGGTCCGGCGACCGCGATGTCGCATGCGCCGATTAGGCCGAGCCCGCCTGCACGCACATGCCCGTCGACTGCGGCGATCACTGGCATCGGCAGCTTGAGGATCCGCCGCAGCAGGTGGGTCAGCTCGCGGGCTCGGTCGACGGCCACGTCTCCGCGGTCACGCCCCGCTGCCTCGGCAAGATCCGCGCCCGCACAGAAGGTTCCGCCGGTGTGGTCGATCACCACGGCCCGTACACCGGACTCCTCGGTGGCGTCGGTGAGGCCCTGGTGCAGCTGGTTGACCAGTGCAGTGGACAGCGCGTTGCGGTTATCCGGCGAATCGAGCGTCAGCCGCGCGACGCTGCCCTCGACGGTGTAGTGGACGAGTGTGGCCATCAGTATGAGCGTGGCAGACCGAGCGAGGTCTGCGCCACAAAGTTGAGAACCATCTCACGGCTGACCGGCGCGATGCGCGCCAGCTTCGATGCCGTCACGGCGGCGGCAATGCCGTACTCCTTGGTGAGCCCGTTGCCACCCAGCGACTGCACCGCCTGGTCGACGGCGCGCACCGACGCCTCACCCGCGGCGTACTTGGCCATGTTCGCTGCCTCGGCGGCACCGGCGTCGTCGCCCATGTCGTAGAGCGTGGCCGCCTTCTGCATCATCAGCTTAGCCAGCTCGACCTCAATGTGGTTCTGCGCCAACGGATGCGATAGTCCCTGATGCGCACCGATCGGCGTCTTCCACACCTGGCGCGTCTTGACGTAGTCGACGGCCTTGTTGATCGCGAACCGGCCCATGCCCACCGCGCTGGCCGCGCCCATGATCCGCTCTGGATTCAGTCCTGCGAACAGCTGCGCGATCGCGGCGTCCTCCGACCCGACCAGCGCGTCGGACGGCAACCGCACCTCGTCGAGGAACACCTGGAACTGACTCTCGGGGCTGACCAGTTCCATCTCGATCTTGGTCCACGAAAGGCCCTTGGTGTCGGTCGGGACGATGAACAGCGCCGGCCGCAGGTTGCCGGTCTTCAGTTCCTCGGTGCGCCCGACGATCAATACGGCCTGCGCCTGGTCGATGCCGGAGATGAACACCTTCTGGCCCTTGAGGATCCAGCCGCTGCCGTCGCGGCGGGCGGTCGTGGTGATGCGATGGCTGTTCGATCCGGCGTCGGGTTCGGTGATCGCGAACGCCATCGTGGTCGAGCCGTCGGCGATGCCGGGCAGCCAGCGCTTCTTCTGGTCCTCGGTGCCGAACTTGGAGATGATCGTGCCGTTGATCGCGGGGGACACCACCATCATCAGCAGCGCGGAGCCCGCAGCGGCCATCTCCTCCATCACCAGAGACAGCTCGTACATGCCCGCGCCGCCGCCACCGTACTCCTCAGGCAGGTTGACCCCGATGAAGCCGAGTTTGCCTGCCTCGTTCCACA
>DASRJA010000476.1:0-4509 GCA_035649695.1 Mycobacterium sp. | reverse complement strand
GCTCACGCAGAAGGCATATGCCGAGGGGCTGCGGGCCCTGTACCTCTACACGGCTGCCCATCAGGACGTTGTCGTCGCCGACATCGTGTCCGGCGCTGACGCCGAAATGGCCGACCGGGTCAACGATCTGCTGCTGCCGATCGTGAAGGGTGTCGGCTCCGAACGCGCCTACCAGTGCCTGACCGAATCACTGCAAACGCTGGGCGGTTCCGGCTTCCTGCAGGACTATCCGATCGAGCAGTACATTCGTGACGCGAAGATCGACTCGCTCTACGAAGGCACCACAGCGATCCAGGCGCAGGACTTCTTCTTCCGGAAGATCGCCCGCGACCAAGGCAGGGCCCTGCAACACGTGGTCGGTCAGATCCAGGCGTTTCTCGGCAGCGACAGCGCGAGGCCCGAATTAGCCAATGCACGAACGCTTCTCGCCACTGCGCTGGCCGACCTGCAGGCGATGGCAGCAGCCATGACCGGCTATCAACTGTCCTCGCAGGAGAACGCCCGCGAACTGTATCTCCTTGGGCTGGAGTCGGTTCGGTTCCTGCTGGCGGTCGGCGACGTGTTGATCGGGTGGCTACTGCTGCAGCACGCAGAGACCGCGCTCGACGCGCTCGACAGCGAGGTCTCCGACCGCGACCGCCACTTCTACGCCGGAAAGGTCGCCGTGGCAAAATTGTTCGCGAAGAACGTATTGCCACGGCTGACCGCCGAACGCAAGATCGTCGAGGCCGTCGACCTCACCGTGATGGACCTGCGCGAAGACGCGTTCTAGACGACGATGTGGCGATTCAACTGTCAGGCGGGTAACCGCGGCCGTCCGTTTGATGAGAATGTTCTCATGTGGGTCTCACAGGGGAGCCATCGCAGGTGAGGACGCTCGATGGCATGCGGCTTCCCTTGACGATTCTGCTCGGCGCGCTGATCGTCGGCGGCGTCATCGGAATCGTCGGCATCAACATGCGGCCGGAATATGACGACAGCCGGCTACAGCCGATCACCGTCGAGGCACCGAGCAGCACGCCGCCCGCCACCCCGCCGCCTCCTGCGGCGACACCGCCGCCACTTCCGGCGACCCGAACATTGGCGCCGACCACCGTGACTTCGATTAGCACCGACGTCCCCGTACCGCCACCGGCAACCTTCGATCCGATCGAGACGACCGACGATGGGGGCCACCATAGAGGTGGAGACGACAGAGGCGGCGATGATGGGGGCCACGGTGGCGGAGACCGCAGCGGTAGCAACAGCGGTCCGGGCTGAGCCAACAACGGGCGCCACCGGGCGCCGACTGGCTGACCGCCTGCGTCCATCAGCGGCGCGCACGCGAATCATCGGATGGGTCCTGTTACTGGTCTTCACGGCGCTCGGTCTGGTCACCTTCGTGACATGGAGGTTGCTCATCGCCGCTACAGACGCCCGCATGCAGCAGGAGTTGCGCTTCGAGATGGAGCAGTTCGCCGAGCTGACCGCGCCCGGTGTCAACCCGAGAACCGGAATGCCATTCGCAAGCGTCGACGAGGTGATTCGGGAGGCGATCGCATACAACGTTGCCAGGCCCAACGAGAAATTCCTCGGCTTCGTCGACGGCCAGTACCGCGTGCAGAGCAGGCCTCAGGTCGACGGCCGTGCCACATTGGCCGGTGACGTCGACTTCTCCCAGCGGGTGGGGTCGATCGCCGAGCCCGCTCGCGGCACGTATCGACATCCTCAGCTCGGCGAAATCGTTTACGCCGCTGTACCGGTGACGCTGACGGGGGATCCGGCACGCGGAGTGATCGTCGCGGCCTACCTGGCCGATAGCGAACGCGGTGACGCAGACGACGCCGCCCGGCTCATGCTGATCGTTGGTGCGGTGACTTTGTTGGGCGCGGTCGGTGCCGCGTGGCTGGTGGCGGGACGGATCTTGCGTCCGCTGCGGGATATCACCAGCACAGCACGGACCATCACCGAAACCGACCTGTCGCAACGGATCCCGCGCCGTGGCGGAGATGGCGACGAACTCGGTGACCTGGTGGCCACGGTCAACGGCATGCTCGATCGGATCGAGAACGGTATTTCAGCTCAGCGTCGATTCGTCGACGACGCCGGCCACGAATTGCGCACGCCAATCACGATCATCCGTGGGCACCTGGATGTGCTCGATCCCACCGACCCAGCCGACGTCAGCTCGACGGTGGGCCTGGTGAACGACGAACTGGATCGGATGAACCGCATGGTTTCCGACCTGCTCTTGCTGGCTCAGTCCGAACAACCGGCCTTCTTACATCCCGAAGCCGTCGACGTCGCAGCACTGACGACCGATACGTTCGACAAGATCGCTCTGCTCGGCGACCGTGACTTCGCTGTGGAGGCGGTGGCCGACATATTCGCAGTCCTCGACCCCCAGCGCATCACCCAAGCGCTGGTTGCCCTCGCCGACAATGCCTGCAGGTACACCGATTCCGGCGACCGGATCGCCCTCGGCTCACGCGTCGAAGGCGGGTGGCTGCGTTTCTGGATCACCGACTCCGGCCCCGGCGTCAGCGACGAAGACCGGCCCAGGATCTTCCAGCGCTTCGCCCGAGGTGGCGCCGGCAGTCGACGTTCCGATGGCGCCGGACTGGGCTTGGCGATCGTCGACGCCATCGCCGTCGCCCATGGCGGTGTGGTTCTACTCGACAGCACACCAGGGTGCGGCGCCACCTTCAGTGTGGTCGTGCCTCTCGTCCCTGGCTCGAGCGAGCGATGACCCACATCTTGATCGCCGAGGACGAGCAGCGAATCGCCTCGTTCATCGAAAAGGGGCTGTCCGCCAACGGCTTTGCGGTGACTGTGGTCGCGGATGGTCGGTCGGCCTACAACTACGCGGCGACCGGCGATTTCGACCTGATGATCCTCGACATCGGGCTGCCCGAATTGGACGGCTTCGAGGTGCTTGCCCGGCTGCGAGCAGAAGGCCATCGGGTTCCCGTCCTCGTGCTCACCGCGCGCAGCAGCGTGCATGACACGGTCGCCGGCCTGGAGGGCGGCGCTGACGACTACATGGCCAAGCCGTTTCGATTCGAAGAACTGTTGGCTCGTGTGCGGCTGCGTCTCACACCGACGCACACCGCCGGTGACTTTGTATTGTCATGCGGTGGTTTACAACTCGACCTGCACACTCGCCGCGCATTGGTCGGTGGCCGTACGGTTGACCTCTCGGCTCGCGAGTTCGCCCTCGCCGAAACGTTTCTTCGGCATGCAGGCCAGGTGCTCTCACGTGAGCAGCTGTTAAGCCAGGTCTGGGGTTACGACTACGACCCCGGCTCCAACGTCGTCGACGTGTACGTGCGCTACCTGCGCCGCAAGCTGGGATCGGAGCGCTTCGTCACACTTCGCGGCATGGGCTACCGATTGGACGCCGCGCCTTAGTGGCGACCGGGGCCGCCGTGCCTGTCGTCGACAACGAAGCAGAACGGGCCAAAGCAGTTGAACCCGCCCCGGTCGAAGAAGAACACATCGTCGTCGAAACGGCCGTGATCATCGAAACCGAAATCGTCGTCGCCATGGTCCGCGGCGGCGGTTCCCGCTCCGCCCATCATGAGACCGGCGACGGCGGCCGCCACCACGAGGGCCTTCCGTGCGGTATGGCGTGTCATCGCTGTACTCCCAACGCTCTTGGTTCGCTGACACCCTCAGTTTGGTGTGGCGAAATGAGTGCGACGGGAACCGTGCATGAGAGCGTTCTCATCCACGCGCGCGGCTAGACCTCCGGCGTGTAACCGAACGGCAGCAGGATGCTCTTGGCCTCGCAGTACTGTTCGATGCCCTCCGGACCGTTCTCGCGTCCGATGCCCGAATTCTTGTAGCCGCCGAATGGCGCACCGGGATCGAACGCGTACATGTTGACCGCGTAGGTGCCGGTGCGGATCTTCTTGGCGATCTCGACGGCCTTGGGGAAGTCGGTGGTGAACACGCTGCCCGCCAAGCCGTAGACCGAGTCGTTGGCGATGCGAATCGCGTCCTCTTCAGTGTCGAAGGGGATGATCGCCAGCACCGGGCCGAAGATCTCCTCCTGGGCGATGGTCATCGAGTTGGTCACGTCGGCGAACACCGTGGGTTGCACGAACCAGCCGCCGTCGAGCCCCTCGGGCCGGCCGCCGCCGGTGACGATCCGGGCCCCCTCCTCGACGCCCTTCTTGATGTAACCCTCGACGCGCTCCCGCTGCTTCTCCGAGATCAGCGGGCCGATCATCGACGCGGGATCGTCCGGCAGCCCGACCTGCATCGCGGCGACTGCCGCCGATACCTTCTCGACGACCTCGTCGTACCGCGACCGCGGCGCCAGGATGCGGGTCTGGCCCACGCAGGCCTGCCCGCAGTTCATCAGGCCGGAGAACACCAGCATCGGCAGCGTGGAGTCCAGGTCGGCGTCTTCGAGGATGATGGCCGCGGACTTGCCGCCCAGTTCAAGCGTGCACGGCTTGAGTTTCTCGGCGGCCAGCTTGCCGATCTCCTTGCCCACCGCGGAGCTGCCGGTGAACGTGAACT
>DASRJA010000475.1:0-5150 GCA_035649695.1 Mycobacterium sp. | reverse complement strand
ATCAGCGGCCGCTCGATTACGCCAGTTCGCCATGTTTGAACGCATGTGCGCCAGCCCGGGCATGGCACGCGCGTCACTCGAAGCGTCGTTTCGCCTCGACCTGCGGCCGATCCTGCCGACGATCACCGCGCCAACCCTGGTCATCCACGCCCGCGAGGACCCTACGGTTCCGGTGCAGGGCGGCCGTTATCTCGCCGACCACATTTCCGGCGCGCGGTACCTGGAGGTCGAGGGGGTGGACCACCCGCCCTATTTGACCGAGCCCGACAAAGTCTTGACCGGGATCGAGGAGTTCCTCACCGGCAGCCATGCTGCGCCGGCGCAGTCGCGTCGCGCCCTGCGCTCCGTGCTATTCACCGACATCGTCGCGTCGACCCAACACGCCGCGGAGACGGGCGACGAACGGTGGCGCGCGGTGCTGCACCGATTCGGTGAGATCACCACCGAACTCGCGCAACGATTCGGCGGCACGGTGGTCAAGAGCACCGGCGACGGCCACCTCATGACGTTCGACGGCCCGACGCAGGCCATCCGCTGCGCCGAGGCGTTCCGCGCAGATGCAGAAACGCTGGGCATCGAGATCCGCGCCGGCATCCACACCGGCGAGTGCGAACTGATGGACGCCGACATCGGCGGGATCGCCGTACACATCGCGGCGCGCATCCTCGGCCGTGCCGGCGCCGGTGAAATCCTCGTCTCGAGCACCGTGCGGGACCTGGTCGTCGGCTCGGGCACGGGCTTCGAGGACCGCGGCAGCGTCGAGCTGCGTGGCGTGCCAGGCACCTGGCAACTCCTGGCGGTCGATCGCCACGGCGCGCGGGCGGGATCGGCCGAGGCGCAACTGGTATCAACGCCGACCCCCGGCCCGCGCATCGCGATGCGCCGCTCGGACCGCGCCGTGGCCGCGATGGCCAGGCGCACGCCGTGGATCCTGCGCGGGGTGGCCCGCCTCGCCCCGGCCACCGCCCGCGAATAAACGGAGATACGTTGAGCCGCAACGTGGTTTACGCCCTCACACCGTGAGGAATAGCGACCGTTGCAAGGTAAGAGCCGGGAGGCCCAGACTGACCTCGGTCTCGGAAGCTAAAGGTCCTTAACAAAGTCGGTACCACCACCTGCTCAGCGGCCTTCACCCAACCCAGTCCGCCACGTCTCCACCGCTGTCGTTGCGGCCGATGGTCTCGCCGCTGCGATCCAATGTCGGGCATTGAACGGTGTCGAAGAAATCGTGGGTTCGCTTCGGTGGTTCATATTCGTTCTAATGCTTCGGATCACGACCGCAAAGTCAGCAAAAACGAATTACATAAGCGGTAGCGTCATGGTTGCTGGCTGGGCTGTCGACGGTATTTGCCACCCCCGGGCGCCCGAGAACGCCCCAGCGGCGATGTGACGGGAGACAACCATGAAGCGCTGCCTCGTCGGAGGATTGACCGCCCTGCTGATGGCCGCAGAGCTGATCGCCTCAGCGCCGTCGGCCACCGCTGGCTGCATATACGGAGGACCCTTTCTCAGCAAGTGCGATGGACCCGTCCAGCCTGACGGCACCTGGCAACGTTGCGTGGCAGCGCCCCAATTGATTCCTCGCGGCGCCAGCTCCTACCTCGTGCCCGTCAAGCGCTGCGAATTGATGAGTCCTGACCTGCGCCCTTGGGATCTCGCTGTCGCCGACCCGCCGACGCACATCAACGACTGAGTCGCAAGGGGAGCTGAAGATTGCAGTCAGGGCTGTGGATTGCGGCGCGCCACGACCCTCTGTGCAATCTTCGTGATGCGGCCACTTTGGCTATCGTCTAGTCGTGCCCGAAAGCTTTACCGAAACCTTCGCGGCAGGGCTGGCTAGCTATGGCGCTCAAGAATGCATCGAGTTCGAGGGCCGGTGGTACTCCGGTCGTGAGGTGGCCGCATACGGCGTGGCGATCGAGGCAGCGCTTCACGAAGCCGGCGTCTCGTCCGGCGAGCCAGTCGGTCTCGTGGTCCGCAACCGGCTGCCGCATGCCGCGGCGATCATCGGCTTTCTCGCCGCCGGCCGCCCGGTTTCGATGATCTACTCCTTCCAGTCGCCCGAAGCGATCGGCCGCG
Source organism: Mycobacterium sp. (assembly GCA_035649695.1). Lineage (GTDB taxonomy): Bacteria > Actinomycetota > Actinomycetes > Mycobacteriales > Mycobacteriaceae > Mycobacterium. Next base: position 3,071 of record DASRJA010000475.1, on the reverse strand, counting down.
ACATCGAAAAGCTGAACCTGTCGGCCATTGTCGCCGAGACACAGGACTGGACGGACCCCGTCATCGCGGCCGCGAAGCATGGCGGCAGCGCCGGCGTGGCGATCTCGCTGACCCCACCGCGCGTCACGACCGTCGCCGGACTGGAACATCGGGACAGCAGCCGCCACCACGCCGACGTCGAATCCGGTGTGGCCCTGCAGATTCTGACCAGCGGCACCACCGGCCCGCCGAAGCGACAGGACATCAAGACGTCGGTGCTGGAGCGCACTGTGTTCAGCGTGACCAGCGGAGAGAAGGCCCCGCCCGGCGCCCCGCCGGAGTTCGCCTACTGGCAGTTCGGCGGTATCGGGGTATGCCAGCTGGTCGCCGGCGTTTACAACGCGCGGCGCATCGTCATGCTCGAGCGGTTCACCGTCGACGGGTTCGTCAACGCGATAAAGACCCACGGCGTCAAGCGTTCCGGCGTGCAGCCCGCCGTCATCCGCATGCTGCTCGACGCCGACGTGCCCAAGGAACACCTGGCGTCGCTGGAATTCTTGATCAGCGCTTCGGGTCCGCTCGATCCGGAGACGCGCGACGAATTCGAGAAGCATTTCGACATCCCAGTCCGGTTGGCCTACGGCGCAACCGAATTCGCAGGGTCACTGTGCGCCTGGACGCCCGACGACATCGACAAGTTCGGCGATTCCAAACGCAACAGCGTGGGCCGACCCTTGCCCGACACTCAGGTGCGCATCGTCGACCAGGCCACTGGAACCGAGATGCCCGTCGGCGAGCAGGGTCTGCTCGAGGCCAGGGTGGCACCGATCAGCGCCGACTGGATCCGTACCACCGACATCGCCTCGGTCGACGCCGACGGGTTCGTCACTCTGCACGGCAGAGCCGACGGCGCGATCAACCGCGGTGGCTTCAAGATCCTGCCGGAAACTGTTCGGCGCGTTCTCATTTCACATCCTGCCGTGCGCGACGCCTGCGTGGTGGGCGTGCCCGACCAGCGCCTCGGCCAAGTGCCGTTCGCGGCGATCGAGGTAAACCGAGGTGTGGTCCTTCCCTCCGACGACGAACTCAAAGAACTTGTGCGCCAATCACTGCCGGTCTACAACGTGCCGGTCGCCTTCGTCGTCGTCGACGAACTTCCGCGCAACCCCGCGCTGAAGGTGAGTCTGCCCGAGGTCGCCGCGCTCTACGAAGCTCGCTGAAAAAGGTAGTGGCGCGCCGGGTTCTTGCCGTTGTGATCCAACGCCGGTTCGTCACCCGATGACAGCAGCGCCCAGTCCGCGGCGAAGCGCGTCTTCACTTCGTCGGGATCGATGCCCGGTACGCCATACGAGCCGCCGGTGACGAACTCGACCAGCAGCAGCCGCGCGCCAGGCGCCGCGACCGCGGTGACCTCACGCACGTAGGCGTTGCGATCCTCGGGGCTCATGCCGTGCAGGCAGCCGTTGTCGACGATCAGCCCGAAGTTCGTCCCGACGCCCTCCGAGGACAGCCGTGTCACGTCCGCTCGGGCGAAGTTCACTGTCAGCTTGTTGGCCTCGGCCTTGGCGCGGGCCTTCTCGACCGCCTTCGCGACGAAGTCCACACCTGTCACCTGCCAGCCATGTTTAGCCAGGTAAATGGAGTTATCACCGGTGCCGCAGCCGAGATCCAACGCGGTGCCGGGCGTCAACGCCCCGCCGCCTTCGACCAGGTCGCGCAGGCTCTGCGCCAGGGGATGGCCATCCCATGGCACGAAGCCCAGTCGATAGAAGGTCTTGAACAGAAGTTGGCGCGACGCCATCAGATAGAGCCCAGGTCGGCAGACAACCAGTGCTGGGGCTTCAACCAGATGGCCACCATCGGGAAGTGCTCGCGACGGGCGAACTCCAGATAGGCGTCGACCTTGTCCGGCGGGAGGTAGCGCTTGGTCATTTCCACGAGATGCTCGTCGGTGCCGTCCTCGATGCGGCTCACCGGACCGTCGACCGTGACATAGCGCACCGTCGGCTCGAGCCGCTCAGCCATCAGCGTGAATTCACCCTGCGTCTCGATGAGGCGGTGCTTGCGTGAGCCGGTGCCGGTGATCACCCACGGTTCGCCGCCGGGGCTGTACTGGTACCAGATCGGCACCGTCAGTGGTCCGCGCTTGTCACCTGCGCTCACCGATAGCGCCGCGATATGCGGCTCGGCCAGAAATTGTTCGCGTTCTTCTTTGGAGAGGGCCATTCCGCCAGGCTAGCCGCGGCCTCCGTCAAAACGACCGATCGACGATCAGCACCCGACCCGGGAGAAGAACGCCAGCGCGATGATGCCGATGGCCAGCGCCGCCTGCGTCTGCCCCATCGAAGCGGTGCTCACGATGCCGGCGAGCGCGCATATCGCGATGACCGCCAGGAGCAAGCCCTTCATCCACCGGATGCCGTCGAGCGACCCGCCGGCACCGGGAGGCGTCGTCTCGGACCCAGGCACACGCTTTGCGCCGACCACGGGCGCCTCCTCTGTGCTCCAGCTCACACGTTGTCGCCGTTGTGAGCCACACCATATCTCATGATCAGCGCTGGTCGGTTAATTCGTGATGTCTTTTTAATCCCGATTGTCTACAAGGCGATGAAGCGCTTGAGCTTGCCGCTCGCTTGGTTACGCGCGATGCGGTCGACGACGCTGATCCTTACCGTCGGGTTCGGCAGGCCGCAGCGGCGCAACGCGGCGACCACCGATGTCGTGAGCGAGTCGGCGTCAGGACGTCCGACCGTGAGAATGTCGGCGCCCGTGGAGGTCTGCGTGACTTGGTATTCCGAGATGTGTGGGTCGGTGCCGAGTACATGACGGAAAGTGATGGCGGGCACCGTAATTGAGCCATAGCGGAAATCGTCGTCGCGTCGCCCGCCGATGTCTGCCACACGCGCGAAGGCGCTCCCGCACTCGCACGGATCCGGTAGCAACGTCACCTCGTCGCCGAGGTCATAACGGATGAATGGGAACGTCCGATTGGCCAGCCCGGTGGCGAGCGTCCGCACTGCGGGCTCATCGGGACCCACCGGCACGCCGTTCTGGTCCACGCGTTCCAGCACCACCTCGTCCTCGCAGATGTG
>DASRJA010000474.1:0-4559 GCA_035649695.1 Mycobacterium sp. | reverse complement strand
CGCGCGGCCCGACTTCGCGTATCTCGACGTGACTGGGCAGGGTCACAGGTTGGTCCTCTCCTGATCGAGCTGGTCGCGGAACTCCGGCGCGGCGATCGCGATCATCCGTTCGGCCCTCTCGCGGATGCTGCAGCCGCGCAGGTGCGCGACGCCGTATTCGGTGACCACGGCGTCGACGTCGGACCGGGAAGTGGTGACGGCGCCGCCGTCGAGTGCGACTTTGATCGTTGACCGACCACCCGATGTGGCCCGCAGCGCGATGATCGACCGCTTGCCGGTCAACGCGGCGGCCCTCGCGAAGTCGACCTGACCGCCGACGGCGCCGACATAGACCCCGCGGCTGACCTCAGCGCCGACTTGACCGCTGAGGTCGACCTCGACGGCGAAGTTCACGGCCACCAGCGAGCGCAGCTGCGAAAGTACTTGCGGGCTATGGGTATAACTGGTCGGCAGGAACTTCGCGGGCAGCTCGGGCACCCGCTGATAGAGCTCAGCCGAACCCAACGCGGTGCCTGCGACAATCAGGCCGGGGTCGATCTCCTTGCGGCTGCCGGTGGCCACGCCCTTGTCGACCAGCCGCAGCAATCCGTCGGTCACCATGCCGGTGTGAAAGCCCAAGTCCTCGTGTACGGCCAGCGCGTCGAGAACGGCTGCGCCCAGTGAGCCCACGCCCAGTTGCACCGTGTCGCCGTCGTCGACGAGCTCGGCGACGTGGGCGGCGATGCGTTGCTCGGTTAGCCCGGGTGCACGGGTGGGGTCTTCGGGTAGGGGCCGGTCGGTGATGATGGTCGCGGCGAACCGATCGAGCGGAATCCGGGGCGTGCCAACGGTGACCGGCATCCTCTGGTTGATCTCGGCGATGAGCACCGGGGTGTGCCGCAGGGCATCTGCGACGTAGTCGACACCGATACCCAGCGAGCATCGCCCGTTTTCGTCCGGTGCCGACACTTGCACCAGGCCGACGTCGCACGGGAGTCGGCGTTCGGCGAACATTCGGGGGAGCGCCGAGTAGTGGCACGGCACCACCTCCAGCCGTCCGGACCGGCTCAGCTCGCGAAGCTCGCCGAGGCCGCCGTAGGACACCATCGACACCCGGCTGGGCATCGTGACAGCGAGCTGGTCGTTCCAACTCAGGCCGGTGAACGTCCGGATCGGGCCGATTCGCGGGTTCTGCGTGATCAGTGCGTCCACGAGTGGACGTGGCTCCGCGGCGGCTTGGCCCCACCACACGCCGGCGCCCGCCGTTATGTACTTGCCGAGGTCGATCACGTCGGTACTCGCTGGATGAGGGTGCCGGTGCCCAAACCGCCGCCGCAACACATCGTGACAAGGCCGAGATCGGCTTCGCGACGGTCGAGTTCGGCGACAAGCGTGGCCATCAGCCTAGCGCCGGTGGCACCGACGGCATGGCCCAGCGCGATCGCGCCACCGTTGACGTTGACGCGGTCAACATCCGGTAGCAGCTCACGTTGCCACGCGAGTACCACCGAGGAGAACGCCTCATTGACCTCGAAGAGGTCGATGTCATCGATGCCGAGGTTATTGCGCTGCAACAGCTTCCAGGTCGCCGGAATGGGCCCTGTCAGCATGATGATCGGGTCCACGCCGACGGTGGTCTGGTCGACGATGCGTGCACGTACGCGGAGACCGAGCCGGTGTGCGGCTTCTCCCGAGCACAGCAGCACCGCCGCCGCACCATCACTGATCGGTGACGACGAGCCGGCAGTGATTCGGCCGTTCTCCTTGCGGAACACCGGCTTCAGATTGGCAAGCGTCTCCGCGGTGGTTTCCGGCCGCACGCATTGGTCGGCCTGCCGGAGCTGGCCGTCGAGCGTCATCGGGACCATCTCGCCGACGAATCGGCCGTCGGCGATCGCCTTGGCGGCATTTTGATGTGACCGCGCGGCGAAGGCATCCATCTCGTCGCGGCCAAGCTGCCAGCGGTCCGCGATCAGCTCGGCGCTCTCGCCTTGGTGCACAAAGGCGTAGCGGTCATGCAGCTCCGCCGGCCACGGGTCGCCGTACAGGTCGGAGACCTTGCCGGGCGAGTCGATAGGGACGTGGCCCATGTGCTCGACGCCGCCGGCGATCACGACGTCGTGTGTGCCCGAGGCCACCAGGGCGGCGCCCATTGTTACTGCGGTCTGTGCCGATCCGCAGCGACGGTCCAGCGTGGTGGCAGGGACCTCGGGGGGATAACCGGCCTGCAGCCAGGCGTTGCGTGCGATGTTGCGTGATTGTTCGCCGAACGGCGCGGTGCAACCGATAACTAGATCCTCGACGAGCGCCGGCTCGATCCCGCTGCGCGCGGCCAGCTCCGTGTAGCAGGCGGCCAGCATCGCGTTCGGGTGAATGTCGCGATACCAGCCGCGCTCCGGATGGGACTTGCCGGTCGGGGTGCGGACGGCCTCGGCGATATAGACTTCGCGGCCGGTCGAGGCGAAGGGTCCGGTCACGTTATGCGCCATCAGATCACCGTTCCGCCGTCGACGGGCAGCACCTGTCCGGTGATGTACGACGCGGCATCTGAGGCCAGGAAGACGAAAGTCGGGGCGATCTCGTCTGGGAAGGCCCAGCGCCCCAGGGGGATTCGTGCCAGGGTCTTGGCGGCCAGCTTTTCGTTGCTGCGAATGTTCTCGGTCATCGCCGTGGCGGCCAACGGAGCGACGGCGTTGACGGTTATGGATTGGCGCGCAAGCTCGCGGGCAAGGGACTTGGTCAGGCCGACGATGCCGGCCTTCGCGGCTCCATAGTTGGCCTGCCCGATGGTCCCGGTGAGACCCGCGGCGGATGTGACGTTGATGATGCGTCCGGTGCCATCGGTGGGCAGGTGACCCAGTGCCGCCTGGCTGCAGACGAAGCTGCCCACCAAGTGAATGTCGATGATGCGGCGGAACTTCTCTTCCGAGAGGTCCGCGAACATGGCCGGCGCGATGGCTCCGGCGTTGTTGACGAGGATGTGCAGGGCCCCGTCGCCAAGCTCGGCAGCTGCCGCCGATGCTTCCGTCGCCGCCGCCGAATCGCGCACGTCGAGTACGAATGGTTGCGCGACACCGCCTGCGGCGGTGATTGATTCCGCGGCAGCCACTGCGGCGTCCTTATCGATGTCGGTCACCAGCACCGCGGCTCCGGCTGTTGAGAAGGCCCTGGCGATCGCCTCACCGACGCCGCTGCCCGCACCCGTCACGAGCGCTGAGCGCCCGTCGAGCCGGAAGACATCACGCACCTGGTTCATCAGTAGCTCCTCGGCAAGCCCAGCACATGCGACCCCAGATAGTTGAGGATCATCTCCTGGCTGATCGGGGCGATCCGGGTCAGCCTCGCCTCGCGGAAATAACGGGCGACGTGGTACTCCTCCGAGTACCCCATGCCGCCGTGCGTCTGCAATGCGCGATCAGCAGCGTCGAATGCCGCATCGGCGCACAGGTACTTGGCCGTATTGGCTTCGCGTGCACAGGATTTGCCGTTGTCGTAGAGCCATGTGGCCTTGCGCAGGACGAGTTCGGCGGCGTCCAGGCGCGCCAACGAGTCCGCCAGCGGAAATTGGATCCCCTGGTTCATTCCGATCGGCCTGCCGAACACCTCACGTTCGTTGCCGTAGCGGACCGCCGCGCGAAGGGCGGCACGCCCTATGCCGAGCGCCTCGGCGGCGATCAGGCAGCGCTCGGGGTTCAGGCCGTCGAGAATGTACTTGAAGCCCTGGCCTTCCTCGCCGACGCGGTCCTCGACAGGGACTTCGAGGCCGTCGATGAACAACTCGTTGGAGGTCACCGCATTTCGGCCCATCTTGGCGATCGGCTTGATGTCGACCTTGCTGCGATCGAGGTCGGTCAGGAACAGCGTCAGGCCATCGGTCTTGCGAGTGACGTCTTCGAATTTGGTGGTGCGGGTCAGCAGGAGGATCTTCTCGGATTCAACGGCTTTGGAGATCCACACCTTGCGCCCGTTGACGATGTAGCGATCGCCGTCGCGCCGCGCGAACGTGGTGATCTTCGTGGTGTCCAGACCCGCGCCCGGCTCGGTGACGCCGAAACAGACATGTAGCTCACCGGTCACGATGCGCGGCAGCGTGCGGGCCTTGAGTTCCTTGGAGCCGTGCACGATGACCGGATGCATGCCGAAGATCGACATGTGCATTGAGCTGGCGCCGTTCATCCCGGCGCCGCTGGCCGCGACTTCCTCCAGAAGAAGCGATGCCTCGGTGATGCCGAAGCCGTGGCCGCCGTATTCCTCCGGGGTGGTGATGCCGAGCCAACCACCTTCGGCGAAGGCGTCATAGAACTCCGTCGGGAATTCGTGCCGCTGATCCTTGGTCATCCAATAGTGGTCGTCGAACTTGCCAGCCAGTTCGGTGACGGCCGCGCGGATCGTCTGCTGATCCTCGTTCAACTCGAAGTCCACATTGATCTCCGCTCCAATAACGGGAACTTATTGCTTGAATCATACTAATGGACAGACCAAAAAGGAAGGCCGCGTCGAGTACCGCTGGTCACATGTGTGATCAGGCCGGAACAGGGATGAGCGGCAGGGACTGCGCGATCCGCTCATTCCACGCGGTC
>DASRJA010000473.1:0-3563 GCA_035649695.1 Mycobacterium sp. | reverse complement strand
TCCAGCAGGACGAGCTCACCAGCCTCGTGCAGCCGGACCCGGGCGAGCCGTTCGTGCTGCATCCCGGCGAGTTCGTGCTCGGCTCAACGCTCGAGTTGTGCACTCTGCCCGACGATCTCGCCGGCCGGCTTGAAGGCAAGTCGTCGCTCGGCCGGCTCGGCCTGCTGACCCATTCCACCGCCGGCTTCATCGACCCCGGTTTCTCCGGCCACATCACCCTTGAGCTGTCCAATGTCGCCAACCTGCCGATCACGCTGTGGCCCGGGATGAAGATCGGCCAGCTGTGCCTGCTCCGCCTGACCAGCCCCGCCGAGCACCCCTACGGCAGTGCGCAGGCCGGCTCCAAGTACCAGGGCCAGCGTGGCCCGACCCCATCGCGCTCGTATCAGAACTTCATCAAGTCCGGCTGACAGGCCAGTTATGACACGCTTCAACGGAATTTGCGTGCGACAAGTGGCCACTCGCCGACAAACGGGACCGTGAGGTTTCGGTAACTCGGCCGAAACGCGGCACTTATGCTCTTCGGGACCGTTAGGGGGCCCGAATGCCAGAGATCGATCCTGCCGCCACCGCATGGCTGCTCGCCAGCACCGCACTCGTCCTGCTGATGACCCCGGGCCTCGCCATCTTCTACGGCGGCATGGTCCGCACCACCGGCGTGCTCAACATGATCATGATGAGCTTCATCTCGATCCCGCTGGTGACCGTGGCGTGGCTGCTGGTCGGCTACACCATCGCGTTCTCCGACGACAGCGCGGGCGGAGTCGTCGGCAGCCTCAAACACATCGGGATGCTTGGCATCAATCCCGACACCGCCCGCGGGCCGGTGCCCGAATTGTTGTTCGCCACTTTCCAATTGGGCTTCGCGATCGTCACCGCCGCGTTGGTCAGCGGTGCGATCGCCGACCGCGCCAAGTTCGCGGCCTGGATGGTGTTCGTCCCGCTGTGGACGGTCGCTGTCTACGCGGTGGTGGCCCACTGGGTCTGGGCGCCGGGCGGCTGGCTGTTCGAGCTAGGCGCGCTGGACTACGCGGGCGGCCTGGTCGTCGAAATCGTCTCCGGCATGTCGGCCCTCGCGCTGGCTCTGGTGCTCGGTCCCCGGATCGGCTTCAAAACGGACGCCATGCGCCCGCACAACCTGCCGTTCGTCTTGCTTGGCTGCGGTCTGCTGTGGTTCGGCTGGTTCGGCTTCAACGCCGGTTCCGCGTTGGCCGCCAACGGGTTGGCGTCGGCGGTCTTCTTGAACACGTTGGTGGCCGGTTGCCTCGGCATGCTGGGGTGGATCACCGTCGAGCAGATTCGCGACGGCAGGCCGACGACGTTCGGCGCCGCCTCCGGTGTGATCGCCGGCCTGGTCGCCATCACCCCGTCCTGCGGGACCGTGAACACCCTCGGCGCCGCGGTTGTCGGGCTGGCGGCGGGCATCGTCTGCTCATTCGCCGTCGGGGCGAAATTCCGTTTCGGCTACGACGACTCACTCGACGTGGTCGGTGTGCACTTCGTCGGCGGCGTCGTCGGCGTGCTGTTGATCGGATTCCTCGCCACCGAGGTGATGACCGGCGGCGCCAACGGCCTGTTCTACGGCGGCGGACTCACCCAGCTCGGCAAGCAGGCGCTCGGAGCAGTGGTCGTCGGCGCGTACGCGTTCGTTGTCTCCTATGTGTTGGCCAAGGTGATCGACCGGTTGATGGGCTTCCGGATCAGCGCCGAGGACGAGACGACCGGTGTCGACTTCACGCAGCACGCGGAGACCGCGTACGCAGAGGCGGTGCACGGGCATCAGCCGTCGCGCCGGCCGATGTCGCTCGGTGACCTCAGCGCCCCCGCGCCGCGACCGGAGAAGGCCGAAGAAGCGTGAATCGTTCGGCGGCGTAAGGGAATGTGAACCGTCCGGCGCCGGTTGTCGTTAAGCCGAGTAGGGTTTTTGATACCGGTGCCGGCGACTGTTGTCAGCTAACGCCGTCGAATGTAACGGCCATGCTGTCCGGGGCGATGAAATATCGGGTCGTCGGCTCCTGTGACCTGAGGCCTATAGAGAGATCTAGATAGCGTAGCAAACACTTTGGAGGGTCAGTGGACATCGTATTAGGGGTCTCGATGACACCTACGACGGTCCGCATGGTGCTGGTCGAGGGCGAGAAAGCAGACGGGTCGATCGTCGACCACGACCTCTTCGAGGTCGCCGCCAACGAGGGCTCAGCAACGTCTTCGAACGCGGCCGAGCAGGTCGTCGAGGCCATTCTTGGCACCAAGGAAAGCGCCGCCGCGGGCGGCCACCACTTGAAGTCGATCGGCGTCACGTGGAGCGACCACGCCGAGGCGTCGACGCTCCGTGACGCGCTGTCCGCGCGCGGCGTCGACGACGTGATGTTGGTGTCCGACGGCCATGCCGCCGGTGCGCTGGCTCAGGCCGCAGGCCGGGCCGTTGGGTACGCCACCACGGCGTTGTTGTTCATCGACCGGGACACCGCGACGCTGTCGGTGGTGCAGACCGACGACGGCTCCGTCGTCAAGGTGTTGAGCCAGTCCCTGCACAGTGACGACGCGATGGCCGTCCTGACCGAGATGGCCGCTGCCGTCGACGCCCAGGATTCGCCGCCGCAGGGCATGTTCGTCGTCGGCTCGGGAGTCGACGTCACTTCGGTGAAGGCCCACCTGGCGACCCTCGTCAGCCTGCCGGTCAGTGCACCCGACGAACCCGAACTCGCGCTGGCCCGCGGCGCCGCGCTGGCATCCGCCAACGCCCCCACGTTCGAGGCCACCACAGTCGGGCTGGCCTACTCCCAGGACCCCGACGGCACCACCGCCGGTAACGCATACGTCGGCCTTGCCGCCGCGGAAACGCAGCTGGCTCCGGTCAGCGGTGAGGATTACGCCGCGCAGACGGATCTCGAACCGATTGCCGCCGAGGAAGGCCGCAAGCCGTTTCTGCTCGTCGGCAGTGCACTGACGTCGATCTTCGTGGTTGGTGTTGTCGCGCTTGTGATTTCGCTTGCTGTCAGCATTCGCCCGACGGTCGACCAGCGGCCGGCCCCTGGCGAGAGCGCGATCGTGCCGAGCACCGTGGCACCTGCGCCCGCGCCGGTGCAGGAAGCGCAGCAGCCCGTCGCACCGCCGCCACCCGCGGAGACCATCAAACCGCCGGTGCCCGTCGCTGTGCAGGAAGCGCCCGCGCCCAAGCAGGCGCCGCGTCAGGTCTTCGTCGAGCAGGCGCCCGCCCCGCAGGCACCCGCGCCTGTACCCGAAGCGCCACCGCTGCCTCCCGCGGCGCCGCCGCCCGCTCCGATTCCGGTGGCGCCAGCGCCGGTTCCATATATCCCGGCGCCGGTGTACAACCCGCCGGTGTACAACCCGTATCTGCCGCCGCCGGTCTACATCCCGCGGCCCAGGCCGTGGCAACCGCCGTGGACACCGCCGTGGCAGCAGCCGCAGCCGCAGCAGCCGCCGCAGCAAGACCCGCCGGACGATCCGCCGACACATCAGAACCCGCCGCCGTGGCAGTGGCCGGGATCCGGCGGGGGCTCGGGTGGATCAGGTTCGGGTGGTTCCGGCTCGGGTGGCTC
>DASRJA010000472.1:0-2333 GCA_035649695.1 Mycobacterium sp. | reverse complement strand
CCCCAGCATCATTGGGCAACAACGCGGCGACGTCGTCGAGGTCGCGCGGTGATGACGTTGCCGCGTCGGCCCTGCCGTGCACGGCCCGCGCCACCACTCGCCGCACGTTCGTGTCGACGACGGGCACCGGCTGCTGGTAGGCGAAGCAGGCGATTGCCCGGGCGGTGTAGGCGCCGACGCCAGGCAGCGTCAACAACGTCTCGACATCCGACGGCACCACATCGTCGAACAGCTCGGCAATCACCGTCGCGCATTCATGCAGCCGCTTGGCCCGGCGCGGATACCCGAGCTTGCCCCAGGCCCGCAGCACATCCGCAGCGCTGGCGGCGGCGGTCGCGGACGGTGTCGGCCAGCGGGCCACCCACGCCAGCCAGATCGGTTCGACGCGTGCCACCGGCGTCTGCTGAAGCATGAACTCGCTCACAAGAATCTGCCACGCTGTCACGCCGGGTCGACGCCACGGCAGGTCACGCTGGGCGTGCTCGTACCACCGTGATAACTCACGTGAATCGATCACAGCCTGATATTCCTGCACAATGTCGGCCATGCCCAACACGAATCCGGTGACCGCGTGGAAAGCACTCAAGGAGGGTAACGAGCGCTTCGTTGCGGGCAAGCCCGAACATCCCAGCCAAAGCATCGAGCATCGGGCCAGCCTCGCCGAGGCGCAGAAGCCCACCGCGGTGGTGTTCGGCTGCGCCGATAGTCGGGTGGCCGCCGAGATCATCTTCGACGCGGGCTTGGGCGACATGTTCGTGGTGCGTACCGCGGGCCACGTCATCGACTCCGCCGTTCTGGGTTCGGTCGAATACGCGGTGACGGTGCTCAACGTCCCGCTGATCGTGGTGCTGGGCCACGACAGCTGCGGCGCGGTGAAGGCGACGCTGGCCGCGCTGGACGACGGCGCGGTGCCCGGCGGCTACGTGCGCGATGTGGTCGAACGCGTGACGCCGTCGATCCTGCTGGGCCGCCGCGACGGGTTGACCAGGGTCGACGAGTTCGAGGCCAGGCACGTCACGGAGACCGGTGCCCAGCTGTGCAATCGCTCCACGGCCATCGCCAAGCGCATCGGCGACGGCTCGCTGGCGATCGTCGGGGTCACCTACCAACTGGCCGACGGCCGGGTGGTGTTGCGCGATCATCTGGGCGATATCGGCGAAGGCTGACCGGCGACACGCCGAGCCACCTCGGACGAGGCGGCGTGACCTGCCCTTACCGTGAGCTTGTGCTGGATCTAGAACCGCATGGCCCGCTACCGTCGCAGATCTACTGGCGACGCAGGGCACTCGCGCTGGGCATAGCGGTCCTCGTCGTCGGCGTCATCGCCGCGGTGGTTGTGATGGTCGTGATGAACAGCACGGGCACCGAGAAGAAGGCCGCCGACAAGCCCAACCCCACGCAGGCCGCCGCGCCCACCCCGCTGCCCGGGGAAAACCCCGAGGTCAAGACCCCGGTGATGCCGCCCGCTCAGCAGGCCCCGGCGCCGACGCCCACCCCGACCGCGGCCGTCTCGCCGCCGCCGGTGCTCAAGGAGGGTGACGACTGCCCCGACTCCACGCTTGCGGTCAAGGGCATCACCAACCAGCCACAGTACGTCGTCGGCGAGCAGCCGAAGTTCACCATGGTCGTGACCAACATCGGTCTCGTCGCATGCCAGCGTGACGTCGGCGCGGCGGTGCTCGCCGCCTACGTCTACTCGCTGGACAACACCCGGCTGTGGTCGAACCTCGACTGCGCCCCGTCGAACGAGACATTGGTCAAGACGTTCCAGCCAGGCGAGCAGGTGACGACGGAGGTGACCTGGACGGGCATGGGTTCTGCCCCGCAGTGCCCGCTGCCGCGACAACCGATCGGGCCAGGCACGTACAACCTCGTCGTGCAACTAGGCAATCTGAGATCCGCGACGGTGCCGTTCATCCTCGCGCCACCGACCGCGCCCGCTCAGGCGCCGCCGGCCGAAGGCAGTCCGCCGGCCGGACCTGCACCCGCGCCGCAGGGCGGCTAGCCGACGAGGGCGGCCCGGGCGCGGGCACATTTTCATCGGCGGTGGACTCGCGGCCGTTAGCCGGACCCGAGCGGCCACAGGGCGCTTCGTCATCGAGGCTTCAGACGATGACGACTGGGCTCCTGCGATCGCCTGCATCATCAACGTGCCGATGACCGATTCCGACGTCATCGATGAAAGGTGTTGCGCAGCAAGGGAGTCACACCCGTCTGCAGGACCGCGCTCCACGACGGGAGGGTCATTACTGTTCTAAGGCCCATCGGACAAAACGGTGGGCGCGACCACTTTGCTGGGCCTCGGGTGACGTTGAAGTGCCCTAGGTCTCTGG
>DASRJA010000471.1:0-4182 GCA_035649695.1 Mycobacterium sp. | reverse complement strand
CGAGCCGAACGACGTCGGCGGTGACGTTGGGATTGCCGTCACGGTCTCCGCCGATCCACGAACCGGGCCGCAGCATCGGCTCGTCGAGGACATGCGCATCGGGCCAGCGGGCCTGCAGCGCGGCGCGCACTTCCGCGTTGACCTGTGGGATGACTTCGAAGAGCGCGGCCTGGTAGTAACGCAGGCCGGTTTCGATCTCGTCCTGAATCTTCAACCGCGACAACCGGATCAGCGCGGTCTGCCACAACGTGAGGATGTGGCGGCGCAGCTCGATGCTGATGTCGCGGCCGTCTTCGGTCTGGCTGTGCCCGTGCAGTCGCAGCCGCATCAGTTCGGTGATCCGGTGTTGGGTGTCGAATACCGTGCGCCGACGCGTCTCGGTGGGATGCGCAGTGATGACCGGCGACACCAGCGCACCGGCCAGGGTATCGGCGACCGTTGCCGAATCCAGTTCGGCGGAGTCGAGTTTCAGATATGTAGCGGCCAGGCTGCTGTTCTGTGGCGGCTCGCCTGCTGCGACATGCACGGCCCGTCGACGTTCGCGATGGATGTCCTCGGCGACGTTGGCGAGCAGCGCGAAGTGAGAGAACGCCCGGATGACGGGAATGGCCCGATGGATATCGATGCCGTCGAACATGCGCGCCAGCTCGGCGCGATCGATCTCGGAGCGTCGCACCCGAAACGACTCGACGCGGGCCCGTTCGACGAGGTCGAACACCTCCTCGCCATTCTGGTCGCGGACGGTGTCGCCCAGGATGGTGCCGAGCAGCCGGATGTCTTCCCGCATCGGCTCGGTCGCCTCGCGACCCACCTGGGTGCGGCGCACCGAACCGATCGGTGCCAGGGTGACATCGTCTGCCATGCCCCCAAGTATCGGCGCGGGCTCTTGCCCTGTCCTGCTGGCGAAGCGCATGCTGGTGACTAGCAAACAAAACCTAGGGGGCCTCATGAAGCGTCGAGTTATACCCGCAGCGCTCTTCGCCGCCGCGATGGCAGTCGCACTCGGCTACCCGGCCACCGCAGCCGCCGAGCCGGTCTGCCCGATGAACACCGTCACAATCGGCAATCAGGGGAAAGTCATCAACGTGCCAGGGGATTCCCAGGTATGCGACGACGACCCGCTGGGCAGCGACGGGCTTTTGAGCAATCTGCCGCTGCTCGGGAACCTGCCCGGCGTCAGCGGAATCCTCTAGCTGTACTTGATCTGCAGCGCGACGCCGACGATCGAAACCAGCCAGATACCGGTAACGAACAGCGTCAGGCGGTCAAGGTTCTTTTCCACCACGGTCGACCCCGACAGGCTGGACTGAACGCCGCCGCCGAACAGCGTGGACAGGCCGCCGCCCTTGGCGCGATGCAGCAGCACCAGGAGCACGACCAGCACACTGGTCACGACCAGGATGATCTGCAGGGCCAATTCCATGGCCGCCAGACTACCTAATGATCCGCCGTGGTCAGGGCAGGGGCCCGCCGGCCGCGATGGCCGACAGCGTGGCGAACTGCTCCCCGTCCAGTGACGCGCCGCCGACCAGCGCGCCGTCCACGTCTTCCTGGGCGACGATTTCGCCGACGTTCTTGGCGTTGACCGAGCCGCCGTACAGCACGCGGACGCCTGCGGCGAGCTCCGGTGACGCCAACTTGCCCAGATCGTCGCGGATGGCCTTGCAGACCTCTTGTGCGTCGGCCGCGCTTGCCACCCGGCCCGTGCCGATGGCCCACACCGGCTCGTAGGCGATCACCGCGTTGCCGATCTGGTCGGCCGACAGCCCAGCCAGCGAGCCCCGGAGCATCTCCACGTTGTGTTCGACGTGATTGCCCGCCTCACGCACCTCGAGTTGCTCACCGATGCAGATGATCGGGGTCAGGCCGTGCTTGAACGCGGCCGCCGACTTGGCGGCGACGAGCGCGTCGTCCTCCTCGTGGTAGGTGCGCCGCTCCGAGTGGCCGACGACGACGTACGTGCAGCCCAGCTTGGCCAGGAAGGCACCGCTGATGTCGCCCGTGTAGGCACCGGATTCGTGCTGCGACAAATCCTGGGCGCCATAGGTGAGCCGCAGCTTGTCGCCGTCGACCAGGGTCTGCACGCTGCGCAGGTCGGTGAAGGGCGGCAGCACGGCGACGTCGACCTTGTCGAAGTACTTGTCCGGCAGCGAGAACGCGATCTTCTGGACCAGCGCGATCGCCTCGAAGTGGTTGAGGTTCATCTTCCAGTTGCCGGCGATCAGCGGCTTACGGCTCACGGGATCTCCTAATCGCTCAGAACTTCGATGCCAGGCAGTGTCTTGCCCTCAAGGTATTCCAGCGAGGCCCCGCCGCCGGTGGAAATGTGGGAGAAGCCGTCCTCGGGCAGGCCGAGTTGGCGCACCGCCGCGGCCGAATCGCCGCCGCCGACGACGCTGAATGCGCCCTTGGCGGTCGCGGCGATGATCGCCTCGGCGACGCCCTTGGTGCCCGCCGCGAAGGCGGGGAACTCGAAAACGCCCATCGGGCCGTTCCAGAAGATCGTCTTGGCGTTGGACAGCAGCGTGGTAAACCGCTCGACCGAACCGGGGCCGACGTCCAGACCCATCTTGTCTTCCGGAATACGGTCGGCTGCAACGGTTTCCGCCGGCGAATCGGCCTTGAACTCGTCGGCGACGACGATGTCCACCGGCACATGGATCACGTCGCCGTAATCCTCGAGCAGCTTGCGGCAGGTATCGATCATGCCCTCTTCGAGCAGCGACTTGCCCACCGGAACACCTTGTGAAGCAAGGAATGTGAAGCACATGCCGCCGCCGATGACGAGGCTGTCGGCCTTGGTCGCCAGGTTCTCGATTACCGCCAGCTTGTCCGACACCTTCGAGCCGCCGAGCACCACCGCATACGGTCGCTCGGTCGAGCTGGTCAACTGCTCGAGCACTTTGATCTCGGCGGCCACCAGCTGGCCGGCAAAGTGCGGCAGCAGCGTCGCAACGTCGTAGACCGACGCCTGCTTGCGGTGCACCACCCCGAAGCCGTCGGAGACGAAAGCGCCGTCGTCGCCTACCAATTCGACCAGCTGCTTGGCCAGCGCCAGCCGTTCGGCGTCGTCCTTGCTCGTCTCGCGCGGATCGAACCGGATGTTCTCCAGCAGCAGGATGTCGCCGTCGGTCATGCCTTCGGCACGGGCCAGCGCGTCGGTTCCGACGACGTCACCGGCGAGCTGGACGTGACGGCCGAGCTTATCCCCCAACGCCTTTGCGACGGGCGCTAGCGAGAACTGCGGATCAGGACCGCCCTTCGGCCGACCGAGGTGCGCGGTGACGACGACCTTGGCGCCAGCGTCGGCCAGCGCCTGCAGCGTCGGCACCGACGCGATGATGCGGCCCGGGTCGGTGATGTTGCGGTTGTCGTCGAGCGGGACGTTCAGGTCGGAGCGCACCAACACGCCCCGGCCCGAAACCCCTTCTGCGAGTAGGTCGTCGAGTGTCTTGACGGCCATTGGTTAGAGCGACTTGCCGACCAGCGCGACCAGGTCGACGAGGCGGTTGGAGTAGCCCCACTCGTTGTCGTACCAGGAGACGACCTTGGCCTGGTTGTCGATGACCTTCGTCAGGCCCGCGTCGTAGAGCGAGCTGTGCGGGTCGGTGACTATGTCGCTCGACACGATCGGCGCGTCGTAGTACTTGAGGATGCCCTTGAGCGGACCGTCGGCGGCCGCCTTGAACGCGGCGTTGATCTCGTCGGCGGTGGCCGACTTGGACAGCTCAGCGGTCAGGTCGGTGCACGAACCCGTCGGGATCGGCACCCGCAGGGCGTAGCCGTCGAGCTTGCCCTTCAACTCGGGCAGCACCAGGCCGATGGCCTTTGCGGCGCCGGTCGAGGTCGGCACGATGTTGATCGCGGCGGCGCGGGCGCGGCGCAGGTCCTTGTGCGGGCCGTCCTGCAGGTTCTGGTCCTGCGTGTACGCGTGGATCGTCGTCATCAAACCCTTGACGATGCCGAACTCGTCGTTGAGCACCTTGGCCAGCGGGCCGAGGCAGTTCGTGGTGCACGACGCGTTGGAGATGATGTTCTGGCTGCCGTCGTACTTGTCGTCGTTGACGCCGAGCACGATCGTGATGTCCTCGTCGGTGGCAGGCGCGGAAATGATGACCTTCTTGGCGCCAGCGTCGAGGTGGCCCTTGGCCTTGGCGGCGTTGGTGAAGATGCCGGTGGACT
>DASRJA010000470.1:0-8242 GCA_035649695.1 Mycobacterium sp. | reverse complement strand
TCGCGCAAGACATCCGCGCCGCCTTCGCCGATGCGGCACGCGTCGCGCTGCCGGCGGATCAAGCGGCAATGCTGCCGGCGCTGGTACTCGGCGATACATCGACGCTGACCGCGCAGACCACCGAGGAGTTCCGAGTCGCCGGGTTGACCCACTTGACCGCGGTGTCGGGCGCCAACGTCACGATCGTCTGCGGTGCCGTGTTGATGACCGTGGCGCTGGTCGGGCCGAGGGTGGCCGTCGTTCTGGCCGCGCTGGCGCTGGTGGGGTTCGTCGTTGTCGTGCAGCCGTCGGCGAGTGTGCTGCGGGCGGCCGTCATGGGCGGCATCACGCTGTTGGCGGTGTTGTCGCACCGGCGCAGGCAGGCGATCCCCGTGTTGTCGGCGTGCGTGCTGATGCTGATGATCGCCGCGCCCGAACTGGCCGTCGACGTCGGATTCGCGCTGTCGGTTTCGGCGACGGCGGCGCTTGTCGTGATCGCACCGGTGTGGTCGCGACGCCTCGTCGGACGCGGATGGCCGAAACCGATGGCTGATGCGGTAAGTGTCGCGGTGGCCGCGCAGCTGGTCACCGCGCCGCTGGTTGCCGGCATATCGGGCCGGTTCAGCGTGGTGTCTGTGGTCGCCAACCTCGCCGTGGCCGTCGTGATACCGCCGATCACTGTCGTGGGGACGGCGGCTGCGGCGTTGTGTCCGCTGTGGCCGTCGGGCGCGCAACTGCTGATCCGATTCACCGGCCCGGAGCTGTGGTGGCTGCTGCACGCCGCACAGTGGGCGGCCGGAGTGCCGGGCGCTTCGCTCGGTGTGCCGTCGGGACTGCTCGGCGTCGTGTGCGTTGCCGCCGTCGGGGTCGTCGCAGTGCTGGCGTGGCGGTGGCGGTGGGTCCGCATCGGAACGGGCTGCGCCGCACTATGCCTACTGGCGTGGACGGTGTCGGGACTGTCGGCCGGACATGACACGATCGTGAGGTGAGCGAAGAGGTCGCGGGCCTGCACTTGGTGCTTGGTGACGAAGAGCTGCTCGTCGAGCGCGCTGTCGGCGCCGTCCTTCGGCAGGCGCGCAAGCAAGCAGGCACCGACGACGTCCCGGTGGACCGGCTGCGCGCCGGTGAGGTGAGCACCAGCGAGCTGGCCGAACTGCTCAGCCCGTCGCTGTTCGCCGACGAGCGCGTCGTCGTTCTCGAGGCGGCCGGGGAAGCGGGTAAGGACGCGGCCGCGCTCATCGCCGACGCCGCCGCCGACCTGCCGCCGGGCACCATGCTGGTCGTCGTGCACTCCGGCGGGGGCCGAGCCAAGGCCTTGGCCGACCAATTGAAAAAGCTTGGTGCGCAAGTACATCCATGCGCCCGGATCGCCAAGGCCAGCGAGCGCGCCGACTTCGTCCGCAAGGAGTTCCGGGCGTTGAAGGTCAAGGTCGGGGACGACACCGTCACCGCGGTACTCGACGCGGTCGGCTCCGACATTCGCGAATTGGCCGCTGTCTGTTCGCAGTTGGTGGCGGACACCGACGGCGCCGTCGACGCGGTCGCGGTCCGCCGCTACCACTCCGGCAAGGCGGAGGTGAAAGGCTTCGACATCGCCGACAAGGCCGTCGTCGGCGATGTCGCCGGAGCCGCCGAGGCGCTGCGCTGGGCGATGATGAGCGGTGAGCCGCAGGTTGTGCTGGCCGATGCGCTGGCCGAGGCCGTACACACCATCGCTAGGGTCGGCCCACTGTCCGGGGATCCGTACCGGCTCGCCGCCGAACTGGGGATGCCGCCGTGGCGGGTGCAGAAGGCGCAAAAACAGGCGCGACGATGGTCACGCGGTTCGATCGCCGAGGCCATGCGACTGGTCGCGACGTTGAACGCCGACGTTAAGGGAGCCGCTGCCGACGCGGACTACGCGCTGGAGGCGGCGGTCAGAAAAGTAGCCGAACTAGCGGCGGACTGATCAGAGATTGTTGAGCGCGGTGGCCAGACCCGACTTGCGGTTGGCCGCCTGATTCTTGTGGATCACGCCCTTGCTGACGGCCTTGTCCAGCTTGCGGCTGGTGGACGCCAGCAACTCGGCGGCCTTCTCCTTGTCGCCGGCCTCGACGGCCTCCCGGAATCCGCGGACCGCCGTGTGAAGCGACGACTTCACCGACTTGTTGCGCAGTCTGCGGCGCTCGTTGGTGCGATTGCGCTTTTCCTGCGACTTGATGTTGGCCACGCGGTAATTCCTTCGAAATCTAGGTTGGATTGCTCAAAGTCTCTCCGCGCCGCGCCTATCGGCGGGCAGCGACTGTTCAGGGTACCAGCGCGCCCCCGAATCTCCCAAAGCGAGGCCGTCTGGCCTGCCGAAACCCGTCAATTGGTGCAGCATGTGATGGGTGAGCCTTCGAACCCTGCCCAATGAGACCGCTCGGACGTCGCGCGCCAACGGGCGGACGGCCAAACGGTACGACGGCATCTTCGACGGCTACACCAACGTGGGCCGCTATTCGGAAGCGTTTGACGAGATGTTCGACGCCGACGGCAATGTCCGTGGACCGTACAAAGGCATCTTCACCGAGCTTGCTCCGTCCGACGCGTCGGAGCTGGCGGCCCGCGCCGATGCGCTGGGCCGTGCGTTCATCGACCAGGGCATCACGTTCTCGCTGTCCGGCCAGGAGCGGCCATTCCCGCTGGACCTCGTCCCGCGAGTGATCTCGGCGGCCGAGTGGACGCGGCTCGAGCGCGGCATCACGCAGCGGGTGAAAGCGCTGGAGCACTACCTCGACGACATCTACGGCGAGCAGGAGATCCTGCGGGACGGCGTCATCCCGCGCCGACTCGTCACGTCCTGTGAGCATTTCCACCGCGAGGCCGCGGGCATCATGCCTCCCAACGGCGTGCGCATCCATGTCGCCGGTATCGACCTGATCCGCGACGCCAAAGGTGACTTCCGCGTGCTCGAGGACAACCTGCGCTCACCATCGGGCGTCTCGTACGTGATGGAGAACCGCCGCACGATGGCGCGAGTGTTCCCGAACCTGTTCGCGACGCATCGGGTGCGCGCGGTAGGCGACTATTCCTCGCACCTGCTGCGGGCGCTGCGCAACGCTTCGGCCAGTAACGTCGCCGATCCCACGGTGGTGGTGCTGACGCCGGGCGTCTACAACTCCGCGTACTTCGAGCACTCGCTGTTGGCCCGGCAGATGGGCGTGGAGTTGGTCGAGGGCCGCGACCTGTTTTGCCGCGACAACGCGGTCTACATGCGCACCACCGAAGGCGAACGCCAGGTCGACGTCATCTACCGCCGCATCGACGACGCATTCCTGGACCCGATGCAGTTCCGGCCCGACTCGGTGCTCGGCGTCGCGGGGCTGCTCAACGCCGCTCGTGCCGGCAATGTCGTCATCTCCAGCGCCGTAGGCAACGGTGTCGGCGACGACAAGCTGGTGTACACGTACGTGCCGACGATCATCGAGTACTACCTGGGTGAGAAGCCGCTGCTGGCCAATGTCGATACCTATCGCTGCTGGCTCGACGACGAACGCGAGGAAGTGCTTGACCGGGTCGACGAACTGGTGGTCAAGCCGGTGGAGGGCTCCGGCGGCTACGGCATCGTGTTCGGGCCCGACGCGTCCGAGAAGGAGCTGGCCGCGATCAGCAAGAAGATCCGCAACGACCCTCGCGGCTGGATCGCGCAGCCCGTGATGCAACTGTCCACGGTGCCAACCCAAATCGACGACAAGCTCTCGCCCCGCCACGTCGACCTGCGTCCGTTCGCGGTCAACGACGGCGACCAGGTGTGGGTGCTGCCCGGCGGGCTGACCCGGGTGGCGCTGCCTGAGGGGTCCCTGGTGGTCAACTCCAGTCAGGGTGGCGGGTCGAAGGACACCTGGGTGCTCGCATCGCGCGCGTCGGTGGCCGACCGCGAGCTCGCAGCGGCCGAGGTCGTACGGTCGCTGCCCAAGTCGACTAAGGGCGCAAAGACCGATAACGGCTCCGACGGGTCGTCGCAGCAGCAACAACAGCAGCAATCGCAGGCGCAACGGCCGACGACCGGCTCGAGTCAACAGCAACAACAACAGCAGCAGTAGGCGGTGATGATCTGATGTTGGCGCGCAACGCCGAATCGCTGTACTGGATTGGCCGCTATGTGGAGCGAGCCGACGACACCGCCCGCATCCTCGATGTGACGGTGCACCAACTACTCGAGGATTCCAGCGTCGACCCGGATCAGGCGTCGCGAACGCTGCTGCGGGTGTTGGGCATCGAAGCGCCCAAGGAGCAGCTGGATGTGTGGTCGTTGACGGATCTCGTCGCGTTCAGCCGCGACACGGCGGGCGGCTGCTCGATCGTCGAATCCATCTCGGCGGCGCGGGAAAACGCCCGCGGTGCACGGGAAGTCACGTCTACCGAGATCTGGGAGTGCCTGAACACCACATACAACGCGTTGGCCGAGCGCGAACGCGCCGCCAAACGCCTTGGGCCGCACGAGTTCCTGTCGTATGTCGAAGGCCGCGCCGCCATGTTCGCTGGTCTGGCCGACTCGACGCTGAGTCGCGACGACGGTTACCGATTCATGGTGCTGGGCCGCGCCATCGAACGCGTCGACATGACGGTGAGGCTGTTATTGTCCCGCGTCGGTGACAGCGCGTCCTCACCGGCATGGGTGACGTTGCTGCGGTCGGCGGGCGCCCACGACACGTACCTGCGTACCTACCGGGGCACGATGGACGCGGGCCGGGTGGTCGAATTCATGCTGCTCGACCGGCTTTTCCCGCGGTCGATCTTCTATTCGCTGCGGCTGGCCGAGCACAGCCTTGACGAGTTGATGAAGCGGCCGCACAACCGGCTGGGCGCAACGGCAGAGGCGCAGCGCCTGCTGGGCCGGGCGCGCAGCGAGCTGGAATTCCTGCGTCCCGGTCTGCTGCTGGACTCGTTGGAGAAAAGGCTGGCCGGCCTGCAGGAAACGTGTCGTGATGTCGGAGAAGCGCTGGCGGTTCAGTACTTTCACTCCGCACCGTGGGTGGCTTGGCATGATGCCGGCCACAACGGTGCGCTGGTTATCGAGGAAGGTGAGGTCTAGATGTGGCGGCTTAGGGTGGTGCATTCGACGGGCTACGCCTACAAGTCGCCGGTGACCGCATCCTTCAACGAGGCCCGGTTGACGCCACGATCGGATTCCCGCCAGAACGTCATCCTCAACCGCGTCGAAACTGTTCCTGCCACACGGTCGTACCGCTATGTCGACTATTGGGGCACCGCGGTGACCGCATTCGATCTGCACGCGCCGCATACCGAACTTGAGGTCACCTCGAGCTCGGTAGTGGAGACCGACCGCGATGAAATGCCCAAAGACAAAGTGAGCTGGGATGACCTGCGCTCGGAGGCGGTAATAGATCGGTTCGACGAGGTACTCAGCGGGACCCATTACACGCCGGTGAGCAAGAGGTTTCGGCGGGTGGGGGAGCGCATCGCCAAGTACCACGATCCGCAAGAGGCGGTCACCGCCGCGGCCAACTGGGTTCACAGCGAGCTGGAATATGTACCGGGCACTACCGGTGTGCACTCGTCGGGGCTGGATGCGCACCGCGAAGGCAAGGGCGTCTGTCAGGACTTCGCCCATCTGACGCTGATCCTGTTGCGCAGCATGGGCATTCCGGCCCGATATGTGTCGGGCTATCTGCATCCGAAGGGCAAGGCGAAGGTCGGTGACACCATCGACGGGCAGAGCCACGCGTGGGTGCAAGCATGGACCGGTGGCTGGTGGAGCTACGACCCCACCAACGACAAGGAGATCAACGAGCAGTACGTCAGTGTCGGGGTCGGGCGTGACTACTCGGATGTCAGCCCGCTGAAGGGGATTTACTCCGGCGAGGGCTCGACGGACCTGGATGTCGTCGTGGAGATAACCCGGCTGGCTTAACGCCCTCCGCCGCGAACGTTCCTTACCGCTCGAAATTCCGCGGATTTTTCGAGCGGTACGGAACGTTCGTCGATGGAACCGGTGTGACGCTGAGCGCGTCGTATCACCATGCTTCCATTCATCGGCAGCGAAGGGTTGGCGGCGGGTGTCGTCAATCGCTATCAGCTTGGCACCCGGTATGACGCCGTCTATCGCGATGTGTACGTGCCCAAGGGTCAGGCGCTAACTGCAGCCGACCGGGCGGTCGCAGCCTGGCTGTGGTCAAGAAGGCGGGCCACCGCGGCGGGGTTATCCGCAGCTGCCTTGCACGGAACCCTTTGGCTTGACGCGAAACTACCCGCCGAGCTCAACCAACGGCAACGCCACAAGACGGACGGCATCGTGTTACACAGCGACAAGCTGGCCGATGACGAGGTGTGTATCGCCAACGGCGTAGCGGCGACCACACCTGCGCGCACCGCATACGACCTTGGCCGACGGCGCGGCCTGACCACCGCGGTGATCCGACTGGATGCGTTGATGCAAGCGACCAATCTCAAGCCTGCAGATGTCGAAGCGCTGGCGGAGCGCCATCGCGGCGCACGCGGCGTCGTGCAGTTGCGCGAAGCGATCGAGCTGTCGGACAGTGGGGCGGAGTCCCCGCAGGAAACCCGGACCCGCCTTATCCTTACGCGCGCAGGTTTACGGCCACAGCGGACACAGATCGAAGTATTCGACGAATTCGGCGAATTCGTGCATCGCATCGACATGGGCTGGGATGACTGGATGGTCGGCGTCGAGTACGACGGCGCCCAACACTGGACCGACGCCGACATACGCGCCAACGACATTGAGACGCAGGCCAGACTAGAGGCGCTGGGATGGCGGATTGTCCGCGTCAGCGCCGATATGGTCCGGTACCGGCCGAACATTATCGTTGCGCGTACCCGAGCTGCGCTGCGCACCGCCGGCGCCCCGGCCTAGCCGCCGAACGTTCCTTACCGCTTGAGATCTTGGCGAAATTTCGAGCGGTAAGGAACGTTCGGCGCGAGTTGTTACGGCTTCACGCGGCCCAGGGTGCGGTAACCCGGGTGCACATGGGGCGTCAGGCCTTGATGGTCGGCCACGATCGACAGCAGTTGGCGCAACGTGTCCCGTTGCTCTGCGTTGAGCCCCGCGGTCATCACCTTTTCATGCTGACGGCCCAGCTCGCCGATCTTGCTCATGATCTTCTTGCCCGACGCGGTCAGATAGAGCGCGTGCAGCCGCCGGTCCTCGGGATTGCGACGACGTTCGACATAGCCACGGTCCTCCAGCTCGTCGACATAGGCGACCACCCGGCTCGGTAACAAACCCAGCTGGCCGCTGAGCGCCTGCTGGCTGCGCCCGGGTTCGGATGCGATCGCACGCAGAATCCCGGAGTGCGGTGGGGTGAGGTCGATCGACGCGATCAGCTCCGCGAACACTGAGGCAGAACGATGGCCGAGTTGGGACAGCAAGAACGCCACATTGTCACCGCTGGTTGACACGGATAAATCGTAGCATTCGTGAACGATTGCTCAGACAAATTAGTGAATCACCTTGTCTATGTTCAAGATCAGGCATATCGTTCAAATTATGAATGATTCATTAGTCAATACGAATGGCGCGGTTGGCCGACCGCCGCAAGCTGGCCCGCCTTTGGCGCCGCTTGCAGCGATCTCCCTGGTGCTGCTGCTCGCAGGACTGGTAGTGGGGGTCGCGCTCGCGGGTGGCGTCATGCCGCTTCCGTACGGCTCCGCTACGGAAATCCAGAACTACGTCGCGGGCAACCACGCCTCCGCCGTCGCGATTGCGGTCGGGACGTTCGGGTCGTCGATACCGCTGGCCATCTACGCGGCCACCGCCAGCGCACGGCTGCGTCAGCTCGGCATCACCGCGCCGGGGGCGACGATCGCACTCGCCGGAGGGCTCCTCGCGTCGGCCGGGCTCGCACTATCGAGCCTGACGGCATGGACTCTGTCGCGGCCGGAGGTCACCGCCGACCCAGCGCTCGTCCGCGCGCTGTACTACCTCACCTACCTCACCGGAGGTCCCTGGCATGTCGTCACACTCGGCCTTCTGATCGCGGGCATCGCAGTGCCCGGCCTCATCGTCGGCCTGCTGCCCAGAGCGGTCGCATGGGCCGGCCTCGTGATTGCGGGTCTCGCCGAACTAACGACATTGGTGCTGATCTGGCCCGGCCTATCGCCGCTGTTGCCGGTCGCCCGGTTCACCGGACTGGTCTGGCTGATCGTCGCCGGTGTGCTCCTGCCGCTGCGCCGACGCAACAAACAGGAGGTGACGGCTCGATCATGAAACTCAGTGTGAGCGTGACGAATTACTCGTGGCCCGACTCGATCCGCGACC
>DASRJA010000469.1:0-3842 GCA_035649695.1 Mycobacterium sp. | reverse complement strand
TCTCATTCGGGACCGGTTTCCTCGGCGACGGTGACGGCGGCGAGGAGGTCGCCGCCTTCGACCTGTTGGACGGGGGCGATGGCGACCCGGCTGATCAGGCCGCCCCGGGGAGCGGTGATTGCGGCTTCCATCTTCATCGCTTCGATGGTGGCGATCGGTTCGCCGGCGTTGACCTTGTCGCCCTCGGTGACCGTCAGGGTGACCACCCCGGCGAACGGGGCGGCGATGTGGCCGCGGTTGGTCTTGTCGGCTTTCTCGGCGGCGGGGATGTCGCTGGCGATCGAGCGGTCGCGCACCGACACCGGCCGCAGCTGGCCGTTGAGGATGCACATGACCGTGCGCATGCCCCGCTCGTCGGGGTCGGAGACGGCTTCCAACCCAATCAGCAACGTGACACCCTTCTCCAGGTGCACGCGATGCTCCTCGCCGCGGCGCAGACCATAGAAGAACTGGTTGGCCGACAGGCCTGACGTGTCGCCGTAGGTTTGCCGGTGAGCGAGGAACTCCTTGGTAGGCCCGGGAAATAGCAACCGGTTCAGCGTCGCGCGGCGGTCGGCCGAGTTGCCCGCCAAACCCGTCTCGTCGACGGCCGACAGCGGCGTTTCGGGTTTGGCTTCGCCGCGCCCGCGTAGCGCCTTGGAGCGGAAGGGTTCCGGCCACCAGGCCGCGGGGGTACCCAGTTCACCGCGCAGGAACCCGACCACCGAGTCGGGAATGTCGTATTGGTCTGGGTCTTCGGCGAATGCGTCGACGTCGACGCCCGTGCCGACGAGGGCGAGCGCTAAATCGCCGACGACCTTCGATGACGGGGTGACCTTCACCAGCCGCCCCAGCAGGCGATCCGCGGCGGCGTAGTTGGCTTCAATCTCCTCGAACCGGTCGCCGAGGCCGAGCGCAATCGCTTGCTGCCGCAGGTTGGATAACTGACCTCCGGGGATCTCGTGGTGGTACACGCGACCGGTGGGTGCCGGCAGGCCCGACTCGAACGGCGCGTACACCTTACGCAGCGCCTCCCAGTACGGTTCGAGGTCACACACCGCGTCCAGGCTCAGCCCGCTGTCGCGGTCGGTGTGTGCTGCCGCAGCCACAATTGACGACAGCGCGGGCTGGCTGGTACCGCCGGCCATCGCCGCCGACGCCCCGTCCACGGCGTCGGCTCCGGCGATCCACGCCGCCAAGTAGGTGGCCAGCTGACCGCCCGGGGTGTCGTGGGTGTGCACATGCACCGGTAGGTCGAAGTTGGCCCGCAACGCACTCACCAGGGTGCGCGCCGCCGCGGGACGAAGTAGTCCGGCCATGTCTTTGATCGCCAGCACGTGTGCGCCCGCATCGACGATCTGCTCCGCCAGTCGCAGGTAGTAGTCGAGGGTGTAGATGTCCTCGCCCGAGTCGGACAGGTCACCGGTGTAGCTGAGGGCAACCTCGGCCAGCGCGGTCCCCGTCTCACGTACCGCGTCGATCGCAGGCCGCATCTGGTCAACGTTGTTGAGCGCGTCGAAGATTCGGAAGATGTCGATACCGGTATCGGTGGCTTCCTGCACGAACGCCCGGGTCACCTGCTCCGGATAGGGCGTGTAGCCGACGGTGTTGCGTCCGCGCAGCAGCATTTGCAGGCAGATATTGGGGATTGCCGTGCGCAGCGCCGCGAGTCGCTCCCAGGGATCCTCGTGTAAGAACCGCAGGGCGACGTCGTAGGTTGCCCCGCCCCAGCACTCGACTGACAAAAGTTGCGGTGTCAGGCGGGCAACGTGCGGCGCCACCGCCAGCAGTCCGGTGGTACGCACCCGCGTGGCCAGCAGCGACTGATGGGCATCGCGGAACGTCGTGTCGGTCACCGCCAACGCGGGCTGCGCGCGGAGCGTGTACGCGAACGCCGCGGGCCCCAGGGAAAGCAGCCGCTGCCGCGACCCGGGCGGTGGCGATTCGTCGAGGTCGGTCGGGGGCAGTTTGTCGGCCGGATAGATCGTCGAGGGCCGCTGCCCGTGGGGTTTGTTCACCGTCACGTCGGCCAGGTATTTGAGGATCTTGGTGCCCCGGTCGGCAGAGGAGCGCACCGTGAGCAGGTGCGGACGCTGCTCGATGAACGATGTGGTCAATGTGCCCGCCCGGAAGTCGGGGTCATCAAGAACCGCCTGTAAAAAGGGGATGTTGGTGGCGACGCCCCGGATTCGGAATTCGGCGACCGCGCGACGTGCCCGCGCCACCGCCGCGGCGTAATCGCGGCCCCGGCAGGTCAGCTTCACCAGCAGTGAATCGAAGTGGGCGCCGACCTCTGCGCCCAGCGCGGTGCCGCCGTCCAGCCGAACTCCGGCCCCACCCGGCGTCCGGTATGCGGTGATGCGTCCGGTGTCGGGGCGGAACTCGTTGGCCGGGTCCTCGGTGGTGATGCGGCACTGCAGCGCCGCACCGCGCAGCGTGATCGAGTCCTGGGTCAACCCGAGATCGGCCAGGGTTTCGCCGGCCGCGATGCGCAGCTGGGACTGCACCAGATCGATGTCGGTGACTTCTTCGGTTACCGTGTGCTCCACCTGAATTCGCGGGTTCATCTCGATGAAGACATGGTTGCCGCGCTCGTCGACCAGGAACTCCACCGTTCCTGCGCAGCTGTAGCCGATCTGGCGGGCGAACGCGACCGCGTCTGCGCATATCCGTTCGCGCAGCACCGGATCCAGGTTCGGCGCCGGCGCCAGCTCGACGACTTTTTGATGACGCCGCTGCACCGAACAGTCCCGTTCGAACAGGTGGATGACGTTTCCCGCCTGATCGGCGAGGATCTGCACCTCGATGTGGCGCGGGTCGATCACCGCCTGCTCGAGAAACACGGTCGGATCCCCGAACGCCGATTCGGCCTCTCGCGCAGCGGCTTCGATCGCTTCGCGCAGTTGACTGCGTTCACTCACCCGGCGCATTCCGCGGCCGCCGCCGCCCGCGACAGCTTTGACGAACACGGGAAACTGCATCTCTTCACCCGCCGCGAGCAGGGTCGTCACATCCGAACTGGGCGGCGAGGACGCCAGTACCGGTAATCCCGCCGCCTGTGCCGCCTCGATCGCGCGAGCCTTATTGCCGGCCAGTGCCAGCACGTCGGCCGAGGGGCCGACGAAGGTGATGCCCGCCGATTCGCAGGCTGCGGCGAGATCCGGATTCTCCGAAAGGAACCCGTACCCGGGATAGATCGCGTCGGCGCCGGCATTGCGAGCCGCCGACACGATCTCCTCGACGGACAGGTACGCCCGCACCGGATGGCCCGGCGAGCCGATCTGGTAGCTTTCGTCGGCCTTCAACCGATGTACGGAGTTGCGGTCCTCGTAGGGATAGAGCGCTACCGTTCCCGCGCCCAGCTCGTATGCCGCGCGAAACGCACGGATCGCAATCTCACCACGATTCGCGACCAAGACCTTGGAGAACACGGGGGAAAACCCTTCTTTGGGGACGAGCAGGAACGGGCAGCATGCGGTTTCTCGCACAGCACCGGCGGCCCATCACGCCGACACCGATCACGCCAACTGATGGTCATGGTGTGGCCACCGCGATGGGTTGCTCGCCGCGCAGCACCGCCGTAGCACCCAACACTGAAGCCTGGATGGTGAGTGCCATCGCGCGCTGGGTGAAGCCCATCAAGTGGGGTGTCAGCACCGTGTTGGGATGATCGAACACCGGGTGATGCTCGGGCGGCTCAGGGTCGTAGACGTCGAGCCCCAGCCCGCCCAGCCGCCCGTTGTGCAGGGCTTCCTCGGCGGCGTCGAGGTCGATCAACGCGCCTCGGCTGCAGTTGACCAGTACGCTGCCGGGCCGCATCAGCGAGAGGCGCGCGGCGTCGATCAGGTGATGGTTCTCGGCAA
>DASRJA010000468.1:0-29867 GCA_035649695.1 Mycobacterium sp. | reverse complement strand
ATCAGCGGCAACTACATCGGCGGCATCCTCGGCCACGTCCTCGAACGCGACGCCGGCGATCCAGACTTCCAGCCCACACGGCTCACCGTCGACCTGTTCCGGCCCGCCGCGCTCGCACCGGTGCGCGTCGACACCACGATCACTCGTCAGGGCCGACGACTTCGGTTGGTCGACGCGGTGATGACGCAAGACGACACCGTCGTCGCCCGCGCGAGCGGACTGTTTCTGCGCCGGGGCGAGCAGCCAGCCGACGAGATTTGGTCCTCGCCGCTGTCCATGCCGCCCATTCCGCCCACCCCCGATCCGATCCCGCGAGGCCTGGCGATGCTGGTGTGGACCTACGGCCGCAGCGATCACACCCCAGGGCCCGGGTTCGGGCTCGATGCCTGGGCACACGCGGGACCGAAATACATCTGGGTGCGCGACATCAGGCCCTTGGTCGACGGCGAAGAGCTCACGCCATTCACCAGAGCGGCGATGGCCGGCGACATGGTCAGTTCGCTAACCCACTTCGGTGCAGAGGGTTTGCAGTTCATCAACGCCGACTACACGTTGACGCTGTCCCGCCTACCGCAGGGACCGTATCTCGGGTTGGCAGCACTGACCCACTACAGCCACGACGGGGTAGCGACCGGCACCGCGACGATCGTCGATCAACACGGCCCGATCGGCAGCGGGGTGGCCAACGCTTTGTCGAACCCCGGCTTCAGCCCGCCACACCCCTAACGCGGCTTCAGCACCACCACTGGAATCTCGCGGTCGGTCCAGCTCTGGTAATTGTCGAAATCCGCGTAGAGCTCAACCAGCTTGGGCCACAACCGCGCCCGCTCTTCCGGGCCGGCCGTGACAGCCTGCACCGCGCGCCGGTCGGCGCCGATCTCGACGAACGTATCCGGGTTGGCCACCAGATTCCGGTACCACTGCGGGTCCTCGGCCCGTCCGCCCTGCGACGCGACGATCACCACGTCGGCGCCGTCGAGCAGGTAGAGGAGCGGCGTGACGAAGACCTTGCCGGACTTGCGGCCGCGATGCTCGAGCAGCAGCGTCGGCACCGGTTTGCGGAAGCCCGCGCCGATGCGCCACTTGCCCCCGACCTTTCCGCCGGTCCGGCGATACACCCACACATGCGCCTTGCCTGCGTACTTGAAGATCTTCGGCAGCAGCGGCGAGTCCAGCTGCTTGGGGCGTTCCTGCGGCATCAGAGATACTGCGCCGTACTGCCGCCGATCGGCATCGGGGCCATGCCGAGCTTGCGGTGATCCCAGCTGCGCAGCCGGCTGGGCACGACCCGCACGCAGATGCGGTTGTTCATCATCTGGTCGATGAACGGGCGCATCTCGTCGGTGTACGGCCCGGTGTAGCGTTCCCACACGCTAATACCAACGCGCAGAATGGTTTCCGGGTCGTCAACGATCTCGGCCTTGCCGTCGATCGACACACCTCGCAGCGTGTCGTAGCTCTGCCCATCCTCGATCATCACCGTGATCGTCGGGTCGCGGAACAGGTTGACCGCCTTCTGCGACTTGGCCTTGGTTTCGAACCAGATCTCGCCGTCGACGACCGCGTACCACATGGCCACCAGGTGCGGCCTGCCGTCCGGAAGCACGGTCGCCATGGTTGCGGTCCGGCTACGCTCGATGAACTCGGCGATCTCGTCATCGGTCATGACGATCTTCGCACGTTGGTTTGTGCCCACGCCTTATGCCTATCAGTTCGCGGCGGCGGTGACTGTCACCGGGATGCCGTTCAGAGCGCCGTTTCCCGACGGTTCGTCGAGGAACGTCGGCGGCGACAGGATATTGGTGTTCACCCCGGGCGAGCCGTTGGCGATCGACATCCGGGTGCCGGGCTTGCCGTGGCCCCAGCCGTGCGGCATCGACACCACCCCCGGCATGATCGCGTCGGTCACCTCAACGGGCACTTCGATCTGCCCGCCCGACGAGGTAACCGTGACGAGGTCGCCCGTGGCCACGCCGCGCTTCGTCGCGTCGTCGTCGTGCATCAGCAGCGTGCAGCGATCCCTGCCCTTCATCAGCGGTCCGACGTTATGCAGCCACGAGTTGTTCGACCGCAGATGGCGTCGACTGACCAGGACGAGCTCATCCGGGACACGGTCGAGGCGCGCGGCCAGCCGAGGCAGGTCGTCGAGCAGGTACTGCGGCGCCAGCCGGATCTTGCCGTCGGCCGTGCCGAGAATTTCGGGCACCTGCGGCACCATCGGCCCGAAGTTGATGCCGTTCGGCTCGGCCTTCAACTTCTCCAGCGTGACACCATCGGGGTTCTCGCCGTAGCGGTCACCGAACGGCCCGGTGCGCAGGGTGAAATCGAGGATCCGCTCCGGCCCGCCGCGCTCGTAGTGCTTGCGAATTTCAGCGCCTTCGAGGCCCTGCGTGAACGCCATGTAGTCGAAGAACCCGTCGTCGATCGCCGCGACGTCGACGTCCTCGGCGGGCATGCCGGTGCACAGCCCGGTCAGCCGGATCAGGATCTCCCACTCCTCCGGTCGGTCCGGGTCCTCCGGCGCGAACACCGGCGGCGAGTAATTCGCGATGCTGTTGATCGCGAAGTTGAGGATCAGGTCGTCGTGGTGTGGCTGCTCCAGCGGCGACGGCGCGGGCAGGATCACGTCGGCGTGCCGGGTGGTCTCGTTGAGCCACAGGTCGACGGCGATCATCGCGTCCAGCGTCGGCAGCGCCTCGTCGAGCTTGTGACCCGCCGGCGTCGACAGCACCGGATTACCCGCGACCGTGATCAACGCCCTGATCTGCCCCTCCCCCGGCGTCGCGATCTCCTCCGCCAGGCACGACACCGGCACCTGCCCGAGGACTTCCTTCGCGCCACGCACCCGCGTGCGGTACCGGCCGAACTCCGGTGCACCATCCTCGAGGCCGGGGATCGGCTGTACGGTGACAGACCACGCCGCGGCGCGCGGGAACATCGATCCGCCAGGCGAGTCGAAATGCCCGGTGAGAATGTTGACCACATCGACCAGCCAGCTGGCCAGGCTGCCAAACTCCTGATTGCACAAGCCAATTCGGCCGTACACAACGGCGCGTTCGGTAGTGGCGAGCTCGCGGGCCAGGGTGCGGATGCGGTCGGCGGTGATGCCGGTGACCGCCGCGACACGTTCCGGCGCCCATCCGGCGGCCACTTCGCGCAGTCGGTCCACGCCGTCGAGGTGCGGTTCGAGGTCGCTGAGCTTGACTAGGTTCTCGTCGAACAGGGTGTGCACGACGGCGAGTAGCAGCGCCGCGTCGGTGCCCGGTGCGATGGGCAGCCACTCGCTGGCTCGCGCGGCGGTGGCGGTACGCACCGGATCGATCACAATCACCTTGCCCCGCTTACGAATTCCGTCGATGATGCCCATCACGTCGGGCGCGGCCAGCAATGACCCCTGCGATGCCGCGGGGTTTGCGCCCATGACGATCAGCAGGTCGGTGCGCTCGATGTCGGGTACCGGGAACGTCCACCAGCCGCCGTACATCAGGTGCGACGACAGATTCTTCGGCCACTGGTCGACGGTGCCGGGCGAATAGCTGAGCGGGATGCCCGACATGCCCAGCAGCACGCCGGTGTAGCGGCCGAGGGAGAACGAGTGCGCGAGCGGGTTGCCGGTGTAGCACGTGACCGCGCCGATGCCGTGCTTCTCGATCACTGGGGCCAACAGCTCGGTGCAGCGGCGGAAGGCGGCGTCCCAGCTGACCTCCTGCCATTGGCCGTCGACCTTGATCAACGGGCGCCGGATGCGGTCGGGGTCTTCGTGCACCGCGCCGAGGGTGGCGCCCTTGGGGCAGATGTGACCGTGGCTCCAGGTGTCGTCGCGGTTGCCGCGGATAGTCGAGACACGGCCGTCGGCGACGTGAATCTCCAAGCCGCACATGGCCTCACAGAGCGGACAGGTGTAGAGGTGCCGACCGTCTTCGCCGACGCCTGCCAACGGATTGGTGAGCCCAGTCGTCATAGCGCCCTCCGATCGGCTTTGTTGTGACACACTGTAACGACAAACTCAGACGGTGGGAAGCGAATGGAGCGACGGCATCGGCGGCAGGGTTCGCGCCGGGATCCCTCGATCGACAAGGCGGTGCTGGCGGCGGCGCGGCGGCTGCTGGTCGACCGTGGTTACGCGGCGACGACGATCGACCTGATCGCCACCACCGCCGGGGTCAGCCGGCCCGCCGTGT
Organism: Mycobacterium sp.; assembly: GCA_035649695.1. Lineage (GTDB taxonomy): Bacteria > Actinomycetota > Actinomycetes > Mycobacteriales > Mycobacteriaceae > Mycobacterium. The sequence goes on along the minus strand of DASRJA010000468.1, from coordinate 25,686 downwards.
ACCGCCGTTGGAGTTCCAAGGCGCAGCTGGTGCACGAGGCCCTCTTCCCCGACCTCGGACCCGAGCCACCGGAGGACGACTTTGCCGCGGAGATCACCCGGCTGTGCCGCGGTGCGACGCGGATGTACGGCGACGCCGCAGTGCGCGAATCAATTCCCGGCCTGCTCAACGATTTACGGTCGGACCGAGCGATGCGCCGGGTGCTCAGCGATCGCCTGGAAGCCACTGCGCGTAGTCAGCTCGCCCAGCGGGTGGGCGAGGCCGTCGCCGACGGCACCGCGCGTCCCGGCATCAGCGCCGACACCCTCATGGACGCGATCGCGGGCGGCGCCTGGTACGCGGTGTGCGTGCGCCGCATCAAGGACGTCGACACCGCGGCCAAGGAACTGAGCGAGCTGGTTCTGCGCGGCGTCCTCGCCGGAGGCTAGCCGCTCAGCAGCATCGCGTACTGCGCCGCCACCTGTTGCTGGGCATCGAGCAGCTTGTCCGAGGTGGTTTCGATCGCATAGCGGTCCGCCGCGCCAAGGCAGTAGAAGCTCTTGTCCTTCAGCTGCAGGCAGCGGCTGTCCGGCAGATTGTTGACCGGTTTGGCCGGCTGCGACGTCGGCTGCAATTCGGCGAAGAACCCGTCCACGATCTTCACCGCGCTCGCGGAGTCCTTGGTCTCATAGACATTCGTTCTCGCCATCGCCACCAGATCCATTTCGGTGTCGGTGAACAGCTTCGCCGAGCGGGCCGGATCGCTTTGGAAGTGCAGCGCGCCGCGTTGTTCATAGGTGGCGTCCTGGATGGTGGTCGCTTCCTTCTCCGGAACCGGAAGGGTCCGCGCCAACAGGCCGGTCGGGTCCAGCGAGATGTCGGCGAACTCGGAGGGATCGGTCGCGCGGAACTTGTCGATGATCGGCCCTTGTGCGTCAACGGTGCTGGCGACCAAACCGATGGCCGCGTCCATCCCGTCGACGGCCTGCGCGAGTTGCATGAACACGTACTGGCCGTGCGGCGTGAACGCCCGAACCGCGCTCCACCGCTTCCCGGTCGAGTCCTCGGTCTGCGTGTAGCTCGCCGCCTGTGTATCCGGATGGCCCGGAATTTGGGCGCGCTGCACTCCCTCACCCGTCCTTGCCGCGATGTCGCCGAACTCTGTGGCGGCCGCGGCTGCGGCGGCCGTGTCGTCGAACCGCAAGACCGCATTGAGCAGAATCTTCTGACCCTCCGCCGTCCGCGCCGACGCGAAGCCGTTGATGAAGCCGTGCTGGGCCGCGGCCGCCGCAAACGGCTCCGGGCCGATCTGCGCCAGCGCGTCTGGGCTCGGCAGCACCGTGGCCCCAAAGCTGAACCAGCCGGTCAGCGACGAGTCGACTTCCCAGGGCCCGACGACGTTGTTGGCCATGCGCTGGGCCTCGACCAGGACTCCGCGCTCCGGGTCGCCCGTCACACCCAGCGGCTGACTCGGCTCCGTCGGGTATGGCCCGACATCGAGCCTGCTGACGTCGATCGTGGGGCCCGACCGCGCACCCGACTCCTTGACCGCCGAACCTTGGACCGCTGTGGAACACGCCGCCGACAGCAGCAGCACCACTGAAACAAACGCGATATACGCGAGCCGCATTCGCAAAAGCTACCGCAGGACTGGATCCGTTCCCGGCCGGCAGAATCGCTCGACATCGCTCAATGTCGGGCTGGACTCCCAGTCACCAGGGGTCATGCACAGCATGGCACCGCACGCGTTTGCACGATTCAGGCGTCCCGGAACGTCGAGGCCGTGCAGCAGCCCGCTGAGGTACCCGGCGACGAAGGCGTCTCCCGCTCCGACGGTGTCGACCACGTCGACGGTGAATCCAGCGCTCTCGACAACAGCGTCGGACGAATAGACGGCCGCTCCGTCGGCACCCTTCTTCAGCACCACTTCTCGACGGCCGCTGCGCATTAGGCGCTGAGCGGCCTCGGCCGGCTCGCTGTCGGGGTAGAGCAGCGTCAGCTCCTCGGGACCACCGAAGACGAAGTCGGCGTTCTCGGCGATCTTGCGCAGCAGCGGTCCGGCGACATCGGCAGGAGCCAGCGTTGACCGATAGTTCACGTCGAAGCTCACCTGAACCCCGGAGGCTTGTGCGCGGCTGATCGCCGTCAGCACACAGTCCCGCGCACTGTCGGACAACAACGCGGTGATACCGGATACGTGCACCAGCTCGACATTCTCGATCCAGCCTGGCGGCATATCGTCGGGCTGCAGGCGCGAGCCAGCGGAACCGGCGCGGTAGTAGAACACCGCGGTCGAACTGGCAGATGGTCGCTCCTTGAGCATCAAGCCGGTCGGTGCCTGCGTGTCGATCACAGCGCGAACGTCCACGCCCTCGGCCCGGATCTCGCGAGTGACTCGCTCCCCCAGCGGGTCGTCGCCGACCCGACCCAACCATGTGACATCGACTCCCAAGCGGCGCAACCCGATTGCCACATTGCTCTCGGCACCGCCGATGCCGAGGACCATATCCGACACGTGCCGCAGGGAGCCGATGTCCGTCGTCCGCATCAGGGCCATGGTTTCGCCGACGGTGGCGACCCTGGCGGTCACGTCGTCACCTGCCCGCAGGTCGCCACGAATTCCGTCGTCCGGTCGCGCAACGCGCCAAAGTCGCCGCCACGCAAGGCATCACCGAGCAGCGGGCCACCCACGCTGACTGCTGCCGCACCGGCACGCAGCCACGCCGCGGCGCCCTCGAGGTCCACACCGCCTGATGGCACCGCCGCGATGCCGGGAAACGGCCCGCGCAGATCGTTGAGGTATCCCGGGCCGACCTGGTTGGCCGGGAAGATCTTCACCGCGGCCGCGCCGGCGCGCCATGCCGCGAAGAGCTCCGTCGGCGTCAGCCCACCGGGCACGATTGGCACCCCGGCTCGGTTGGCAGCGTCGACAAGTTCGGGGTCGCTGATCGGTGTAACGAGGTAGTGCGCCCCGGCGTCGACGGCGGCGGTCAGCTGCGGAACGTCGGTCACGGTGCCGATTCCGATATCGGCAGTATCGCCGAACTGTGTTAACAGCTTTGGCAGCCGGTCGATGGTGCCCGGTGTCGTGAGGGTCAGCTCGATACTGCGGATCCCGGCGTCGATCAGAGCATCGAGCACCCGGTCGTAGTCGGCAGCGTCGGCTGCCCGCACGACCACGATCAGTTTGGCCGTCGCGGTGCGGTCTGGCAGCTGCGTGCGCGCCAGGGTGTCACCAGTCATGAATTGTCCCGTCCTGCAGCCGGTTCACCGGGAGGTACGCCGCCGTGTACCCGAATGCTGCCGCCGCCTGTTCGTCGAGTTCGACACCGAGCCCGGGCGCCTCCCCCGGATGCAGAAAACCCCGGTCGAACGTGTACGACGTTTTGAACACGTCCAGTGTCGTGTCGTTGTGCGGCATGTACTCCTGGATACCGAAGTTGTGGATCGCCAGGTCGAGGTGCAGTGCCGCGGACATGCCGACGGGCGAGATGTCGGTGGGTCCGTGCATGCCGGACTTGATGCCGTAGATGCCCGCGAAGTCCAGCAGCTTTTTCATAGCGGTCACGCCGCCGGTGTGAGTCACCGCGGAGCGCACGTAGTCGATGAGCCGCTCGGTGATCAGTGTCTGGTAGTCGTACACCGAGTTGAACACCTCGCCGATGGCCAGCGGTGTGGTCGAATGCTGGCGCACCAACCTCAGTGCTGCCTGGTCTTCGCCGGGCGTGCAGTCCTCCAACCAGAAAAGGTCATACGGCTCAACGCTTTTGGCGAACCTGGCGGCTTCGATTGGGGTCATCCGGTGGTGTCCGTCGTGCAGGATACGTAGCCCGGTGCCGAAGTCTTCCCGGATCTTGGCGAACACCCCCGGCATGTGGGTGAGATAGGCCCGGGTGTCCCAGGTCTCCTCGATCGGCGCGGTCGCGGAGCTCCCATCGGCGGCGCGGTGGGCTGGTTCGTAGTCATAGCGGGTGCCCGGCTTGTTGGTGGCTACCCCGTAGATCTGTCCAAGCCCGGGCACACCGGTCTGCACCCGCACGGCGGTGTAACCGGCGTCGACGTAGCCACTGATCGCGTCCTTTAGTGCGGCGTAGTCGCCGCCAGAGGCGTGGCCGTACACCCTGACGCGGTCTCGGCTGGCGCCGCCGAGTAGCTGGTAGAGCGGCATGCCGGCCTTCTTGGCCTTGATGTCCCACAGCGCCATGTCGACGGCCGCGATGGCGGCCATCGTCACCGGTCCGCGCCGCCAGTAGGCGCCGCGGTAGAGGTACTGCCAGGCGTCCTCGATGCGGTCTTCGTCGCGACCGATCAGCGTGGACGCAAGGTGCTCCGACAGATAGGCGGCAACCGACAGCTCGCGGCCGTTGAGTGTGGCATCCCCCCACCCGATGACGCCGTCAGCGGTGACGATCTTGAGGGTGACGAAGTTGCGCCCCGGACTGCAGACGTTGACGTCGATCTTCTCGATGGTCATGCGCGCTCACATCGCCGGACGCGGATCGGTCAGATCGCGTCCTGTCCAGTCCTTCGCCCGCACCGCCGCGATCAGCGCCGCCACTGAGTACAGACCCAGCATCACCATGATCGGGATGGGGCTGCCGGTGGCCGCGGCGACCCATGCGGCGGCGACGACGGGGCCGATGCCGGTGGCGATCACCGCGGCGATCTCACGGATGATTGCGGTGAGGGTGTAGCGGTTGCGCGCGCCGAAGATCTCCGGGATCGAGACGTTCTCCAGCGAGGCCGGGGACAGCACCGCGACGTTGTGCAGCACGATGTAGCCGACGAACACCCACACGAGGTTCTTGGAGTCGATCGCCAGCATTGTCGGAACGATCACGACCAGCGCCGCCGACATCACGACGATGTACATCCGGCGCCGGCCGAGCCGGTCACCGAGCCACCCGACCAGCGGGATGGTGAGGAACCCGACCAGTGAGGACACGATGACGGCGTTGGCGCCGACGCTCTTCTGCATCGCGAGCGTGATGGTCATGAACGAGATCAGGTAGGTCTGGATGAGGCCGGAGTTGCCGGCCTGCCCGAATCGTAGGAAGAACGACACCAGGACCGCTTTGATCGGCTTACGCTCCACCGCTTCGAGGGTGCGGGTGTCGCTGTGCTCCTCGGCCTGTTCGATCATCTGCTCGCGGGACAGTGCGCGCCCGTCGACGACGTCGTCACGCTCCTCGAACACCGGGCTTTCCTTGAGGTTCAACCGGACCCACACCGCGAAGACCATCACCACGGCACTGGCGATAAACGGGATGCGCCAGCCCCACGCGATGACGTCGCTTTCGACCATCACGCCCAGCAGGAGGGCCCAGATCGCCGACGCGAACAGGGTGCCGCAGTTGGTGCCGAGGCCCACCAGCGAGGCGATAAACCCGCGCCGCTGCGCGGGGGCATATTCGGCGAGCATCACTCCCGCACCGCTGATCTCGGCGCCGGCGCCGAATCCCTGCAGCAGTCGCAGGCTCACCAGCAGGATCGGCGCCAGCATGCCCACCTGGGCGTAGGTCGGCAGCGCACCGATCAGCGTGGTTGCCGCACCCATCAGCGCGATGGTGTAGAAGAGCACCTTGCGGCGGCCGATCCGGTCGCCGAGGCGTCCGAAGAAGATGGCGCCGAGCGGTCGGGCGATGTAGCCGACCCCGTAGGTCGCCATGGCCCACACAACCGCCATCCCCGCACTCTCACCGGAGAAGAACAGTTGAGTGAACACCAGCGCGGCGGCCAGTGAATACAACTGGAAGTCCATGAATTCCAGTGCGGTGCCGAGCCATCCGGACACGGCGGCGCGCACCAGGTCGGCCATGCTGCGCTGGGCGGTGGACGGCAGCTCGGCGGTCCGAGGTTCGGGGGTGGTAGTCATCGTTCTTCCTCTTCGTTGGGTTGCATTCGTTGGTTTGCAGATCTGAATGTCAAAGTTGGAGCAGTACTTTGGCCGAGGCAGAGGCGTCGCGGGCCAGGGTGAAGGCGTCTACGGCCTCAGCGGCCGGGATGACATGGGAGATCACCGATTCGAGGTGATCAGAGGCGGCGAGCATCGCGATCGCGTCGTCGATTTCCGTGGCGAAGCGAAACGCCCCCAGCAGGCGTAGTTCCTTACCGAGCATCGGCGCCAGGTTGACGGAAATCTCGGTATTCGGCAGGGTGCCCACTTGCACGACCGTCCCGGCGCGTCGGGCGGCACGCACCGCCTGTGTCAACGACACCCCGACGCCGGAGCACTCGAAAACGACGTCGAATGACTCGTCGGCGATGCTGTCGCGGCCGACCAGGACCGGTTCGGTTGCACCCAGCGCTGCGGCTCGGGCCAACGGTTCCGGCCGCAAGTCGCTCACCCCGATCTCGGTCGCGCCGCGATCGAGGGCAGCGGCTACGACGAGTAGGCCGATGGGGCCGGCACCGATCACCAACACACGCCTACCGGTGAGATCGCCTGCCAGCCCGACCGCGTGCAATGCCACCGCCAGCGGCTCGGCCAGCGCCGCGCGCCGCAGCGGCAATCCCTCGGGCAGCTTTCGGACCATGTGGTCCTCGACGATCAGCAGTTCGGCCGCGCCGCCCTGGCGATGCGGGAAAGTGGCGGCACTGCCGAGATAGTCACCGCCAGGGCACAGATGCGGACGGTCAGCCAGACCCGGCACGGGTTGCCCGTAGCGGGCCGGGTGCACGGTCACCGGAGCGCCGGACGGAAGGCGCCCCGACGGGTCGAGATCCACCACCGCCGACAGTTCATGGCCGGGCGTGAACGGCTCGCGAACAACGTTCTCGCCGTTGGCTCCGTAAAAGTAGTAGTGCAGGTCTGAACCGCAGATGCCCACGTAGCTGACGCGCAGCCGCACCTGTCCGTCGGCCGGTACCGGCGCGGCGCAGTCCTCCCAGCGGATGTCCTCTTTGCCGTGAATCGCAAGCGCTTTCATGACACTTTCCTGTCGTTGTCAACCTCGATGGCCTCGCGCGCGGCCGCACGCACTCCGTTGCGCGCTATTACCTCAACCAAATCCGCGACTCGGTCTGTGAATGCCGCATGCGCGGTGAGGGAATCGGGAAGAAACCCGTTGCGCAGCACCGCCATTGCGTGCTCTCGCGGTCCGCCCGCACCTTGGGTCACCTCGGCAAGCCGCTGCCGCGCGGGTTCGCGGATCTCAGCGGCGTTCGGGCCGGGATCGAAGCCCGTCGGTGGGGCCGCTGCACAGATCCATCCCGCAACGGTCAGCGCCAACAGATGTGGAACCCGGCCGGCGCGCAACGCGATCTGGGCGGGCTCAGGAATGCGCTGCAGGAGCTTGACCGAACCGTCGGTGCCCACTTGTGACGTCCGATGACCCAGTGCGGCGTTGGCCCAGCGGTGCGACAGAGACTCGAGGTAGGAGTCGGGATCGAACCCCTCCGGTAGTGCGATAGTCGGCAAGTACTCGCGTGCGATACAGGTCCGGACGGCGTCCTGGACGAAATCCTGGGCCCAGGCGTCGGCGATGGTGGCCCGACCATCCAAGACGCCCAGGTACGCGATCAGCGAATGTGACCCGTTGAGCAGCCGCAGCTTGACCAGCTCGTAGGCCTCCACCTCGTCGCTCATGATCGCCCCCGCCTGATCCCACGCCGGCCGCCCGGCGGCGAAGTCGTCCTCCAGGACCCACATGCTGAAGTCTTCGGTGGGCACCGGGGCGTGGTCGGCTACGCCGATCAGCTCTGCGACGTCTGCGTTCGTCTGGGCAGTGGTCGCCGGCACGATGCGATCCACCATCGAATTGGGGAAGCTGACGTGATTTTCAAGGAAGTTCAGCGCGTCGTCAGAGGCCGCACTGGCGCGCAGAAACTCGGTGAGCGCTGCGCGGGTGGAGTGCCCGTTGGACTGTAGGTTGTCGCACGACAGCACCGTTATCGGAGCCCCGCTCGCCGACCGGACCGACAGGCCGCGCGCAATGAGTCCGATGGTGCTGCGGGGATGAGCGGGGTCGGCGATATCGGCGCGTACATCGTCGCGGTCGACGTCGAGCGTGCCGGTGCGGGGCGAACGGCAGTAGCCGACCTCACTGACGGTCAGCGTCAGAATTCGCTGTGACGGGTCCGCGACGGCCGCCACGAACGCGGTGCGGTCGTCGGCGAGAACGCCCAGACCGCGATGCACATCTACAATGCCGACCTGGCGACCGCGGTCGGACAGTTCCAAGATCGCGTATCGCCCGTCCTGGGCACGCATCGCCGAGACCACGTCGTGGGACCGATTGGCGAATCCGTAGATGCCCCAGTCGCCGGGTTCGGCGGCCAACGCGTTTGCGGTGTAGACCGCGGCATGAGCGCGGTGGAAGTTGCCCAATCCCAGATGGACGATGCCCGTCGCAGCCCCAGCTGACGCACCGATCATGGCACCATCCGGAGTGGTCCGGCGGGACAGTCGTCGCATTGGTGCGCTCCTGAGTATGTCGGCCGTAGCGATTGCGGTGGGTGTTCCGTATTATGAACCGCATGTATCGTAGTGTGAACCACACTCGCATGTCGGCCGCAGTGTGTCAAGGCTCACTACCGCGGGTGTGCCAAGCTCTGGCTATGGGAGGCAGCGACTGTGGATAGCAAGGCTGCTCCCCCGGTCGGGAGTGTCGACAAGGCGCTCGCCCTCATCGAACTGCTCGCCGAGGCCGGCCCGGACGGGCTGGCGTTACGTGATGTGGTCGAGGCGAGCGGACTGAACAAGGCGTCCGCGCATCGCACCCTGCAGGCCCTGCAACACCGCGGCTTCGCCGAACAGGACGCCAATCAGCGCTATCGGCTGGGCTCACGTCCGGCGCTCTTGGTCGAGCAGTTTCTTCGCGAGGAAAACCTGCCGACCCTTTTCCGCCCCGCGCTGCTGGCCATCTGTCAGGAGTCCCAAGAATTGGTACACCTGGGCATCCTCGAAGGCCCGACCGTTCTCTATCTGGACAAGGTCGAACCTGACCGCACAATCCGCGTGTGGTCCCGGGTGGGCCGCCAGGTCAGCGTGCTGACCACCGCGCTCGGGCGCGCGCTGATCGCCGCCGAAGGAGCCACCACCCAACTGTCGGCGTACACCGCCAATGCCGACCCCAAGGTTGCCAAGCGGTTCGAACGGGCAGTTGCCGAGGCACGGTTGCACGGATTCGCGACCGAACGCGAGGAAAACGAAGCCGGAATCTGCTGTGTGGGTGTGGCGCTGCGGCGCTCAACCGGACGCCCCGTCGCGGTGAGCGTCACCGGGCCGAGCAATCGGATGGGCGCCGACCGGCTCGACAAGCTCGGACGTCGATTGCGCGACGTTCTGCAGCTGTCGGCCCCGCCGGGATTCTCGGTGGCACCGACCGGCTAGCCCATATGCGCGGCGGCCCGCCAACTCGCTGAAATACACTGCGAGACAAGGGCATTGACGCTCGTTGTTTGTGGGCGAAGGGGGACTTGAACCCCCACGTCCCGAAGGACACTGGCACCTGAAGCCAGCGCGTCTGCCATTCCGCCACTCGCCCCAACAACCGGGGGAGCCTATCACGCGAGGCACCCCGCTCCTCAACCGTACCGATCGGGGCTCACGCCATGTCAATCCGCTGTCAGCCGATCACGATCAGGCAGCTGACCTGGCCCGTTTCGATTCTCAGAATTCTGTTGGTCCCGCAGCGCTGCGCTGGGCCGATACCATGCAGGTAAGCCAAGTGGCCAGGCGACACGCTGGCGCGTTGGTGCCTGAGCAGGACCGACGGACAACGACGAGTGAGGCGGGCGGTGACATGGGTCTCGTAGACCGCTTCGAGCGCAAACTCGAATCCACCGTCGGTGACGCCTTCGCCCGGGTTTTCGGCGGATCGATTGTGCCGCAAGAAGTCGAGGCGATGCTTCGCCGGGAAGCCGACACCGGTGCCCGCGAGGTGCTCGGCGACCGCATTTTGGCGCCAAACGACTACGTCATTACCCTCAGTGTGCCTGACTATCAGAAGGTGAGCGCCGACCCGGACCTCACATCAACGACTTTTGCCAAGCACTTGGAGGGATACATCCATGAGCAGGGGTGGCAAACGTATGGTGATGTGGTCGTCAGATTCGAGGCGTCACCGAACCTGCACACCGGACAGTTTCGGGCGCGTGGTGCGGTCAATCCTGATACGACCACCGGCGAGCCCGCCGCACCTCGAGAACTCTCGTCCAACGCAGAACCAGGAGTACCACCGATGAGCGACAATCCGAGCTATCGCGGCGGCGGCCAGGGACAGGGTCGGCCCGCCGACGAGTATTACGACGACCGCTACGGCCGTCCGCAAGATGAGCGCGGCCAGGATCCGCGCGGTCAGTACCCCCCACAAGAGCAGCAGGGCGGCGGCTACCCGCCGCAGGCTGAGCAGGGCTACCCGCCGCGCCAGGGTTATCCCGACCAGGCTGGCTACCCGGATCAGGGCGGCTACCCCGACCAGGGCTACCCGCCGCCGTCATACGAACAGCGTCCGCCCGCCGGCTACGGCCCACCGGCCGGTGGCGGCTATCAGGACCAGGGTTACCGGCAGGCGCCCGGCGGCTACCCTCCGCCGCAAGGCGGACAGCAGGGCTATGGCGCTCCCGCCGGCGACTACGACTACGGTCGCCAGCCCGCACCCGGCCGTCCCGATGAGGGCTACGGCCGTGCCGAGCCGCGTCCGGCCTACCCCGACCAGGGCGGCTACCCCGATCAGGGCGGCTACCCGGATCAGGGCGGCTACGGCGGGCAGGCGTACGGCCGCCAGGACTACGCGCAGCCGGACTACGGCCGCTACGGCGAGGCACCGGCCGGCGCCGGGTACGCCGAACCGGGCTACGGCGAGCCCGCCGGCGGCGGCTACGACTACGGTCAGCCCACCGGGCAGGGTTATGGCGGCGGCTACGCCGAGGGCGGCTACCCGGCCGGCGGCACCAGCGTCACCCTGCAACTCGACGACGGCAGCGGGCGCACTTACCAGTTGCGTGAGGGTGCCAACGTGATCGGCCGCGGCCAGGACGCGCAGTTCCGGCTGCCTGACACCGGGGTGTCCCGCCGGCATCTGGAGATCCGCTGGGACGGTCAGGTCGCGCTGTTGTCGGACCTCAATTCCACCAACGGCACGACGGTGAACAACGCGCCGGTGCAGGAGTGGCAGTTGGCCGACGGCGACGTGATCCGGCTCGGCCACTCCGAGATCATCGTCCGCGTTCACTGAGGTCTAGGCCCGGTTCTGGTCGACGTCCGCCGGGGGAAGCTGAAGCTTCACCCGCACGCCGATCGCCGTCCAAGTATCGTGACGTTGCCGAAGCTTGAGTTGATTGCGTTGCCGGCGCGACGAGAACGGGACGGGGACGGAGAGGACGTCAGATGCAGGGGTTAGTACTGCAGCTGACGCGCGTCGGTTTCCTGTTGCTGCTGTGGTTGTTCATCTGGTCGGTGCTCCGGATCCTGCGGACCGATATCTACGCGCCGACGGGGGCGGTGATGGTGCGACGGGGGCTGGCGCTGCGCGGCTCGCTGCTGCCCAACCGTGGGCGCCGCCATGTGGCGCGTCAGCTTGTGGTGACTGAAGGTGCGCTCACCGGTACCCGCATCACGTTGGGCACGCAGCCCGTGCTGATCGGCCGGGCCGACGACTCGACGCTGGTGCTCACCGACGACTACGCCTCGACGCGGCACGCCAGGCTTTCGCCACGAGGTTCGGAATGGTATGTCGAGGACCTAGGATCGACCAACGGCACATACCTTGACAGGGCGAAGGTGACGACGGCGGTAAAGGTTCCGATGGGCACGCCGGTTCGAATCGGCAAAACGGTAATCGAGTTGCGCCCGTGACACTGGTACTTCGATACGCCGCCCGCAGCGACCGCGGTTTGGTCCGCGCCAACAACGAGGACTCGGTGTACGCCGGCGCGCGCCTGCTTGCGCTGGCCGACGGGATGGGTGGCCACGCCGCGGGTGAGGTGGCCTCGCAGCTGGTGATCGCCGCGCTGGCCCACCTCGACGACGACGAGCCGGGGGGCGATCTGCTCTCCAAGCTCGACGCCGCCGTTCGCGAGGGCAACTCGGCGATCGCCGCGCACGTCGAAGCCGACCCGGAGCTCGAGGGCATGGGCACGACGCTGACCGCAATTCTGTTCGCGGGCAACAGGCTTGGGCTCGTGCACATCGGCGACTCGCGAGGCTATCTGCTTCGCGACGGCGAACTCGCCCAGATCACGAAGGACGACACGTTCGTCCAGACGCTCGTCGACGAAGGCCGGATCACCGCGGAGGAGGCGCACAGCCACCCGCAGCGTTCGCTGATCATGCGGGCTTTGACGGGGCATGAGGTGGAGCCGACGCTGATCATGCGGGAGGCGCGGGCCGGTGACCGGTATCTGCTGTGTTCCGACGGTTTGTCGGATCCGGTCAGCCACGAGACGATCCTCGAGGCGTTGCAGATTTCCGATGTGGCCGAAAGTGCGGACCGGCTAATCGAATTGGCGTTGCGCGGTGGCGGGCCGGACAACGTCACCGTGGTGGTAGCCGACGTCATCGACTACGACTACGGCCAGACTCAGCCCATCCTCGCCGGCGCGGTGTCCGGTGACGACGATCAGGTCGCGCCGCCCGACACCGCGGCAGGTCGCGCGTCGGCGTTCAATCCACGCCGCAACGAGGCCAAACGCGTTGTGCCGCAACCGGAAGAGCCGCAGCGCAAACCGCGGTCGCGGCGGCGCATGCTGATCGCGGCGGTGCTGCTGGTCCTGGTCGTGCTGGCCGGCTTGGCCGTCGGCCGTGAAATTGTGCGCAGCAACTATTACGTCACCGAGCACGACGGCACCGTGTCGATCATGCGGGGTGTTCAGGGTTCCTTTCTGGGTTTAGCTCTTCAGGAGCCCTACCTGTTGGGCTGTCTCAACGCGCGAAATGAGTTGTCGCTCATCAGCGCCGGGCAATCCAAGAACAATTCGGGCTGCCGCATGCTCGGCGTCGATGACATGCGCCCGTCGGAGCGCGCGCAGGTGGTTGCGGGCCTTCCCTCGGGCACGCTCGATGACGCCATCGCCCAGATCGAAGAGCTAGCCCGTAGTTCGGTGCTCCCGGTGTGCGCCACGCGCACCCCGACTACGACCACGACATCGCCGACACCGCATCTGCCGCAAACGCCGGTCAATCCCGGCATTCCCGAGACGGGCGGTGATACCCCGGCGCCGGAGACCCCGACGACCGTGACTGCGTCGGCGCCCGCACCACCACCGGGTCCGCCTCCGCCAGGGGCGCCGCCGCCGAGCGCGCCGCCGCCGTCGCCGACCCCCTCGCCGCAGCCCACCGTGACCGCGCTGCCTCCCCCGCCACCAGAACCGGGAACGAACTGCCGGGAAGTGTCATGACCACCCGAAGACGAGCGCGAGTAAGGATCGCAGCGAGGCTCAGGTCGATGGCGCGAACCGCAAGCTCCCGCGCGAAGCGAGGACCGGTGGGCCCACGCCCGAAGGGCAGGGGACGAGCGGGAGTCGAGGCATGACCACCCAGCCGCAGTCGCCTGTCACCGTCATGCCGCCGCTGCCGAATCGTCGCAACGCGGAACTGTTTCTGCTCGGCTTCGCCGCGCTGCTCACCACGGTGGCGCTGCTGCTCGTCGAGGCCAACCAAGAACAGGGCCTACATTGGGATCTGGCCCAGTACGCCGTCGCCTACCTCGCGCTGTTCACCGGTGCGCACCTGGCGATCAGACGGTTCACCCCGTACGCCGATCCGCTGCTGCTGCCGGTGGTCGCGCTGTTGAACGGCCTCGGTCTGGTCATGATTCATCGCCTGGACCTGGCGGCGGGCACGCCGATGTCGAAAGGCTTGGGCGGCACCGCCAATCAACAGATGTTGTGGACGCTGGTCGGCGTGATCGGTTTTTCGCTGGTGGTGATCTTCCTGCGCGACCACCGCATGTTGGCCCGCTACGGCTACGTCTGCGGTCTGACGGGATTGGTCCTGCTCGTGATTCCCGCGGTGCTACCGCGGTCGATGTCCGAGCAGAACGGCGCGAAGATCTGGATCCGGCTGCCGGGCTTCTCAATTCAGCCCGCCGAGTTCTCCAAAATCCTGCTGCTCATTTTCTTCGCCGCGGTGTTGGTGGCCAAGCGCAGCGTGTTCACCAGTGCCGGCAAGCACTTCCTCGGCATGGACCTACCGCGGCCGCGTGATCTGGCTCCGCTGCTGGCGGCCTGGATCGCCTCCGTCGCCGTGATGGTCTTCGAAAAGGACCTCGGCACCTCGCTGCTGCTGTACGCGTCGTTCCTGGTGCTGGTGTATGTGGCCACCGACCGGTTCAGCTGGGTGGTCATCGGGCTGGCGCTGTTCGCGGCGGGAAGCGTTGCGGCGTATTACGTTTTCGACCACGTCAAGGTCCGTGTCGAAACCTGGCTCGACCCGTTCGCCGATCCCGACGGCGCCGGGTATCAGATGGTGCAGTCGCTGTTCAGCTTCGCCACCGGCGGCATCTTCGGCACCGGTCTCGGCAATGGTCAGCCCGGCACCGTGCCCGCCGCGTCGACCGACTTCATCATCGCCGCGATCGGTGAGGAGCTCGGGCTGGTCGGCTTGGCCGCAGTGCTGATGCTGTACACAATCGTGATCATCCGCGGCCTGCGGACCGCGATCGCGGTGCGGGACAGCTTCGGCAAGCTGCTGGCCGCCGGCCTGGCTTCGACGCTGGCGATCCAGTTGTTCATCGTGGTAGGCGGTGTCACCAGGCTGATCCCGCTGACCGGACTCACCACCCCGTGGATGTCGTACGGCGGTTCGTCACTGCTGGCCAACTATGTCCTGCTGGCGATTCTGGTGCGCATCTCGCACGCCGCCCGCCGCCCGATCGTCACCCGGCCGCACTCGCAACCGATCGCGGCCGCGGGTACCGAGGTGATCGAGAAGGTATGAACACCTCACTGCGCCGCATCGCCGTGACAATCATGGTGCTGATCGTGCTGCTGTTGGCCAATGCCACAGTGACACAAGTGTTTACAGCCGATGGTTTGCGCGCCGACCCGCGTAACCAGCGGGTGCTGCTCGACGAGTACTCCCGTCAACGCGGTCAGATCTCCGCCGGTGGGCAGCTGCTCGCCTACTCGGTATCGACCGACGGCCGGTTCCGTTTCCTTCGCGTCTACCCCAACCCGCTGGCCTACGCCCCCGTCACCGGCTTCTACTCGCTGAGCTATTCGAGCACCGGCCTGGAGCGGGCCGAGGACACCATCCTCAACGGCTCCGATCAGCGGCTGTTCGGTCGGCGGCTGGCCGACTTCTTCACCGGCCGCGATCCCCGCGGTGGCAACGTCGCGACCACCATCAATCCGCAGGTGCAACAAGCGGCCTGGGATGCGATGGAGGACGGCTGCAACGGTCCGTGCAAGGGCGCGGTGGTGGCGCTGGAGCCGTCGACCGGCAAGGTCCTCGCGATGGTCTCGTCCCCGTCGTACGACCCGAACCTGCTTGCCACTCATGACATTCAGGCACAGTCGGCCGCGTGGCAGAGGCTACGCGACAACCCTGACTCGCCGCTGCTGAACCGTGCCATCTCGGAAACCTATCCGCCGGGGTCCACCTTCAAGGTCATCACCACGGCTGCCGCGCTGCAGTCCGGCGCCACCGTCAACACCCAGCTGACCGCTGCGTCCCGAGTCACGTTGCCGGACAGCACCGCAACGTTGGAGAACTATGGCGGTGCGTCGTGCGGCGCCGGTCCGACCGCGTCTCTGCGCGACGCCTTCGCGAAATCCTGCAATACCGCCTTCGTCCAGCTCGGCCTCAACACCGGCGCCGACGCGCTGCGGTCCACCGCGCTGGCGTTCGGTCTGGACAGCCCTCCGCCGACGATTCCGCTTCAGGTGTCCGAGTCCACCGTCGGCCCGATCACCGACGCCGCCGCCCTGGGTATGTCGAGCATCGGGCAGAAAGATGTTGCATTGACGCCGCTGCAGAACGCGCTGGTCGCCGCGACCATCGCGAATAAAGGGGTGACCATGCAGCCGTACCTTGTCGATAGTCTGAAGGGACCCGACCTCGCGAACATCAGCACGACGGCTCCGCGCGAGGAGCGCCGGGCGGTGTCCGAGCAGGTCGCGAATACACTTACGGATTTGATGGTCGCCGCCGAGCAGGTGACGCAGCAGAAGGGAGCCATCGCCGGCGTGCAGATCGCATCGAAGACCGGCACGGCGGAGCACGGTACTGATCCGCGCAATACCCCGCCGCACGCCTGGTACATCGCCTTCGCGCCGGCATCGGCCCCCAAGGTTGCGGTCGCTGTCGTCGTGGAAAACGGTGGTGACCGGCTGTCTGCCACCGGCGGTGCCGTGGCCGCGCCGATCGGGCGCGCCACGATCGCGGCGGCGCTGCGGGAGGGATCATGAGCTTCCCGAAGACGAGCGCGAGTGAGGATCGCAGCGAGGAACGAGCGAGGACCGGTGGGCCCACGCCCGCAGGGCAGGGGACGAGCGGGAGTCGAGGCATTGATTCCCGAAGGCGACCGCGAGTGAGGATCGCAGCGCGGGACGCGCGAGGACCGGTGGGCCCACGCCCGCAGGGCAGGGGACGAGCGGGAGGCGAGCAATGAGCCCCCGCGTGGGAGTGACACTGTCCGGCCGCTACCGGCTGCAGCGGCTGATCGCCACCGGCGGCATGGGCCAGGTGTGGGAGGGCATCGACTCCCGCTTGGGCCGTCGCGTCGCCATCAAGGTGCTCAAGGCGGAGTACTCCACCGACGCAGAGTTCGTCGAACGGTTCCGGGCGGAGGCCCGTACGGTCGCCATGCTCAACCACCCCGGCATCGCAGGCGTGTACGACTACGGCGAAACCGAGATGGACGGTGAGGGCCGCACCGCGTACCTGGTGATGGAACTTGTCAACGGTGAACCGCTGAACTCCGTGCTGAAGCGCACGGGCCGGCTGTCGTTACGGCACGCGCTCGACATGCTCGAGCAGACAGGCCGCGCCCTGCAGGTCGCGCACACCGCCGGCTTGGTGCACCGCGACGTCAAACCCGGCAACATTCTCATCACGCCGACAGGGCAGGTGAAGCTCACCGACTTCGGCATCGCCAAGGCCGTCGACGCCGCGCCGGTCACCCAGACCGGCATGGTGATGGGCACCGCCCAGTACATCGCACCCGAGCAGGCGCTCGGCCACGACGCCACCGCGGCAAGCGACGTGTACTCGCTGGGAGTTGTTGGCTACGAATCGGTTTCGGGCAAGCGGCCGTTCACCGGCGACGGCGCACTGACGGTCGCGATGAAGCACATCAAGGAGACGCCGCCGCCGCTGCCGGCCGATCTTCCGCCCAACGTTCGCGAACTCATCGAGATCACGCTGGTGAAGAATCCGGGCATGCGGTATCGCTCCGGCGGCGCGTTCGCCGACGCGGTGGCCGCGGTGCGGTCCGGCCGTCGTCCACCGAGGCCGAATCAAGCGCCGTCCATCGGCCGGGCAACACCAGCGGCCGTGCCATCCGCCGCCCAGGCACGAGCCGCCGCCGACCTCACTGGCCGGGCTCCCGCGACAGCGGCCCGGGCACGGCCTGCGACAGGCAGCCACCGCACTCCCCCGCCTCGGCGCACGTTCTCGTCCGGGCAGCGCGCGCTGCTGTGGGCGGCGGGCGTGCTCGGCGCGCTGGCCATCGTCATCGCCATATTGATCGTCCTCAACGCGCAGGACCGCAAAGACCAACAGTCACCTTCACCGACGGTGACGAATACGATCACCGAGACGACCCCGTTCCAGTCGCCGTCGGCGATGCCCGGTTGGACCGATGAGGGCACCTTCCGTCATGGTGGACTAGAGATCGACGCGATCGCCCCAGAACAGACATGGAAATGACAACCCCGCAGCACCTGTCCGACCGATATGAACTCGGCGAAATCCTCGGCTTTGGTGGCATGTCCGAGGTTCATTTGGCGCGCGATCTGCGGCTGCACCGCGACGTGGCGATCAAGGTGCTGCGCGCCGACCTGGCCCGTGATCCCAGCTTCTATCTGCGGTTCCGCCGCGAGGCGCAGAACGCCGCCGCGCTGAACCATCCGGCGATCGTCGCGGTCTACGACACCGGCGAGGCGGAAACTGCGACCGGGCCGCTGCCGTACATCGTGATGGAGTACGTCGACGGGGTGACGCTGCGCGACATCGTGCACACCGAAGGGCCGATGCCTGCCAAGCGGGCGATCGAAGTGATCGCCGACGCGTGCCAGGCCCTGAACTTCAGCCACCAGCACGGCATCATCCACCGCGACGTCAAACCCGCCAACATCATGATCAGCAAGAACGGCGCGGTGAAAGTGATGGACTTCGGCATCGCCCGCGCACTGGCCGATGCCAACAGCGTCACGCAGACCGCTGCGGTGATCGGCACCGCACAGTACCTGTCGCCCGAGCAGGCCCGCGGCGAGAAGGTCGACGCACGCTCCGACGTGTACTCGCTGGGTTGCGTGCTGTACGAAATCCTTACGGGCGAGCCACCTTTCATCGGAGACTCGCCGGTCGCCGTGGCCTATCAGCATGTGCGTGAGGATCCAACGCCGCCGTCGCAGCGGCACAACGACATCTCGCCGGAACTCGACGCCGTGGTGCTCAAGGCGCTGGCCAAGAACCCCGACAACCGGTACCAGACCGCGGCGGAGATGCGCGCCGATCTGATCCGCGTGCACAGCGGCGAGACGCCGGATGCGCCGAAGGTGCTCACCGACGCCGAACGCACCTCGCTGATGTCATCGTCGCGGCCCCCTTCTGACCGGACGGAGCCCATCGATCAGGTCGGCCGCCCGCAGGCTGCGTACGACGACAAGGACGAGCGCAGCGGCTCGGTGGGTCGTTGGCTCATCGCGGTGGCCGTGTTGGCGGTTTTGACCGTCGTGGTGACCGTCGCGATCAATATGTTCGGCGGCAGTACCCGCGATGTTCAGGTGCCTGACGTGAAGGGCAAGCTGGAGAACGACGCGATCGCGATATTGCAGAATGCCGGCTTCAAGACGACGACCGAGCGGAATCCGGACTCGACGATCCCCCCGAATAAGGTCATCGGTACCGACCCGAGCGCAGGCACGTCTGTCGGCGCAGGCGACGAGATCACCCTGAACGTGTCAACGGGCCCCGAGCAGCGCGAGGTCGTGGACTGCAAGGGTGTGAGCTACGCGGACTGCGTGCAGAAGCTCAGCAATGCGGGCTTCGGCAAGTTCAGGGCGTCGCCGTCACCGTCCACACCAGAGATGAAGGACAAGGTGCTGGCCACCATCCCGCCGGCCAACCAGACATCCGCGATCACAAACGAGATCACGATCGTGGTCGGCTCTGGGCCTGAGAGCAAGCCGGTCCCCGACGTGAAGAACCAGACGGTCGAATCGGCGCAGTCTGTGCTCAGTGCGTCCGGCTTTACAAAGCCTGTCGTGGTCGAGGTTGACAGTCCGTCGCCAAAGGGAACGGTCATGGGCACGCTTCCCCCGGCGGGCGACATCGTCCCGCTGGACAGCGTGATCCAGGTCCAAGTGTCTATGGGCAACCAGTTCGTGATGCCCGACGTGCGCGGCGGATTCTGGACGGACGTCGAGCCGAACCTGCGCAACGCTTACGGCTGGACCGGCCCGCTGATCCGGGGGCCCGACGTGCAGAACAGCGGACAGCGGACCAACGCGGTGGTTACTCAGAGCCCGGCGGCGGGCACGCCGGTCAAGTTCAGCGACCCGATCACGCTGGCGTTCGCGTCGTAGCGGCCTGCACGGCGTTGGCCACCTCGTCCTCCAACTGACGCACGAGGGTTTCGTCCGGCGCGGCACCGCAGAAGCCGAGCCAGTTGGCGAGCATCCGATGCCCGCCTTCGGTGAGGATCGACTCGGGGTGGAACTGCACGCCGTGGATCGGCAGCTCGGCATGGCGCACACCCATGATCACCCCGCCCTCGGTGCGCGCGATCACCTCGAGCTCGGCGGGCACGGTGTCGGGCAGGATCGTCAGCGAGTGGTACCGGGTGGCGGTGAACGGGTCCGGAAGGCCTTGCAGCACACCGGCATTCGAGTGGAATACGGTGCTGGTCTTGCCGTGCAGCAGCTCAGGTGCGCGGTCGACGGTGCCGCCGAACGCGACGCCGATGGCCTGGTGTCCGAGGCACACGCCAAGCAGCGGGGTCTTCGCCGCGGCGCACGCGTTGACGAGGGGGATGGATGCGCCGGCCCGCTCCGGCGTGCCGGGGCCGGGGGAGAGCAGCACGCCGTCGAACTGCTCTGCGGCCTTGGCGATGTCGGCGTCGGTGGCCAGACGGTCGTCGTCGTTGCGCCAGACATGCGCGTGTACGCCGAGCTGGCCCAGGTACTGGACCAGGTTGAACACGAAGCTGTCGTAGTTGTCGACGACCAAGACCTGCATCAGCCCAGGCTACTGGGTCGTCCGGCGTTCACTCTGCGGTGAGGGTGTCGCCTACTCGCACTTCTGCGCCCTACGCGCAGAGTGAACGCCAGACTCAATATCCGAGGGGACCGGCTGGCTTTGCGAATTTCATCCGCACGGGCTCGGTGTGGCCGACGAGGTCCACCTGCGGCCGCGGTTCTTCGGTGTAGCCCAGCCCGAACCGCACGACGTACTGCTTGTACAGGATCACCAACGGTGCCGCCGCCAAGGCCGCCTGCATCGCGGCTACGTCTCCGATCGCGGTGATCACGTACGGCGGGCTGTAGGTGCGGCCGTTGAGCAGCAGCGTGTTCCCGACGCACCGCGGTGCCGACGTCGCGATGATCCGCTGATCCTGCATCTGGACGCCTTCGGCGCCGGCGCTCCACAACGCGTTGAGCACGGCCTGGATGTCCTGCTGATGCACCACCAGGTCGTCGGGGGAGGCGTCCCGCGGGAAGCGGCCCTCCGCGTCGCGCTGTGCGTCGTTGAGCGTGACGACGAGGCCCGGCCCCCGCATCGGGTCCAGTCCCGCATCGACCGCCAGCTTGTCCGAGCGGTTGGTGATCGCCGCCAACGCCGCATCCGCGCCGGGCGAGCCGCCGTGATGATTGTCGACCGTCGACACCAGCGAGTCCCGCTGAGCCGTAAGCCGATCCACCGACTGCTGGGCCTCGCGCACCAGGTCGACGAGCCGCGGCGCGTCGCTACGCCGGATCTCGCTGCCGCCGGAGACACCGTGAGTAGCTGCCAGCAGCAGCCCCGCCAGCAGGCAGACCACCGGCACACCAAACCGCCAGGCGGAACGGCGGCTCGGCTCCATTGGGTCGCCTCCACGAATTCTTGGCTGGCCTATGCCTACGTTAGGCTCGTAGTTACATCGTCGCACCGTGTGACGCAGAGTGGCCGCGAAGGTACCAATGCCCAAGTCCAAAGTTCGCAAGAAGAACGACTTCACCATCAACCCGGTGAGCCGGACGCCGGTCAAGGTCAAGTCCGGGCCGTCGAGCGTGTGGTTCGTGGTGTTGTTCTGCAGCTTGATGCTGATCGGGCTGGCCTGGCTATTGGTGTTCCAGCTCGCTTCCAACGCGATCCCGTGGTTGGCCGAGCTCGGTCCGTGGAACTACGCCATCGCCTTTGCTTTCATGATCACCGGCTTGTTGCTCACGATGCGCTGGCGTTAGCCCCGCCGACCATTGGTATGAATTTATCTTGGCTTCCGCGCGTTACCCGTTTAGCAACCTTGCGGTCATTAGATCACACTGATGTGATTCATCCCCATTGGGGATAGCACTTGTGGATAACCTCATTAGCAACGGTAAAAGGGTGTTAATTGCCGATGCAGCAAACTGAATGGAGCCCACCCGCGCTCGGAATCGCAGCGTGCGGCATATTCGGACTTATCTTGGCTATCGCGACTGTGACCCTGATCACAGATGCGCCCGGGCGCATCCTGATGGGGATTGCCGCGACCGGTCTGCTTGTGTTTGCAAGCCTCTCTTGGCGTGCCCGGCCGAAACTGGCAATCAGCGACGACGGGCTTATTACCCGCGGCTGGTCACGCACAAACCTCTTGCGGCGCGACGACATCAAGATCATCCGGATTACCGAATTCCGCCGCCTGGCCCGCAAGGTACGGCTGCTCGAAATCGACACGACCGATGACCGGCTGCTGGTCTTCACCCGATGGGATCTGGGCACCGACCCGCTGAACGTGCTCGACGCATTGACCGCCGCCGGCTACGCCGGCTCTCCCTGACCCGCTCTCGTCAGGAGACTGTGATCGACTCGATCACCACCGGATCGGTCGGCCGGTCACTACGGTCGACAGCCGTGGTGGCGATCGCGTCGACGACCTTCTGCGACTCGGGATCGAGGACCTCGCCGAAGATCGTGTGCTTCCGGTTCAGGTGCGGCGTCTTGCCGACCGTGATGAAGAACTGCGAACCGTTGGTGCCTGGCCCTGCGTTGGCCATCGCGAGCAGATACGGCTTGTCGAACTGCAGCTCAGGGTGGAACTCGTCGGCGAACTGGTATCCCGGACCGCCGCGGCCGGTGCCGGTCGGGTCGCCGCCCTGGATCATGAAGCCGTCGATCACACGGTGGAAGACCGCGCCGTCGTAGAACGGTCCCGACGAGCTGCCTGACGCGTTCTCGGTGCTGTAGTCCTTCGTCCCCTGCGCCAGTCCGACGAAATTGCCGACGGTCTTGGGGGCGTGGTTTCCGAAGAGCGCGATCTTGATGTCACCGCGGTTGGTGTGCAGGGTGGCGGTCGCTGTCTGAATGGGGCTCGTCACGGGATGACAGTGTGCCACCCGCCGCCCAACGGCCTCCGCGGGGTGCCACTTGATGGCAGGCTGGATATGGATTGACGATCACGCCGCGAAAGAGGTGGACATGAGCTCGAAGACGGACGTCCGGTTGACCCCGAGCCAGCGGCTGGGCCGCGGCCTGAAGTACACCGCGGTCGGACCGGTCGACGTCACGCGTGGCACGGTCGGGCTCAGCCTGCAGGGCGCGCAGTCAGCCGCCGACCGCATTCGCCGCAGCATCGACAAGGGCCGGCTGGCCAAGGAGCTCGAGGGCGCGCAAGAGAGCATCGCGCAGGAACTCGCGGCGGCCCAGGAGGTGCTCGCGAACCTGCCCCAGGTCATCGCCGACGCGCGCAAGCCCAAGCGCAGGCGTCGACCCCTCCTGCTCGCCGCGGTGGCCGTGGTGACGCTGGCTGGGGGAGCGGTGGCGTTCAGCATCGTGCGCCGGTCGATGCAACCCGAACCGTCGCCGCTGCCGCCCAGCGTCGACGTGGCTCCCAAACCGTAATTTGCTGTAGGTGCGCGATGGCTGTCTCGGTCTTTGACCTCTTTTCGATCGGCATAGGGCCGTCGAGTTCGCATACCGTCGGTCCGATGCGCGCCGCAGGTCGGTTCGCGCGTCATCTCGCCGATGACGGATTGCTGCCGAGCGTGGCACGGGTACGCGTCGAGCTATACGGCTCGCTGGGCGCCACCGGCGTCGGACACGGCACGCCTGGTGCGGTCGTTCTCGGGCTGGAGGGCAGCGAACCAGAGGCGGTCGACCCGATCGTTGCGAAGGGCAGGGTCGAGGAGATCAACACCGGCGGCAAGCTGCAGCTGGCTGGCAGCCACACGATCCAGTTCGACCACTCCGCTGACATCGTTTTGTCGTTGCGCGCCATGGACTTTCACAGCAATGGCATGGTGTACTCGGCATTCGATGCCGACGATGCCGAAGTGAGCCGTCGTGTGTATTACTCGGTCGGCGGCGGGTTCGTCGTCGACGAGCACGAGGCGAAGTCGGGCCCGCGCGAGGACGCTGCCGTTCCGTATCCGTTCAACACGGCCGAGGAGCTCGTGCGGCTGGCCACCGACAACGGCTGCAGCATCGCCGAACTGATGGCACGCAATGAGTCCGCCTTGGGCCGTCAGGCCGATGTGCGGGCCGGCCTGCTGCGGATCTGGGCGGCGATGCGCGCATGCGTCGACGCTGGCCTGGCCGCGACTGGCACGCTGCCCGGGAAGCTGCGTGTCAAACGCCGCGCGCGTTTGCTAGCGGATACGCTGGATCCCGACGATCCGTTGTACGCGATGGATTGGCTGACGGTGTACGCGCTGGCGGTCAACGAGGAGAACGCCGCCGGCGGCCGGGTCGTGACGGCGCCGACGAATGGCGCCGCGGGCGTCATTCCCGCTGTGCTGCACTACTACTGGCGGTTCGTCCCCGGTGCGAGCGACGACGGCATCGTTGAATTCCTGTTGACGGCCGGTGCGATCGGTCAGCTGTTCAAGGCCAACGCTTCGATCTCCGGCGCCGAAGTGGGCTGCCAAGGTGAGGTCGGCTCCGCGTGCTCGATGGCGGCCGCTGGGTTGGCGGCGGTGTTGGGCGGAACGCCGGCGCAAGTGGAGAACGCCGCGGAGATCGGTATCGAACACAACCTCGGGCTCACCTGCGACCCGGTCGGCGGCCTGGTACAGATTCCGTGCATCGAACGCAACGCGGTCGCGTCGGTCAAGGCGATCACGGCAGCGCGAATGGCGTTGCACGGGGACGGAACTCATCACGTCAGCCTCGACACCGCGATCAAGACGATGCGCGACACCGGTGCCGACATGAAGGACAAGTACAAGGAAACGTCGAAGGGCGGGCTGGCCCTCAACGTGGTGGAGTGCTAGTTAGCGAATGCCGACGGCGCGTTGCGGTCCATCACGTCACGTCGCCTCGTGTGCGCATCGCGCAGGAGTGAGTATCCGCGGGCCGGTTTCGGTGATGGCGATGGTGTGCTCGGAGTGCGCGGTGTTCGACCCGTCTGCCGAGCGCAGCGTCCAGCCGTCCGCATCGATAACCAGACGATCACTGCCTCGTGCCCACCACGGTTCAAGCGCGAAGGTCATGCCCGGCCGCAGCAGTAATCCGCGTCCCTTCCGTCCACGATTGGGGATGTGGGGATCCTCGTGCATGGTGCGCCCTAATCCATGCCCGCCGAATTCGGCGTTGACGCGATACCCGGCGTCGGTAGCGACTTCGCCGATTGCGGCGGAGATGTCACCGAGACGACCGCCGGGGACCGCTGCGGCGATACCGGCGTCAAGGGCTCTTTGCGTCGACTCGACCAGGGCTCTGTCAGCGGCGTCGGCCCTGTCACCGACGATGACCGTGACCGCGGAATCGGCTACCCAACCGTCGATCGACACCGCAAAGTCCAGAGTCAGAACGTCGCCATCACGTAGCACGTAGTCGCGTGGAAGGCCATGCAGCACAGCGTCGTTGACCGACAGACAGATGACATTCCGGAATGGACCGCGACCGAACGACGGCGCGTAATCCCAGTAGCATGATTTTGCACCACGGTCAGTAATCAGCGTGCGGGCATGGTGCTCGAGCTGCATCAGGTTCACGCCGGGCTGCGCCTCGATCGACAGCGTCGCCAGCGTTTCCGCGACGAACTCACCAGTCACCGCCATCTTGTCGATCTCTCGAGCGGTCTTGAGTTCGATCATGCTGGGCCTCCCGATCGGTATTTTTATACCGTAGCGACGGTACCAGTACCGGTACTTAAATACCGGCTATGCTGACCGGCATGGTGCGTGTACCTCTGAGCCCGGACCAGGTGAAAGCCGGGCAACGTCTCGGCGCGCTGATCAGGACAGCCCGGGCCGGCCGCGACCCCGAGACGATCGCGCGTGACGCCGGCATCTCGCCGGAGACACTGCGCAAGATCGAGGTCGGAAGAATCCCCAGCCCGAGCTTCGGCACGGTGATTGGACTCTGCAACGCGCTCGGCATGCCTCTGCAGAATGCCGTCGACGCCTGGCATGGGACAG
>DASRJA010000467.1:0-2844 GCA_035649695.1 Mycobacterium sp. | reverse complement strand
TGATCACGATGTCGGCCTGCTTCCCAGGTGTCAGCGAGCCGGTGCGATCCTCAACGCCGGCGACGTACGCGCCGTCGAGGGTTGCGGCCTGCAGGACCTCCCGCGCGGTCAGCACGTCCTTGGGTACCTGCTCATTCGGCTCGTACTTCTCGGCATGCACCCGGGCGCGATCGGCACCGAACGCGGCGCGCATCTCGGTGAACATGTCGCCCGGTGCTGTCGTCACCACGTCGATGGACAGGCTGGGCCGCAGCCCCATGCGCAGCGAATGCAGCATTGGTGGCCAGCCGTGACCCATCGATAGCTCGACCTGCGGCGCAATTGAGATCTTGCCACCACTGTCCTTGACGAGCTGCCATTCCTCATCGCTGAAATGACAGCAGTGGATGTAGGTCGTGTCGGGCCCGAGAAGTCCGTAATCGTCGAGGGTCTTGATCATGGCAAAGCGTCCGGCAAGCCGGCCCATCGCGACATGCACAGTGATCGGGATACCTAATTCACGGGCGAGCTTCCACTCGGCCCGAACGACCTCCTCCATGCAGAATCCCGTACCGCGGGTAGCCAAGCCCAACGTGAGCAGGCCGTCGTCGGAGCTGAAGTAGGTGTCCCGTACCCGTCGTACGTCGTCGCCCGGAATCGCGATCTTGCTGTTGAACCAATAGTCGGCCAGGGAGAGATTGGCGCTGCCGTACGCGTACTGCGCTCGGATACCGGTCTCTTGCAGCCCGGTGATGGCCGCGTCGGAGTGATCTGGCGTGTTGTTGATGTGTGACCAATCGACCAGTGTCGTGATCCCGGCGTTGAGGCACTCCAGTGATCCCGCGACATTGCTGGCATGCACGTCCTCGGCCCGGTAGACCGGCGCGAAGGTGTCCAAGACCTCGACGAAGTAGTCATCGAGCGTGGCGTTTGGCGCACAGCCGCGGATCGCGGCCTCCCAGGTGTGCCGATGGGTGTCGACGAAGCCCGGGATGACGATGCTGTCACTCGCGTCGATCACCTCGGCATCGGCGCTGATGTTCGGTTCGACGGCGACGATCTTGTCGTCCTCCACGAGCACATCGGCGGTCAGGTCCCCGATCTGGGGATCCATGCTCACGACCGTCCCCCCGCGGATCAGCGTCTTGGTTGTCATCTGCCCCGGCTCCTTTGCATTTGGCGATGGTTTCTTTTGGTTTGCCTAGAAAGCGGCGAGTCGTCGTACGGCGTCGACGACCTTGTTGACGGTCGGTATCACCTCGTCCTCGAGCGCGTCGGCGAACGGAAGGGGTACACACTCCGCGGCCACGCGGCGGATCGGCGCGTCGAGTAATTCGAATCCCTCATCAGCGACGATCGAAGCGACCGTGGCGCCCCACCCGCCCTGATAGGGGTTTTCTTCTACCAGCAGCAGGCGCGAGGTGCGCGCCACCGACGACAGCACAGTTTTCGCATCGAGCGGCACCAAACCGCGCAGGTCGATTACCTCGGCAGAGATGTCCTCGCCGGCCAGCTGCTCTGCCGCCGACAATGCAGTCGACACCGTTGAGGCGAGTGCGACGATCGTGACGTCGTCGCCGGGACGAACCACTGTGGCCTCACCCAGCGGCACAACATGCTCCGGTGGTGCGGCCTCTCCCTTGCTGGCGAACAAACCCTTGTGCTCGAAGAAGATCACGGGGTCGTCGCTGCGAATCGCGGATGCCATCATGCCAACGACATCTGCAGGAGTGGATGGTGCGGCGATCTTCAGACCAGGCACCGTGAAGACCCAGTTCTCTACGGCCTGAGAGTGCTGTGCGCCGAACCCGAGACCACCGCCGTTCGCGGTGCGAATCACCAGCGGGACGGTGACCTGGCCGCCTGTCATATAGCGCATCTTGGGGATCTCGTTGGCGAGGTAGTCGTAGCAGCATGCGAAGAAGTCGGAGAACATGATCTCTGCGACCGGGCGGATTCCCGTCATCGCGGCCCCCAGCGCGGCACCGACGATCGCCTGCTCGGAGATCGGCGTGTCCCACACCCGCTCCGGACCGAACTCGGCAAAGAGGCCGGTCGTGGTCTTGAAGACCCCCTCGGCCACACCAATGTCCTCGCCGAGACAGACCACACGCGAGTCGCGACGCATCTCTCGGGCGATCCCCTCGGACACGGCCTGGCGATAGGTGATCAATTCCGCCATGCCGCACCACCGTCCGCCCATACATCGGTGAGTGCCTGCGCCGGGTCGGGGTAGGGCGCATCCCTGGCCTCTTGCACGGCCGCCTCGACAACCTTCTCCACTCGGGCATCGGCCGCGTCGATTTCAGCTTCGTCAACTCCCAGGCTGGTCAGCCGATCACGCGCAATGCGCAGCGGGTCGCGCTGCATCCAGCGCTCGACCTCATCAGCCGGCCGGTACTTCCCAGGATCGGCGCGGCTATGCCCGAAGTGGCGATAGGTCTGGGCCTCGATCACGGTGGGCCCCTCGCCCGCGCGTGCCCGGCGGACGGCATCCCGCATCGTGTCGTGGACTGCGACCACGTCATTTCCGTCGACGATCTCGGCGGGCAGTCCGTATGCAACAGCTCGATCCGCCGCGGGATTGGGAACCGATGTCACCGAGGCGATCGGGGTGTATTCCATGTAGAGGTTGTTCTCGCAGACGAACAGCACCGGGAGCTTCCAGACCGCGGCCAGGTTCAGCGACTCATGAAAGGCGCCGATGTTGGTGGCACCATCGCCGAAAAAAGCAACCGCAACCTGCTCCGTGCCGCGCAATTTGGCTGACCAAGCGGCGCCGGCAGCTATCGGCAGGTGCGACCCGACAATCGCGTACGAGCCGAGCATTCCCTTGTCGGCTTTGGTCAGGTGCATCGAACCGCC
>DASRJA010000466.1:0-10334 GCA_035649695.1 Mycobacterium sp. | reverse complement strand
GAGCACAGGCGACGACCGCGTCAACGCCGCAAGCTCGCGTACCTGGCCGCTGATCGCGTCGAACCCGTCGCCGAGATCTTCAAACGCGTCGACCACGGCCTGACTGGCTGACAGGTCGGCCGGCTGCCGGGCGACAGCGGCGGTGATCAGGTCAAGCCAATGCGTTGTCAGGCCCTCGGCGACGGCGTCTTCCTTGGAGCTGAAGTACCGGAAGAACGTCGCGCGTCCGATCTCCGCGGCGTGGGCAATCTGTTCGATCGTCGCGCCTGAAAGGCCATTCTCGGCGACAGACTGGGCCGCCGCCGCTGCGATGCGGGCGCGGGTGGCCTTCTGCTTGCGGACGGTCAGGCTTTCCCGCGAATTCGGCCGTGATACGACGTCCATGATGAGACTATGTCTCACCATGGAGACGATTGGCAACGATTGGGGCCCGAAAACGCTCGAAGCCTGGCGGTTCGTCCAGCAGATGCTGGCCGACATGACGCAGATGGTGTCCGACGACGCCCTCGACGAGCGCGAACTGCTGGAGGGCCTGCGCGTCATCGCCAAGGTGACCGGCCTGTGCACCGAGCTGTCGGTCGAGGCCGACGCGGAACGTCCGCGCTTCTTCGACATGTGCTCGCCCACCCGGCTGATCGGCGGCCCCAACCCCGACGGCAGATATCTGCTGGCCATGATCCGCGGCGACCGCACGTACCGGGTCACCGGAACCCGCGGCGGCACCGCCTATCTCGGCTTCCAGGTGCTCGCAGGCACGGGCCTGACACCGCGCCGCATGGCCGGCTATCTCAGCGACACCGACCTCAAGGGCGACTCCGGCTCGTTCACGCTCGTCTTCTCGGCCGTCGAGCCGCCGGCGGACAATCTCGGTGCGGCTCAATGGATTCCCATCCCGCCCGAAGCCTCTTCGATCGTCGTGCGGGAATACGTCGGCGACGCGGGTACCGAGGAACCCGCGACCATGGAAATCGAATGCCTCGACGCCGAGCCACTCCAACCGGTAACCGATGCCGACGCCGCCGAACAATTCACCGCGATGGCGTGGACGATCGTCAAGCTGACCACGCTGCATCGCACCGTCAAACCCGAGCTGCTGACCCAGCCCAACACGCTGTTGACCGCGGAGGCGGCCGAATTGGGCAGTGCCGACACCACACCCGACAACCTGTACATGATCGGGACCTTCGCGTTGGAGGACGACGAATCGTTGGTGCTGGAGTTCAGCCCGCCCGACACGCGGTACTGGAACGTCACTCTCGAGAGCATCTGGCATGAATGCCTCGAGCCGAAACATCGGCACAGCTCGGTGACCAACAAGGGGCTCCGGCCCGATGCCGACGGCATTGCCCGAATCGCTATCGGCGCCAAGGACTTCGGGCACGGCCATTGGCTCGACACGGGTGGTCGGCGCCGCGGCTTCATCGTGCTGCGGTGGCTCGATAACCCCGAAGCGCCAGCCGTGCGCACGACGGTCTGTCGCGGCGAGGCGACGCCGTGATAGCCGACCGATTTCAACCCGACCGGCTCGTCGAGCAGGCATGCGAGTCGGTAGGCAGCGATGACTTCGGTGCCGACGACACGTGGCGCGATGGGCTGGGACGGCTGTGCGAGGGCTTCGTCTCCGAGGCGCGGCTGAACGATCTCGGCGTCGAGATCGCCGTTATGGACATCGTCCGCGCACTGACTAGCCGACTGCAGATCGTCAAGTGGCGCAACGAGAATCCCGCCGTCGCAGCCCAACCGATCACCCGGCCGATCTTCATCGTGGGACAGCCCCGGACCGGAACGACGATCCTGTTCGACCTGCTCGCCCAGGACCCCGCGCTTCGGCCACCGCTGACGTGGGAGGTCGACAATCCCTTCCCATTGCCGCGACCGGAGACGTACGGAACCGACCCGCGGATCGCCGAAACACAGGCCAGTATCGAGATGTCCGAGCAGATCGTCCCGGGCCTGCTGACGTGGCATCCGATGGGTGCGTTGGTCGGTCAGGAGTGTGTGCGCATCACCGCGGGCCAGTTCTGCAGCATGATCTTCTCGGTGCAATACCGGCTACCCAGCTACTACCGGTGGCTGCTCTACGAGGCCGACCATCACCCGGCCTACTCCTACCATCGAATGTTCCTGCAGCACTTGCAGTCTGGTGTGCCGGGTCAGTGGTTGCTGAAGTCGCCGGCGCACCTGTGGCAGCTCGATGCGCTGGTGGCCGAGTACCCCGACGCGCTGATCGTGCAGACGCACCGGGATCCGCTCAACGTCATCTCGTCGATCAGCGCACTCACCCACCACCTTCGGCACCTGGCGTCGGACGAAAGCTCGATCACCGAATGCGCCGCCCAGTCGCGTGAGGAGATCGTCGTCGGCCTCGAGCGCGGCATGAAGCTGCGCGACTCACTGTCGCAGCGGGTCGTCGACGTGCAGTTCGCCGACTTCATCCGCGATCCGTTCGCCACCATCCGGACGCTGTACGCCGAACTCGGCCGTGAGCTCGAACCCGTCGCCGAGCAGAATATGCGCGCGTTCTTGGCGGCCCATCCGGGTGACGGTGGTGGCGGCCGATACTCGTGGGCGGACACCGGCCTGGATGCGGGGCTGGTGCGCGAGGAAGTCAGGGCGTATCAGGAGCGCTACGGGGTGCCCGACGAGCCGCTCAAGTAAAGCGGCCGAACCGCCACGATCGGCGGGGGCCGCGGATGTCGACCGAGCCGCACACCACCTTGCCGGTGAGGACGACGTGCGGCCTGCCTTCGGCAGGTGCTTCCTTGCGGTGGTCGTGGGCGCTGCCGACGTTGACCTCGACGTCATCGATGGAAGCGCTCGCTCCGTCGGGAAGCCTCAGGTCGAGTCCGCCGAACTTCAGGTCCAGCTCGATGACCACGATCGGTCCTGCGAACCGTGCCCGCGTCAGGTCGAGGTCCACGGACCCCATCCGCCGGTGCAGGGCAAGCCGCGTCGGCACGATCCACTCGCCGTGGCGCTTGAGTGAGCCGAGCACTCCGCGCAACTCCACCCGATCGGTGGCCGAGGTGACGACCGCCCCCGGTCCAGGCAGGTCGAAGACGAGCGCGTCGAGGTCGGAGTGCAGCCGCGCCTGCGACACCAGCGCCGAGCGCTCCTCGAACTCGTCGATGTCGATCAGCCCCAGCGCGACAGCGTTGTGCAGCCGGCGCAGCGTTCCGTTGCGGTCGGCGTCTGACACGCGCATTGCGTACTCGTGGTTGATGTCTGCCATGCCGCTACCCACGGTACCGCTGCTCTTATGGCTTCTTCGACTCATTCCACGGGCATATGTCGCTAACAGCGGCGACCAAGATATCGGCGGAGAATTGTTGATCCTTCGTGATGGTGTCGAGCCGCGTCAGAATCGTGTACCAGTCGTAACCCTTGTCGAACTGGGCGCACACTCCCCGCCCGTAGCTGGCGAGCGCCGCACAGTCAGCAAGGTGCCCGAGGGCGGCCATGTCTTGGCAGTAGGCCACTTCTGGGTTCGATGTCGGGTCAGCGGACGCCGGGGGTGCCCACAGCAGTATGGTTGCCGCCAGGATTGAAACAAGCGCAACCCCAACTGTTTTGAGCCTGTTTGATATGCACCATCTGCTCATGCCAGGTAGTCGGGCGGCAGCTGATCGAACATGCCCTTGAGCATCCGCACCGCGTACTCCGACGACCCTCCCCCGACGATCAGCGCCGCGAATGCCATATCCCCACGGTAGCCGGCGAACCACGAGTGCGAACCGCCTTCGAATTCGGCCTCACCCGTCTTGCCGCGCACGTCACCCGCGCCGTCGAGATCCTTGGCGGTGCCGTTGGTGACCACCAGACGCATCATCGGCCGCAGCCCGTCGAGCATCTTCGGCGTGATGGGTGTGCGGTCTCCCGTGATGGTCGTCTCGCGGCCCTCAATCAGTTGGGGCACAGGCGTTTTCCCGGCCGCCACCGTCGCCGCGGCCAATGCCATCCCGAACGGGCTGACCAACACCTTGCCCTGACCGAAACCGTCCTCGGTGCGTTCGGCCAGGTTCACCGTCGGCGGCACCGAGCCGGACACCGTGTTGAGGCCCTCGATCTGGTAGTCCGGGCCGATCCCGTACTGCGCGGCGGCCATCGTCAGCCCGCGCGGCGGCATTCTGCTGGCCAGCTCCGCGAAGGTGGTGTTGCACGAACTGGCGAACGCCCGCGACATCGGCACCGTGCCGAGGTCGAATCCGCCGTAGTTGGGAATGGTGCGGTGGCCGATGTCCATCACACCGGGACAGGCCAGCAGCGTGTTGGGGGTGGCCATGTCGCGGTCGATGGCCGCGCCGGCGGTGATGATCTTGAACGTCGACCCCGGCGGGTACAGGCCGGCGGTGGCCAGCGGGCCCTCGCTGTCGGCGGCCGCGTTCTGCGCAACGGCCAGCACCTCGCCCGTCGACGGCTTGATCACCACGATCATCGCCTTCTTGCCGGTGCTGTTGTTGACGGCGTTCTGCGCCGCGTTCTGCACCGAGCGATCAAGGCTGATGGTGACCGACGGCGCCGGGGCGCCAGGCACTTCGTTGAGCACGTCGACGTCGACGCCGTTCTGGTTGACGCTGACCACCCGCCACCCGGCCTCGCCGTCGAGCTCGTCGACCACCGCCTTCTTGACCTGGCCGACGATCGCAGGTGCAAACGAATCGTCGGTCGGCAGCAGTTCGGCCTGCGGCGTGACGACGACGCCGGGCAGGGCGCCGATGGCCCCGGCCACCCGGTCGTGATCGGACTGGCGCAGCGTGATCAAGCTCAGCGGATCCTTCGACGAGCTGGCCTGCTCGGCGAGCCGCTGCGGATCCAACGTGTTGTCGAACGGCCAAAGCGCACCGACGACCGCGCGGGCCGTCGTCATCAATGCGCCGCCGGCCGCCTTCGCATCCAGCGCGTAGTGGTAAAGGTTGCCCGGGACCAGCACGTCGGTGCCGCCGCGTTCATTGACCGACGCCCGCCGCGGCGGGTCGGCCCGCAGCGCGAAGGTCTGATGCTCGCCGAGCCGCGGATGCAACCCGGTCGCGCTCCACCGCACCTCCCACTTTCCCTCGTCGCGGACCATGTTGAGTTGTCCGTCGTAGGTCCACGTCCGGTTCTTCGGCAGATGCCAGGTGTATCGGTAGGTGACACTGCCGGTGTCCTCGGCGTACTTCGAGCCGAGGATCTGCGCGTCCAACCGGACCGCCTGCAACCCCGCCCACGCCTCGTTGAGGGCGGCCCTGGCGTCGGCGGGCTTGTCGCTGAGTTCGGCGGCGGCCGCGGTGTCACCCGTCGCGAGAGCTGCGAAAAACTTCTCCGCGGTCGGTTGGGGTCCGCTCGGTTTGGGCGTGCACGCGTTGAGCGTCGCCACCACTGCGGCGACCGTCAGAGTCGCGACTACTCGTGAAACAAAAGTTGCCATTGGGGCAGATGTTACGAACTTGAGACCCGATAATCGCGCAGGCGCACCGGGTGTACTACCCGCCGGCCCCAGGCGCGCGAACCACCAACGGCACGGCCGGGAAGTACGCCGCCAATTCCGAGCGCGACTTGCGCAGCGCGGCCGTGCCGTAGCCCCGCTTGCGGTGGGCGGGGTGAATCCAGATCCGGACGTTGACTTCGCCGCCCGCCAGCTCGCCGAACACCATGCCAACCTTCTGCGATCCGTCGATCGCCACCAGCCACACCGCCTCTTCGGCGTCGACTCGACTCACCGCGGCGCGGATCTCGTCGTCGAGGGCGCCGGCGGGCGCCCCCGAGCCGTCGCCTGCCGAACGCACATCGTCGGTGCGCGTGGCGAAGATGTCGCGGTCCTCGTCGGCGTCGAACGGCCGCAGCACGAGGTTCTGCGCTGTAGAAACGGGTTGCTCGGAAATGAAACTCAGCTGACTGTTCAGATCCTCGAGTTCTGCGGCGATCCTGTCCCGCGACACCCTGGTGAGCCGGTCGAACGACAATCGGAGCACCGCTTCGGCGGCGACCAGCGACGTGCCGATCAGGCTGGCGATCGCCTCGATTGCGGCGTCGTAGTCCTCCGATGCGACGACAGCATCGAGAAGTTCATGCCGGCGGTCGAGCGCGCGCACCATCGCGCGGGCGATCTCCCTGCGTTCGACCGTGTTGTCCTGCTCCGTCATACCGCGAGACGTTAGTCCAGAAGGACGGTCGCGAATGTGCCGATCTGGGTAAAACCGATGCGCGCATAGGTGGCGCGGGCCACCGTGTTGAAGTCGTTGACGTACAAGCTCGCGATACGACCGCCGCGCACCACCGCCGACGCCAGCGTCGCGGTGCCGGCGGTACCGAGGCCGCGGCCGCGCCAATCGGGATGCACCCACACCCCCTGGATCTGTCCAACCGCGGGCGATTGCGATCCGACCTCGGCCTTGAAGACCACCTGGCCGCGTTCGAAGCGGGCCCACGCGCGGCCCGCGGCGATCAGCCCGGCGACCCGCCGCCGGTAACCGCGTCCGCCGTCGCCGATTCGCGGATCGATGCCAACCTCGCCGATGAACATGTCGATGGCCGCGACCAGATAAGCGTCGAGTTCATCGACCCGAACGGGGCGCACGGCCGGGTCGATCGGGGTTTGCGGCACCGTGCTCAAGGCCATCAGCGGCTGATGCTCGCGCACATCGCGCGCCGGACCCCAGGCGTGCTCGAGGCGCCGCCACATCGGCATCACGTATTCGGCGCGGCCGACCAGTGACGAACAGCGCCGCGCGGCACTCATCGCCTTGTCCGCGAACGCGTTTAGATCGGTGAGCTCGCCGCGCAGTGGAATGAGGTTCGCTCCGGCGTAGCACAGCGATTCGTCGGCCCGCCGCCTCGTCCACAGCTCACCGCCGATCGCGGAGGGCTCGACGCCGTGGTCGGCGACACGCGAAGCCACCATGCAGGAGCCGACGGGGTCCTCGCCGAGCACTTGGCGAACCGCCGCGGCGTCACGCACCACCGATACCCGTCGCTCGTCGACGAGGCGAAACAGCGGCGGTGCCGACATGGAGACTCTTTCCGACCTATCCCGGGAGGCGGTGACCCCGCTCACAGGGTCATGCTCAGCTTACGGTCACAATCGGCGCACCGCTCGCATCTGTTCCGCGCTCTTCAGCGATTCGCAGTGCCTCTTCGATCAACGTCTCGACGATTTGCGCCTCCGGCACGGTCTTGATCACCTCGCCCTTCACGAAGATCTGCCCCTTGCCGTTTCCGGACGCGACTCCGAGGTCTGCCTCGCGCGCCTCACCGGGACCGTTGACGACACAGCCCATCACAGCAACGCGCAGCGGCACCTCCATGCCTTCCAGGCCGGCGCTGACTTCGTTGGCCAGCGTGTAGACGTCGACCTGTGCGCGGCCACACGACGGGCACGACACGATCTCCAGCGACCGTGGCCGCAGGTTCAGCGACTCCAGGATCTGGGTGCCGACTTTGACCTCTTCGATCGGCGGCGCCGACAGCGATACCCGGATGGTGTCGCCGATCCCCCGTGACAGCAGTGCACCGAAGGCGACCGCGGACTTGATGGTGCCCTGGAACGCCGGGCCCGCCTCGGTGACGCCGAGATGCAGCGGGTAGTCGCACTGTGCGGCCAGCTGTTCGTAGGCGGCGACCATGACCACCGGATCGTTGTGCTTGACGCTGATCTTGATGTCGCCGAAGCCGTGCTCCTCGAAAAGCGACGCCTCCCACAGCGCACTTTCGACGAGCGCCTCGGGGGTGGCCTTGCCGTACTTGGCCATGAACCGCTTGTCGAGCGAGCCGGCGTTGACGCCGATGCGGATCGGGATGCCCGCGGCGCCAGCGGCCTTGGCGACTTCGGCGACCCGGCCGTCGAATTCCTTGATGTTGCCGGGGTTTACGCGCACCGCGGCGCAGCCGGCGTGGATCGCGGCGAAGATGTACTTGGGCTGGAAGTGGATGTCGGCGATCACCGGGATCTGGCTGTGCTTGGCAATTTCGGACAACGCATCGGCGTCCTCCTGCCGCGGGCAGGCCACCCGGACAATGTCGCAGCCGGTCGCGGTCAGCTCGGCGATCTGCTGCAGCGTCGAGTTGATGTCATGCGTCTTGGTGGTGGTCATCGACTGCACTGCGACGGGATGGTCGCTGCCGACGCCGACGTCGCCGACCATCAGCTGGCGGGTCTTGCGCCGCGGCGCCAAAGTCGGTGCGGGGGGTGCCGGCATGCCGAGCCCGATTGTGGGGCCGGAGGTCATCGGTCTCTCCTACTGGAAGGGTCGTATCGGGTTGACGAAGTCAGCGGTCACCGTGAGCGCCATGTAGCCGATCACCACGACCAAGATGACGTAGGTGGCCGGCATGAGCTTGAGGTAGTTGACGGGCGGCGCGGCATCGATGCTGCGCGCCTTGCGAATCATATTGCGGATCTTCTCGAACACGGCAATCGCGATGTGGCCACCGTCGAACGGCAACAGCGGCACCAGGTTGATGGCGCCGAGCACGAAGTTCAGCTGGGCCAGGAAGAACCAGAACGCCATGAAATAGCCGTGCTCGAACGCGTCGCCGCCGATGATCGATGCGCCCACCACGCTGATCGGCGTCTCTGGGTCGCGTTCGCCGCCACCGATGGAGTGCACCAGCGCACCGACCTTGGTGGGGATCTTCGCCAGCGACTTGCCGATTTCGACGGCGAGGTCACCGGTGAACGCCACGGTCCCGGGTATCGCCGTCGCCGGGTTGAACTGCTCGTACTTGACCGCCCCGAACTCCGCCGCCGAAATCCCAACCGCGGCGACGGTGGTCGGCGCCTGGGCCGCATCGGAGGTCCACCGCTGCGTCCTGGTGACGTCGACCATCGTGGTGAACTTGGTTCCGTCGCGCTCCACCACGAACTGCGTCGGCCCGGTCAGAGCGCGCACCGCGGCGACCATCTCATCGGGGTTCGCCACGTCCTTGTCGCCGACCTTGACGATGATGTCGCCGGACTTGATGCCCGCTGCAGCAGCCGGCCCGACGCCGTCGCACTTGCCCATCTGGCCCTTACTGAGTTCAGGTGCGACGCAAGAGGTTTCGCTGACGTAGGCGGCAGGTTGTGGATGCAGGTTCGGCAGTCCCCAGATCAGCGCCATCCCGTAGATCAGCACCAGACCGATGACGAAGTTCATGCCCGGCCCGGCGAACAGCACCAGCACCCGCTTCCAGGTCTTCTGCCGGTACATCGCGTACTTCTCGTCCTCGGGCGCTATCTCGTCGATCGCGGTCATGCCCGCGATATCGCAGAACCCGCCGAGCGGGACCGCCTTGACGCCGTATTCGGTGTAGCCGAGCTTGTTGGGCCGGCGCGTCGACCACAGGGTCGGGCCGAAGCCGACGAAGTAGCGGCGCACCTTCATCCCGGTCGCGCGCGCCGCCCACATGTGTCCGCATTCGTGCAGCGCCACCGACACCAAGATGAAGAGCGCGAACAGCGCGACGCCGATGATCCACATCATCATTTGGTGGTGACGACCTCCCGGGAAACTGCGCCCTTTGCCCGGTCGCGGGCCCAGTGTTGCGCATCAAGTACGTCTTCCACGGTAGCGGGTTCGGCGGCCCACTGGTCGGCAGCGCGCAGGACCTCGGCAATCGTTCGCACGATGGCCGGGAACCGGATGCGCCCAGCCAGGAAGGCGGCGGCGGCCTCTTCGTTGGCGGCGTTGTAGACCGCGGTCAGGCAGCCGCCCTTGCGGCCCGCCTCGCGGGCCAGGTCCACCGCAGGGAACACCTCGGCGTCGAGTGGCTCGAATTCCCACGTCGAGGCGGTGGAGAAGTCGCAGGCCAGGGCGGCCGCGGGGACGCGCGACGGCCAGCCCAGCGCCAGCGCGATGGGCAGCTTCATGTCCGGCGGGCTGGCCTGCGCCAGCGTCGAGCCGTCGGTGAAGGTGACCATCGAGTGCACGATCGACTGCGGGTGGACGACGACCTCGATGAGGTCGTAGGGAACGCCGAACAGCAGATGGGTTTCGATCAGCTCCAGACCCTTGTTGACCAGCGACGCGGAGTTCAGCGTGTTCATCGGACCCATGGACCATGTGGGATGCGCGCCGGCCTGCTCCGGGGTGACGTCCTCGAGGCGTTCGGCAGGCCAGCCGCGGAACGGTCCGCCCGAGGCGGTCAGCACGATCTTGGCCACCTCGTCGGGGGTGCCGCCGCGCAGGCACTGGGCCATCGCTGAGTGTTCGGAGTCGACGGGCACGATCTGGCGCGGCTTGGCGGCCTTGAGCACCAGCGGGCCGCCAGCGACCAGCGACTCCTTGTTCGCCAGGGCCAGCCGGGCGCCGCTGGCCAGCGCGGCCAGCGTCGGCTCCAGGCCCAACGCTCCGACCAGCGCGTTGAGCACCACGTCC
>DASRJA010000465.1:0-3012 GCA_035649695.1 Mycobacterium sp. | reverse complement strand
AGCTGCGTCTCGATCAGCTGCACCTGCTCGGCGCCGAAGAACGCGAACGCCAGCCCGATGACGATGTACGGAATCGCCATCCACAGCGCGAATTCGATCATCGCCTCGACACTGACCCGACGGCTCAACGCTCGACGCAGTAACACGACATCACACCAGCGCTCGGTGATCGCGGGCCCTGCGGCGCACGTCGACCAGGAGTACATAGCTGCCGCCCTGGCGGATGAAGACGGGCAGGAACCGGTTGACGAACGCGACGAGGAGAAACAGCCGCTCGAACTGGCGCTGTTTGAAACCACTCCACTGCACGCCCATGCTTCCCGGAACACCGGCGCCAAGAATCCGACGGTGAGGAACTTCAGCAGCGGCCGAAACGGCAGCGCCAGAACCGGATTGATCATGCGAAGGTTCAGCAGATCGTGCAGATGCGCACGGACTTGTTCGTCGATTTGAACGCGCTTGCAGGCCTCCAGCCAGTAC
This sequence comes from Mycobacterium sp., assembly GCA_035649695.1. Lineage (GTDB taxonomy): Bacteria > Actinomycetota > Actinomycetes > Mycobacteriales > Mycobacteriaceae > Mycobacterium. Next base: position 2,532 of record DASRJA010000465.1, on the reverse strand, counting down.
GCATCGAAGTCCGCGCGGGTGGGCGGCCACTGGTCTTCGGTGACCTGAAGCGTGGTGCCCAGCGGCCACGCCGATCGGTAGAACTGCTCGGCCTGTTCGGCGGTCATCTCGCCGCGCAGCAGTCGATAGGTATCCTCCAAGCCGACGAAAAGACATGCCGCGACCTACATCTGGAGTTCGTGATCGAAGGCGTTGTAGCGAACCGGACTGTCCGGGCTGGACTTGACGTGGCGATGTGAACCGTTGACGGCCTCGCGGAATGCGGCACGGTCGTCCGGTCGGCCCAGAATCGCTACCGCCAGATACTGAAACGTCGTCCTGGCCCGTTTCCACGGATGCTTCAGCAGATTTCCGGAATCCACCTTGCTCTCGACGACGCCGTAGCCCACTTCCGGCCGCGACAGTTGCATGACGACGTTGGCGGCCCCGGCGGCGAACGCCCAGAAATCCATGGCCTCGGCCGCAGAGACCTCGGCGGCCAGATCCCAGCGCGCGGTGCGTCGGCGGATGTCGATACGGCAGTCGGCGGGGGTCATGCCAGGCACACCGTCGTGACCAGTTGTACCGGCCACCACACGATCGAGCCGAGGTGCCAGTTGTGCGCAAGTGACCAGACCACCCCGACGGCCAGATACGGCACTGCGAGCATGAGAGCCGTGCCGATCCACTCGGCGATCGTCATCTCAAAGCTCAAGACTCTTCTCAGTGTGCTGAGCATGACCCATTATGTTAATGGCGATTCGAGGTGGCATGGCCCAATTTGTGATTGTCTGAGTGAGCAAATGCGCTCGATGTGAACGCTGGTACCTACTTGAGCAAAGACCGCACGCTGTCGGCGAACGCCGCGGTGGTGAAGCACGCCGGTTCGGCGAATTCCTCCAACGTGAGCGTGGCGTTCCAGTCGGCGTCGGCGGTGGCGCGGAGCAACGGCTTGGCCATAGCGACCGCGTGCGGCGGCAAATTCGCGATGCGCGAGCACCATTCATCAGCGGCGGCCAGCAGTTGGTCGTGCTCGACGACCTCCTGAACGAGCCCGAGCCGAAGCGCTGTGTTGGCGTCGATGTGCTCGCCGCGCAGGTAGTACGCGAGCGCTCCCTGGTAGCCCAGTCGGCGGGTGAGCGCCCAACTGGTGCCGACCTCGGGGAGCAGTCCGAGGCGGCCGAATGCGGGCACGATCACCGCGCGGTCACTGGCGACAACGAGGTCGCATGTCAGCGCCCACGCCAGACCCACGCCGGCCGCCGCGCCGTTGAGCGCGGCCAGGAAGATCGTGTCCGACCCCGCAATGAGCCGGGCGATGCCGCCGAACTCGCGGCGGATCCACCGCCACACGTCGGCCACACCCTCCTGTGCGCCGAGCGATTCGATCGCGACCTTCATCATCTTCAGGTCACCGCCGGCGCTGAATCCGGGATCGGCGCCGGTGATGACGACGGAGCGGATGTCAGCGTCGGCATCGAGGGCTTGCAGCGCCCGCCGGAGTTGACGCGTCAGCGGGGCGGAAAGCACGTTGAGTCGGTCGGATTCATCGAGCGTGATTACGGCCCGATCACCGCGGTGATCGACGTGCACCCGCTCGGGCGCGTCAGGATCGTCGCCGGTCGCCACCATTGCGCGGTACATCGAATTCATTGCACTTGCTCCTCAATATCGTTGGCGCGCAGCGCCGCCCACGCGGCGGTGGCGAAGATCTCGACAGTGCCGCGCGGTATCTTGGCGTCGCCACCCGCGATCCAATAGCGGCTGTATTCCTGTGCCGGCCCGAGCCAGAGCGCGGCCGTGACTCCGAGGCGCATCGGCCGCAGCACACCGTAGGCGTGGTGCGGACGCCACCAGTCCCCGACGACGGCGAAGAAGTCCCGGTTGGAGTCGCGCAACGCCGCACTGTCCAGCCGGTCGCCGAGCAGTAACCCGGCCTCGTTGCGGTGCTCGGCCACCCACCGCAGGTGATACCCGACACCGCCTCGGATGCCGCCTTCCGCGGTGTCGTGCTCGCGCAGCATGGCGACGAATCCCGCTTGGTACTCGCCGATCAACTGCGCGTAGACGGCGGCGGCCAGCGCGGGCTTGTCCGGGAAGTGGTGGTACAGCGCGCCGACGCTCACCTCGGCCTCGCGACGGACCTCGTCCAGTGTGGGCACGAGGGCGCCGTCGACGGCGAACCGGCGCCGTGCCACTTCCAGCAACCGGCCCCTCGCATCCGAAGCACCTGGGCGTGGCACGAGGAATACTCTAGTCGTACCGAGAAATCCTCGGTAGGACTACAGCAGAGTCGCTTGCTCAGCCTCCGGCGCGGCCGGCTCGATCAGCTCAGGCCCGTTGTTGCGGATACTGTTGACAAGGCGCGACACCTCGCGGATCGCGATGCGATCGAGGTCGCCGTGGCCGCGCAGCAGGCCCTCATCGACGGGGGCGTCGGGATCGAGCCAGCGGTCCCAGTCGTCGCGGCTGATGGTCAACGGCATCCGGTCATGGATGTCCGCCAGCGGTCCCGCGGCATCGGTGGTGATGATCGTGCAGCTGAGCAGCGGC
>DASRJA010000464.1:0-12977 GCA_035649695.1 Mycobacterium sp. | reverse complement strand
GCATCGCTGCCGTCGTTTTCATGGCCTTCGCCGGGATTGTCGGGTGGTTCATCGTGAGCAAGTCGACGCGCTCGATCCCCAACTTCCCCGGCGTCACCATCCCGAGTATCAGCGTGCCGTCAATGCCGAGCACGCCCGAAGGCCCGACCACCGCACCGCCCGGTGGCACACTCAGCGTCTCCGGCATGGGCGCGACCAAAACGCTCGAATGCAACGACAACCGCGTGACGATCAGCGGCATGGGCAACATCGTCACGATCACAGGTCACTGCACGACGGTCACGGTGTCGGGCATGCAGAACAAGGTCACGATCGACACGGCCGATCAGATCAGCGCCTCAGGGGTCAACAACAACGTCACCTACCACTCCGGCTCACCGGACATCAATAACGCCGGGAATAACGTGGTCGAACAGGGCTGAGCTCGGTCACGCATCTGAGCGGAAGTGAGTGCTGCCGCGAGTAAGTTGAGCGCCGCAGGTAGGTGGTTTGTCGGTGGTCGCTGCCATGATGTCGCGGTGGCCACGAGTGCGTTGCGGCGGATCGTTGATCCTGTGATAGCTGCGCCTCCAGCGGGGGTCCGAGTGCGCACCCGGCTGAAGGTGACCGCGGCAGAGGCCGCGACGTTGACGACTATCGGTTTGTTCTTGGGATCGGTGTATCGCAGCGAACTCGCAGGGAGGATCCGCTGCGGCGTGCTGGGTCCAGACGGCCAGCGGGCCTGGCGTGCCGAGCGTAAGCGGGCGATCACCGCGGTGTCGTCGTCGCGGTGGGCCGGTGCGATTACCCGCACCGTCGAGGACCAATACCAGCTCGGGATGCGGTCGTTGACTGCGCAGGTGACGAATCTGCGCGCTGCGATCAGCGTTCTAGAGCCGCGGTGTGCGCTGCGCCCCGGTGAACTGGCCCCAGTTGACCACGACGACGCCGGCACGAAGCGTCCATCTCGGCGACAACGTGGCTATCGCAACAAGGCAGAGCGGTTCGTAAAGACTCGGAGACTGGCCGCACTACGCGAGCGCCTGGTGACTGCCGAGCGGACGTTGGCAGCAGGGTGTCCGTCGATCACGGTGGGTGGAAAACGGTTCTGGCGCAACCGCAACAACCTCGACGCCGCGGAGTTGAGCGAGCAGCAGTGGCGGCAGCAGTGGGATTCATGCCGGATGTTCTTCACCGCCGATGGGGAGGCAGGTAGGACGGGCGGTAATGAAACTATCCGCGTCGATGGAGACGGACACCTGCGGATCAAGACTCCGTCCGATCTTGTCGGAGAGCTGGGCTCACATGTGGTGATCGCCGCCCCGGTTCGGTTTAGCTTTCGCGGCGAAGAATGGGCTGCGCGAGTGGCCGCGCGGCAGGCGGTGCGCTACGACCTGAGCTATGACTCGATACGGGGCCGTTGGTACATAGACGCATCCTGGACCATTACTCCCGAGCCGATGTGCGAGTTGGCTGAGTTGAGGACAACGCGCGTGCTCGGGGTCGATCTCAACGTCGACGATCTGGCCTGCTGCATCTTGGATGCCTCGGGTAACCCGATTGGGAGACCAACAAATATCGAGCTACCCACCGTGGAGATGTCAGCGTCGCGGCGTGACGGGCGGGTACGCGCGGCGATTACCGCCCTGCTCGATCACGCTCAGGTCGCCGGCTGTGGGGCGGTCGTGGTGGAGAATCTGGGTTTCGCCGACGACAATCAGGAACGGTTGGCGTGCCGTCAAGTCGGAGCTTGGCGACGGCAACTCGTGAAGCTGTTGTCAGTCTAGGGCGTCGGGCTCGCGGCGTCGCTCTTGGGATCGATCAGGATCTTGGCGTGCGCCTCAGGATCGCCGAGCGCATCGAATGCGGCTGCCACGCCGGGCAATCCGACGGTGCCCGTGACGAGCGGGGTGACGTCGACCTTGCCCTCGGCGAGCATGTGCAGCGTGTCGCGGAACTCCAGCGGCGTGTACCCGAGCACGAAGCGCAGGTCGATCTCTTTGTTGATCGCCATCGACGGCCGGAGCTTGTCGGCGCCCATGCAGACACCGACCACGACCACGCGGGAGAACAGTGGAGCGCCGGTGATGATGTCCTCGATGATGCCGGGCACGCCGACGCATTCGAAGACGACGGGCCGCTTGGGTGAGGCGGCGCCGAGTTTGTCGGCCGCGCGCCAGACGTGCCACCAGGGCAGGCGTGCGCGCTGGAGCTTCTCGAGCGTGCCGATCGCGAGATCGAAGGCGTCGAGCGGGGTTTCGAGGTGGCCGTGGCCGTTCGCCTTACCGTAGGGCGAGTCCTGGGCCGGGTCGACGACGACGTCGGCGCCGCATTGAGTGGCGAGTGCGCGGCGGCCGGGCGAGTAGTCGCTGGCGATGACGGTGCCCACGCCGTGGGCCTTGAGCATGAGGATGACGGCAAGCCCGATCGGTCCGCAGCCAATGACGATGGCGACGTCTTTCTTGCCGATGTCGGCGCGCTGAACCGCGTGCCAGCCGACGGCCATGGGCTCGGTCAGGGCGGCTTTGTCGGCGGGCAGGCCATTGGGGATGGGCAGCGTGAGGGACTGCTCGACGACGAGCTGTTCGGCGTAGGCACCGGGGGCTTTCGTGGAGAGGCCGAGTGCGTGCACGTCCTTACCGCGGCGGAGCAGAGGCAGGGCGACGACGGGCGTGCCGGCTTTCGGTGCCTTACGGGTGCCGGGGCCGTGGTCGAGGACTTCGCCGCAGAACTCGTGGCCGAAGACGACCGATTGTGGCGACCGCATGAAGTCGGGGTAGCCGGTTTCGGCCATCACCTCGGCGACCTCGTCGCAGTGGTTGCGGGCGTGCAGGTCCGAGCCGCAGATGCCGCAGCGGAGGACGTCGAGAAGCAGCTGGCCCTTCGCCGGTGTCGGGGTGGGCTGGTCGACAACGTCGAGCTTGGCGTTGGTACAGGTGACGGCCTTCATTGGCCGAGCCTAGCGATTCGGGTTTATAGACAAGCCAAATAAGCCATCCTGGAATCGGAGGCTCTCGTGACACGGCGGTGTGCGCTCGGGTGGTTGCGAGCGTCGGCGGTGGTGACGCTCGTCGGGGCTGTCGCGCTGCCCGGTCAGGCCAGTGCCGCACCGGGAGCGACGGTGACCATCACGGTCAAGGCCGTCGCTGCGAATGGCGATCCGGTCAATGGATATCAGGTGACGAATCGGCAGAGTTCGCCGAATCTGTCGGGGTGCCTGGCTCCGTCGCCGGCGGCGGTGGGATCGAACATCTATGCCTGCGAGCCGGCTCAGGCGGCGGCCCAAGTGTGTTGGCCGGCACCGGCGTCGGTGTTGTGCCTGGCGGATCCATGGAGCAAGGGGCTGCGCCGATTCGCGTCGCCGGGAGCGTTGCCGGCCGTGGAGCCGATGGCGACGCCGATGCCGTTCGCGCTGCAGCTCGACAATGGAACGCGATGCATCCTGCCGAACGGGATCGACTGGGGCGCGCGGGCGGACGACATGGTGCCGGCATACGGGTGCAATCCGGGCAAGACGTCGATGGCGGTGTTGATTCCGCCGGGCGCGGATCCGGTGTCGGCGATCGACCGGTCGGCACCTGTGTGGGTGGTTCGAGTCGGCGAATTGGGGCCGCGCGATACGCCGTTCGAGTCGCCGCGACGACATGCGGTCACGACGGCATGGTTCGCGGGGAACTGAGTGCTACTTCAATGAGGTAGCCACAAGCCCTGTCATCGCTGCGATGACATCGAAGTCGTTGTCTTGATGAATTATTCGGACGTCATGGCGGATCGCTACCGCTGCGATCAAACAGTCGTTGATGCTGCGAATGGTTCGACCGGCGCGACGGGCCCCACGATAGATCTGTGCGGCTGTACGGAAATCGATCGAGCTGTCGATGTTCAACGACGGCAAGCCGTTGACGAGTCGCTCGAGTTTCGCGTGGGTGTCGTCGTTGACGCCCGACAGGATTTCCATGGCGACGGGCTCGCACGTCGCCACCTGGTCCGCCTCCTCCGAAAGCAATCGTCGCACTTCGACTGCGGCGGCTGACCCCGTTGCGCGAAAATACTCGATCCACGCAGATGTGTCGATCAGAATCATGCGAATTCGTCTGGCTTCTCGCGGCGCAGCGCGTCGAGGTCACCATCCCACCCGACGCCTTCGAGCCCCAAGAGGAATTCCTTCGTCAGCGGCGCACCGACGAGCCGCCGAAGGGCGAGATCGACGGCCTCCTTCTTCGTGGACACGCCGAACTTGCGCATGACCTCCGAGACCAAAGAGTCGTCGATATCAATGTTTGTGCGTGCCATACACCAAGCATACACATCAGCTCTCTGTTGTCGTTGGCGGCGACCTTGTCGCCCAGAGGCGGGCAAATATCGATGTCGTCCTGTCTCGCTATGGTCGAACTGAATAGAGAGGACACCGAGAAGTGAGTGAGCAAACCTCGACACCGAAGCTGACGGGCCAGTTTTCGAAGGCGCTGGTGTACGCCGAGCTGAAGCACCACAACCAAGTGCGCAAGGGCGGCGACATCCCGTACGTCGGCCATCTGCTGACGGTCGCCGGGCTGGTGATCAACGACGGCGGCTCAGAAGCGCAGGCCATCGCGGCGCTGTTGCATGACGCGGTCGAAGACGCTGGCGGGCCGCCCACGCTCGAGGAGATCAGGAAGAACTTCGGCGACGACGTCGCGCGCATCGTCGACGAGTGCAGCGACACCGATGTGGAACCCAAACCGCCGTGGCGTGAGCGCAAGCAGAACTACATCAATCACCTCGCCGCGGTTGGCGACGACACTCTGCTCGTTTCGGTCGCCGACAAGCTCGACAATGCGCGGTCGATGCTGCGCGACTATCACGAACACGGCCCGAAGCTCTGGGAGCGCTTCACCGTCAAGGATCCGCGCGACCACCTTTGGTACTTCGGCGAACTGCTTGCCGCCTACCGCCGCCGCGGCCTCACCAGCTGGATGGTCGACGAACTCGGCCGCGTCGTCGATGAGTTGAAGCGTCTCGTCGAAGGCGGCGACAGGATCGTCCTAGTCTGAGCCTCGATGGCTTCACCGGCCGCCATTGCCACGAGACGCTTGTCTGGCTTCGGTCTGTCCCGGCTCGGCGGGGAAGATTCCCGACGCCACCACCGCCCTGGGGTGGCTTGACACCTCTGCCATTAGGCGTATCGGCACGAGGGATATAGCCGCCGCGCCGCGGGGGTAGCCATCCGCGACGGTTCTGGCTGCGATCGTCAGCCGTCGTCATGGTCACCCTCCGTCATCCGTCCTGGCCGCTGTCTCCCCAGTATCCGGGGCGTCGGACTGACAGAGAAGTTCCGCAATGTCCGCGGTGATGCCGCGGGTGGTCGCCAGTCCGACCTATGGTGGCCCTCGATGGCGCTTCACATTCATCGTGCCGAGCGCACCGATCTCCTCGCCGACGGTCTCGGCGCCCTGCTGTCCACTCCCCTGCCCGACCCGTTCGCCGAGGAACTGGTGCTCGTCTCGGCGCGCGGCATGGAGCGTTGGCTGAGTCAGCGGCTCTCGCACATCCTCGGCCGCGGGAACGCCCAGGACGGCGTCTGCGCCGGCATCTCGTTTCGTTCCCCCGCCTCGCTGATCGCCGAGATCACCGGCACCACGGACGACGACCCATGGTCACCCGACACCATGACCTGGCCGCTGCTCGACGCCATCGACGCCAGCTGTCGCGAACGGTGGTGCCGCACGCTCGCAACACATCTCGGGCATTTCGACACCGACCCCGACGAGAAGGAGCTGCGCCAAGGCCGGCGCTATGCCGTCGCCAGACGCCTGGCCCGACTGTTCGCGGCATACGCCAAACAGCGGCCGCAGCTGCTCGTCGACTGGCTCGACAAGAACCCCACCGACGGCGTCGGCGGCGACCTCGACCACGACCTGCACTGGCAGCCGCACCTCTGGCGCGGCCTGGTCGACCGCGTCGACGTCGATCCGCCGCATATCCGCCACGCCAAAACCGTCGCCCGGCTAAACGAAGGCCCCAGCGACCTGCCGTCGCGCCTGTCGCTGTTCGGGCACACCCGCCTTCCCGCCACCGACATCGAGCTCCTCGAAGCGCTGTCGACGCACCACGACCTACATCTGTGGCTGCCACACCCCAGCGACGACCTGTGGCGGAACCTCACCGACGCTCACGACCGCGTGCCGCGCACCCAGGACCCCAGCCGCCACCACGCCCACCATCCGCTGCTCGACACCCTCGGCCGCGACCTGCGCGAGCTGCAACGCAGCCTCCCAAAAGGCGACACCGACGAATTCATCGGTGCTGCAATGCGTCCCGATTCCCTGTTGGGCTGGCTGCAATCCGACATCTGCGCCAACGAGGTCCGGCCCAAAGGACGCATGCACACCGCAGCGGACCGCTCGGTGCAGGTGCACAGCTGCCACGGCGCCGCTCGTCAGATCGATGTGCTCCGTGAGGTGTTGCTCGGCCTGCTGCAGGACGACCCCACGCTCGAACCCCGCGACATCCTCGTCATGTGCCCCGACATCGAGACCTACGCGCCGCTGATCGTCGCCGCGTTCGGCCTCGGCGACATCGTCGGCGACATCCACCCGGCGCATCACTTGCGCGTCCGGCTCGCCGACCGGTCGTTGACCCAAACAAATCCCCTATTCGCCGTCGCCGCACAGATTCTCGACATCGCTGGCAGCCGGGGCACCGCCAGCCAGGTGCTCGACCTGGCGGAGGCGGGGCCCGTGCGCGCGTGCTTCGGGTTCACCGACGACGACCTCCAGACGATCTCGGCGTGGGTGCGCCAATCCGGCATCCGATGGGGCTTCGACGCGCCACAGCGAGGGCCGTTCGGACTGGACAAGTTCCTGCACAACACGTGGCGATTCGGGATCGACCGCATTCTCACCGGCGTCGCGATGTCCGACGATTCACAGGCATGGCTCGGCCACGCCCTGCCCCTCGACGACGTCGGCAGCAACAAGGTCGAATTGGCCGGCCGGTTCGCCGAGTTCATCGCAAGGCTCACGACCGCCTTCGAACGTCTCGCAGGCCCGCATTCATTGTCCGAGTGGATGACGGCGCTGCGCGAGGGTGTCGCGTCGCTCACCACAGTCGACGAGGGACAGGAATGGCAGTCGGCTCAGCTGCAACGCGAATTCTCAAAGATCCTGCAGCAGGCTCGATCTCGTGCGGACACCGAGCTACGGCTCGCCGATATCCGCGCATTGCTCGCCGACCATCTCTCCGGTCGGCCCACCCGGGCGAACTTCCGCACCGGGACGCTGACCGTATGCACCATGGTGCCGATGCGTTCGGTGCCTCACCGGGTCGTGTGCCTGGTCGGCCTCGACGACGGCGTGTTCCCGCGGCTGGACCTCGTCGACGGCGACGACGCGCTGGACCGCCTGCCCATGACTGGGGAGCGCGACATCCGCTCCGAGGACCGCCAGCTGCTGCTCGACGCGGTCTGCGCGGCCACCGAGACACTCGTCGTCACCTACAACGGCACCGACGAACACTCCGGCCATCACCGACCCGCGGCCGTGCCGCTGCTTGAACTGCTCGACGCGCTGGATGCGACCACCGACGATCCGATCCGTAAACGCATAGTCACCGAACATCCGTTGCAGCCGTTCGACATCAAGAACGTCGAGCGCGGAAAGCTCATCCCCGGTGAGCCGTTCACCTTCGATCCAACAGCCCTGCGCGCCGCGCGCGCGGCTGTAGGCGAGCGGTCCGCACCGACAGCGTTCTTCTCCGACCCGCTGCCCGCATCGCCCACCGGTGACGTCTCGCTCGATGACCTGCTGGGGTTCTTCAAGCATCCGGTGCGGGGATTCTTCCGCGAGCTCGACTACACGCTGCCGTGGGAGGTGGAGGCCGTCGAGGATGCGATGCCCGTCGAGATCACCGCGCTGCAGGAATGGGAGGTCGGCGACCGGCTGCTGACAGACCTGATGCGTGGCACCGACCTTGAATTCGCCACCGGCGCGGAATGGCGCCGCGGCACGTTGCCGCCCGGCAGGCTCGGCTGGCGCAAGGCGCTGGCCATCAGCGATTGCGCGGCCGACCTGGCGATGGCGGCATTGCGCCCCCGCGGCGCGCACCGCGCGACGGGCCACGACATCGACGTCGACCTCGGCAGCCGTCGCGTCACCGGAACCGTGATGCCCGTCTACGGCGATCGAATCATCTCGGTGACGTACTCGCGACTGGCGGCCAAACAAATTCTCCAGTCATGGATTTCGCTTGTGGCCCTAAAAGCGCAGATGCCCGACCGCGAGTGGGCGGCGTTCTGCGTCGGCCGAGACGCGCAAGCCGTGATCAAGGTGCGGATGTTCCGCCCGCCTGCCGAGCCGACGACGGTGCTGCGTGACCTGGTGGCCATCTTCGACGCCGGGCGACGCGAACCGCTGCCGTTGCCGCTGAAGACGTCGTACGCGTGGGCGCAGAAGCGTCACGAGGGCCGCGAACCCAGGTGGTTTGCGAACAGCAAGTGGGAAAGTCCGCGCAACATGGCCATCAGCGAGGACGCCGACAAGGCGCACGTCGAGGTGTGGGGTTCGAGAGCCCCGTTGACGAAGTTGCTTGCCGCGCAGCCTCACCCCGGTGAAGAGTTCGATGGCGAAGACACCCGGTTGGGCGCGCTCGCCGCTCGGCTGTGGCTTCCGGTGTTCGACGCCGAGGAACAGGTGTAGCGGTGAAACCCTTTGACTTAACCGGCCCGCTGCCGAAATCGCGCGCCACGACGGTGCTGGAGGCGAGCGCCGGGACGGGAAAGACGTTCGCGCTCGCGGGCCTGGTGACGCGCTACGTCGCGGAGGGCGTCGCGACGCTCGACCAGATGCTGCTCATCACGTTCAGCCGCGCCGCCAGCCGCGAACTGCGCGAGCGAGTCCGAGGTCAGCTCGTCGACGCTGTCGCGGCCCTGGAGGGCAGGCCGGTGCGACGCAGCGATCTCGTCGAGCGTCTATTGGACGCCTTACCCGCAGAGCTCGACGAACGGCGGCATCGGTTGCGAGATGCGTTGGCCGGATTCGACGCGGCGACCATCGCCACCACACACGAGTTCTGCGGGCTGGTCTTGAAATCGCTTGGTGTGGCCGGGGATACCGATGCCGGTGTACAACTGGTCGAAAGCCTCGACGACCTGGTGACCGAGATCGTCGGCGACATCTATCTCTGCGACTTCGGCCAACAGCCAGACGATCCGCCGTTGAGCTACCAGGACGCTTTGGCGCTGGCACGCAAAGTCGTCGGCGATCCCTGCGCGAAGCTGCGGCCGGAGAACCCAGAGCCCGGGACTGAGGCGGCGGCGCGGCTGGCCTTCGCCAACAAGGTGCTCGACGAACTCGACCACCGCAAACGTCGGCTCGGCATTCTGCACTTCGACGATCTGTTGAGCCGGTTGGCGAAAGCCCTTGAGGGTGACGAGTCCCCCGCGCGGGAACGCATGTCGCAGCGGTGGCCGATCGTCATGGTCGACGAGTTCCAGGACACCGACCCGGTGCAGTGGCAGGTCATCTCGCACGCATTCGGCGGACGGTCGGCGGTCATTCTGATCGGCGACCCGAAGCAGGCGATCTACGCGTTCCGTGGCGGCGACATCTTCACGTATCTGCAGGCCGCGAAAACCGCTGATACGCAACAGACTCTGGAGATCAACTGGCGCACCGACGCGGTTCTGGTCGACCGGCTGCAGACGGTCTTGCAGGATGCCGCACTGGGCCACCCCGACATCGTTGTCCGTGACATCAGGGCCCACCACGAGGGCCACCGCCTGGCCGGCGCGCCCCACAACGACCCGTTTCGGCTGCGGGTGGTCGACCGCGAACGATTCGGGGTGGACGACGACCGGGTCATCCCGATCGCCCAACTGCGCGCCCATATCTCGAAAGATCTAGCCGCCGACGTAGCAGAGCTTCTCGACAGTGGAGCGACGTTCAACGGTCGGGAACTGACGGCGGGCGACATCGCGGTCATCGTCGAGAGAGGTGACGATGCCAGGCCATGCCGAGATGCCTTGGCGGCCATGGGCGTTCCGGTGATCTATCACGGCGACACCGACGTGTTCGAGTCCGACGCAGCCGAACACTGGTTGCGGCTGCTCGAAGCGTTCGACCAACCGCACCGCAGCGGACTGGTGCGATCGGCCGCGGCGACGCCGTTCTTCGGGATGACGGCCGACGACCTCGCCGCCGGCGGAGAGAAACTGACCGAGCAGCTGACCGAGACCGTCCGGCGGTGGTCGGATCAGGCGCGCGAACGCGGAATCGCCGCGGTGTTCGAGGCCGCGCAGGTCGCGGGCATGGGCGAGCGCCTGCTGAGCCTCAGCGGCGGCGAGCGGGCGATGACCGACCTCGCGCACGTCGCACAACTGCTGCACGACGTGGCCCACCGCGAGCGGTTCAGCCTGCCGGCGCTGCGGGATTGGCTGCGCCGCCAGCGCGACGAACGCAACGGCCCACCGGAACGCAACCGACGACTGGACAGCGACGCCAAGGCGGTCCAGATCATGACGGTGTGGGGCAGCAAGGGGCTGCAATTCCCGGTCGTGTACCTGCCCTTTGCGTTCAACCGGCACGTCTGGATCGACGACATCCCGCTGTACCACGACGACGCCGACGTCCGGTGCCTGTATATCGGCGGCAAGGACAATCGCGGTGATATCGACGAGTTCAGCCGGATCGAGGCCGCCCGCAACGATATTCGCCTGACGTATGTCGCGCTGACGCGGGCGGAGTCGCAGGTGGTCGCGTGGTGGGCACCGGCGGACGGCGAACGCAACGGCGGCCTGTCGCGGCTGATGCGCGGGCGTCGCGCCGGCGAGATAACCGTGCCGGACCGCTGCGACCCGCGCACGATCCCCGACGACGACGCGCTGGCGTGCTTCCGGGAGTGGGAGCTGCGCGGCGGACCGACGGTCGAGGCCGCGACAATCACCTGTGCGGTGACCCCGCAACGGCCCGCGCCGCCATCGGATCTCGGGGCGCGCCATTTCCACCGCGACATCGACACCTCGTGGCGGCGCACGTCGTACTCGGCATTGATCCGCAGCGCCGACACACCTAGCGTCGGCAGCGAGCCAGAGGTCATCGAGCTGGACGACGAGGTCGGCGACGTGCCGGTGGCCAAGCCGCCGACGGGCGCGGAGGTGCCGTCGCCGATGGCCGAGCTACCCACCGGAGCGAAGTTCGGCACGTTGGTGCACGCAGTGCTGGAGACGGCCGATCCGCTCGCCGACGACCTTGCGGCCGAGCTGGAGGCGCGGATCGACGAGCACTCGGCGTGGTGGCCGGTCGATGTGCCCGCAGCGGAGTTGGCGGCGGCGATGGTGCCCATGCATGACACTCCCCTTGGCCCGCTGGCGGATGGGTTGACACTGCGTCAGATCGGATTGCCGGATCGATTGCGCGAGTTGGACTTCGAGTTGCCGCTGGCCGGTGGCGATCTACGGGCGGCAGCGCCGGATATCCAACTGGCCGATGTCGGTGCGATGGTACGGGCGCATCTGCCGGCCGACGATCCGCTGGCGTCGTACGCGGACCGGTTGGAAGGCGCTGCGCTGGGCGGGCAGTCGTTGCGGGGATACCTCAGCGGGTCGGTCGACGCGGTGCTGAGGATCAACGGCCGATACGTGGTGGTGGATTTCAAGACGAACTGGCTGGGCGACTCCGATCGGCCGCTGACCGCCGCGGACTACGACCGGCCGCGGATGGCCGAGGCGATGCTGCACTCGGATTATCCGCTGCAGGCGCTGCTGTACAACGTTGTACTGCATCGCTTTCTGCGGTGGCGGCAGCCTGGCTACGACCCAAACCAACACTTGGGCGGGGTGCTGTATCTGTTCCTGCGCGGGATGTGCGGACCAGAGACTCCGGTGGTCGACGGGCACCCGGCCGGGGTGTTCAGTTGGCAGCCACCGGCGTCGTTGGCGGTCGAGTTGTCCAATCTGCTCGACGCGGGGAGGACGGCGGCATGACACTGGCGGTCAGTGAGAACTTCGAGCATGCCGATGTACATGTGGCGCAACGGCTGTCGTCTCTGGCGGAGGAGACCGACGAACGCGTGACGTTGGCGGTGTCGCTGTTGGTGCGGGCGCTGCGCGGGGGTTCGGTGTGTGTCGACCTGGGCTCGGACGAGTGGTTGGCCGCCGTTGAAAACAGTCGGCTCGCAGGTTCACCGCCGGTGCTGCGGGTCCACGAGGGGCTGCTGTACTTCGATCGGTATTGGCGCGAGGAACAACAGGTCGCCGGTGATCTGCTGACCATGCTGCCGACGAGGGTGTCGGAGGCGATGCCGGACGTCGGCCGCTTGTTCCCGCCGGGGTTCGAGGAACAGCGGGCGGCCGCGGAAATCGCGCTGTCGCAAGGGTTGACGGTGCTGACAGGTGGGCCGGGGACGGGTAAGACGACGACGGTCGCGCGATTGTTGGCGTTGTTCGCCGAGCAGGCGGAGTTGGCCGGACATCCGCGAGTGCGAATCGCCTTGGCGGCGCCGACGGGCAAGGCGGCGGCGCGGTTGCAGGAGGCGGTGCAGCTGGAGGTCGACCGGCTGGATGCTTCGGACCAACAGCGGCTTCAGGGTTTTCAGGCGACCACGCTGCATCGGCTGCTGGGGTGGCGGCCGGAGACGTCGTCGCGGTTCCGGCACCATCGCGGGAACCGGTTGCCCCATGACGTCATCGTGGTCGACGAGACGTCGATGGTGTCGCTGACGATGATGGCGCGGCTGTTGGAGGCGGTGCGCCCGGAGACGCGGCTGGTGCTGGTCGGCGACCCCGACCAGTTGGCGTCGGTGGAGGCGGGCGCAGTGTTGGCGGACGTGGTCGAGGGGTTGACGAACCGCAAAGACGCACAAATCGCGGCGCTGCAGACGTCGCACCGCTTCGGCGAGTCGATCGGCGAGTTGGCCACCGCGATCCGGGTCGGCGACGCGGACCGGGCCGTCGAGGTGCTGAGTGCCGGCGGCGAGCACATCGAGTGGATCGACGCGGACGATCCGCGCGAGAAGTTGCGCAA
>DASRJA010000463.1:0-3561 GCA_035649695.1 Mycobacterium sp. | reverse complement strand
CCGCATCCGCACCGCGCTGGAAAAGACCCAATCCACCGACGGACCCGAATACTGATGCAGCCCAGCAGGTTTCGCGCGGTCGGGCTGGCTGCGGCGCTCGTGGGATGGAGCTTTGTGGCGCCGCGCGTGCGATGGCATCCGATCCCTAACGCGTCGCTGGGCACCGGCCTCGTGGCGATCACCCAATCGCCGCTCGGCTTGCGCCCGCCTGCGTTGCGATCGGGCCTGCGGTACGGCCTCGCGGCAGGCGCGGTGGCGGCGCTCGGTGTCGCGGCGACGGCCGCGTTGCCGCCGGTGCGCCGGGCGATGGAAAAGCGCGACCTGCCCGAGCACTTGGTGCGCTGGCTGGTGCTCGACATCCCGATCGGAACGGTCTGGCCCGAGGAGGCCGCCTACCGGGCCACCCTGGGCACCGTCGCCGAAGCGGCATTCGGGCCGACGCGCGGTCGGCTGCTGCAGGCCGCGGCGTTCGGGTTATGGCACATCGTCGACGCCCGCGTGACCGGACAGCCGGTGCTCGGCACCGTGCTACTCACCGGAGTTGGGGGCTGGTTGTTCGGCTGGCTGCACGCACGCTCGGGCAGCCTGGCTGCGCCGATGCTGGCGCACCTGGCTGTCAACGAGGCCGCAGCGCTGGCCGCCCTGGGTGTGAAGCGGCGCGCGCCCACACCGCTGCGGCCGCCGTGATGGCGGCGGCGATGCCCGCGGACCACCAACCGTCGCTGACCCCCGTCACGAAGACGACCACGACCACGACCAGCCCCATGAGGGCGAACACTGCCCACGCGGTCGTGTTGGAGTCGTCCAAACGTGAATTCGCCTGAGCGGCAGCCACATAAACGACCAACAGCAGGATGCCCGCGACACCCCACAGTCTTGGGGCGGCATGCCACAAGTCGGACGATATCGCCAGCGCCACCAACGCCATCACGACCGCCGTCATCGCCAACGGCAGCGGGCTGTTCGCTACGGGCGGGCGGACGGCGCGCGTCGCGCCCCAGATCAACACGAGCAGGGCGGCGACCGCCTGCGCGATCGTGGCGGCGATCAACCATTTGTTGCCGGTATCGCCGAACATCTGTGTCGCGATGATGACGAGGTCGGCTGCGTCGTAACGGAATTCGCCTGTGGAGCCGAGATTGGTGGCCACCCAGGCCAGCGCGGCGGACAACGCCACGAGCGCCATCGCGCCTCCGAGTGGCCGACGGACGGACCGAAGCCGGTCACTGACGGCCGTCGGGATCTCGAATCCCGCGAAGGCAATGGCGAGTGAAATCAGAATTGCTGCAGGGCCCCACTCGGCCGCGGCGGGCGTTGTGCCGAAGTCCATGGCGGGCTCGACGGGCGCAGTGCCTGAAAGCACCCGGGCGATCACGGCCAACGCGATGTAGAAGAACACCAGCAGGCCGAACGCCGCCAGCACCGTCACCGTTGGTGCCAGAAGTCTGGTCGGCAGCGCGGCCACCAGTACGGTCCCCACTGCGGCGGCGGCCACCGCCAGGGCGGGACCCCACCAGTCAGGCATCGTCGTGTCCGGGTTGGTCATCCAGACCAGCGCCATCGATGCGATGCTCTTGGCGGTGTACGCGCCGAGCAGCACGTACGCGACGAACTGAATGACCACAATTGCCTGCGCGGGCGCCGCACCGGGCGTCGACGCGATCAGGTCCGCCGTCGTCCGCGGCCGAGGGGCCTGTGCATGCAGGCGGTGCAACGTCCAGATCACCCCGACCGACAACAGGCCGAACACCAGTGCGCCCGACCCGTTGAACACGTGGCCGACGATCACCGCAAGCGACAACCCGGTCGCCTGCCACGTCGGCAGGGCGGTCATGCCGAGCCCCCCGACGGCCTCCCCCTGGCCGGCCACCATTTTCTTTGGCATGACAAGCAGTGTGCAGCGGCCGGGGCTACACGTCCCGAATATCCACCGTCAGCTGATGCGGTTCGCTGACCTGATCATCGATGCCGAAGCTGATGATGCGCCGCGGCGTGACGCGGATGATCGCGGTGTCGAGCTCATCGCCGGCCGCTCCGTGCGAGGGCGGGATCTCGGCCTGTTCCGCGGTGCCGCGGATCTCCAGGCAGCGCACCCGCCACGGGTCCCGGGAGGTGATGTCGTCGACAACGAACGCCACCTTGGCGTTGTGCGCGACGTTGCGGAACTTCTGGCTCTTCGACATCCGGAAGCCGGCGATATCGATGGTGCCCAGCTCCTCGTTGTAGGTGAATCCCACCGGGCTGTTCTGCGGTGTCCCGTCGGGCTGGATGGTGGCCAACCGGCCAAGGTCGGCCTGGCGCATGAAGTCGAGTTCGTACGATTTGAAGGTCATGGCCCCAACGTAGAACCTCAACAAAAGTTGATGTCAACGGTCACGGGTTGATGCTTAACTCGCCGACCTGCCGGCCCCACACGTAGTCGATCAGCACCGGCTGGGCGATCTCCAGGTGGTTATAGGGCGCGATGGACGCGCCGGTGTCCATCACCAGATACGGCGCTGGCCAAAGCTCACGGCTGATGTCCTGCCAGCAGCCGGGGCGGCCCTCGGGGCCGCCGCGCGCGTTCACCCGTGGCAAGTTGTCGGGGTAGACGTAGGGGTTGCCCGCGCCCGCGAGTGTGCCCGATGACGAAGCCAACGAGTAGCCGTTGCCGCCCAGTGCTGCGGAGGCCCGCTTCTGCACGACGGAAAACTTGCGGATCGTGCACAAGATCATGCCGCGGTAGTCGTCGAGGAGTTGGGTGGTCGGGACCAGGTCGGTGGCACCGCGAACCAGATACGGCCCACCGCGCTCGAAGCTGTCCGCGGCGTCGTCGGCGAAGCCGACCGCGGCCATCAACGCCTCGTCGATGTCGGCGCTGTGCTCGTTGAAGGTCCGCGCGGACGTCATCGCGTTGTCCAGTCCATCCCACAGGTCTGGCGATGCGTCGGCGTAGACGTCGGCCAAGTCGGCGACCAGGCGATTGTCCTCCGCGATCTGCGGCATCTGAGGGTTCAGGTCATCGAGGATCCGGTTGCCATTATCCAGCGACTGGCCGAACCGGTCGCCCAGCCCGCTCAGCGCTTCGGCGGTCGCGGCCAGCGTCTGGTTCAGCTTGATGGGATCCACCTGCTCGGCGATCGAAGTGACCGTTTCGAACAAGGTGTTGAACTCCGTGGTCACCGCCGACGCGTCGATCACGTCGTGGGATGAAATATGTTGTGGCGATGGGTTTTTCGGTGAGCTGAACGATATGTACTTGTTACCGAAAACCGTGGTGGCCCGGATGTCGGCAGCGACGTTGGCGGGGATGTACTTGAAGTAGTCCGGATTCACATCCAGGGTCAGTTTGGCTTTCGGCGTGCCGTTTTCGTCGACCATGGAGATGCGGGAGACGCGGCCGATCTCCACGCCGTTGTAGGTCACCTTCGACCCGGGTTCGACCACCAGGCCGGCCCGCGGCGACAGCAGGGTCAGATGAGTCTTCTTCGTGAGATCGCCGCGAAATTGCAGGTAGATGAAGGCTGCGACCGCTATTACCAGCACCAGCAACACCGCGCCGGCGGTCTTGTAGGGCGGCTG
>DASRJA010000462.1:0-22162 GCA_035649695.1 Mycobacterium sp. | reverse complement strand
CGGGGTCGTACTGATTGACGTCCCAGTAGTTCGCGTGGATTGAGAAGAAACCTGCCCAAGCATTGTTGACGGCCAGCGAGTAGTAGCGACTCTTCGGATTGTTAGGGTAATCGGCGGCCACATCATACTCGCGGGCGATGTCCGTAACGAGGTATTTGGTTTGCGGCATCGGCGCCGACGTACCGCCGTAGGCACGGGTGGGATTGCCGATCAGCACGAATGACAGGCGGTCCGGGCTGGGAGCGGTCGGGTCGTTGGCGTGCTGCGTCAGCCACTGTGAGACTATTTGCGCTCCGTTGCTGTAGCCAAACACGATTATTTCGCCAGGCGTGGACTTAATGGCATTGTCAAGGGCGATCACGCCGCGCGGATCGGGGTAGGCGGGGGCATCGACCACGACACAGGTGTTGGTCTCGCACATAGAGCCTTGAAGCTCGTCTTGCATGTTCGTTGTCAGTGGACTGATCATCAGTACCGTGGCGGCCTCTGCGGTCGGTAGAGCAATGAGTGGCAGAGCTGCTAATACGGCAAGCCCCCTCAGTAGCCGGTGCATACCATGTCCGTTCATAGTTAGGCTAGCAAAACCCCACTCGTTAGCCAAAAATGACAACCCGGTCCTCCCACCGGGCCCATCGCGGGCCACTCTCGGGGTCAAAGTTCACTCTATCCCTTCGGGCAAGCTCTTTCGACCCCCTGCGCGCACCTACTTGGGGTTACACCGATGAGGAGCCGTGCAGCCGGAAGTATCTCGGCGACGGAGTGTGGTTGGCGCGCTGCCGATTCCGCGACGCTGACGGAGTGACCAGGATCGTCGAGCGGCGCGGCCCGGCTGATGAACACGATCAGCACCGCAAGCTCGCCGAGGATGCGTTGGTCGAGGCGATCATGCAACGTCGCGCCACCGGCGACGGCGGCGTCACGCTCGACACGAAGATCATGGCTCTAGTCGATCGACACATCGATCGTCTCGAAGAGGATGGCCGGGCCGTGCGGACGATCGACACGTACCGGTACTGCGCGAAGTTGTTGAGCAAGATCATCGCCGGGGTTCGAGTGGGGAGGCGACGCCGGCCAGAATCGACGCGGCCATCCGCTCGATGCGCCGGGCCCACGGCGACGTGATGGCGGTGCAGTCCAAGACGATCCTCAAGGGCGGCCTGCACTTGGCGGTGATGGCGAACGTCATCGGAGCGAACCCGGTGCGCGACGTGTCGCCCATGCGCTCGACGTCGCGCCCGAAGGGTGCACCGGCGCTGACTGCTGGCGAGCTGCGCGCACTGCTGGGGAAGCTGCGGGCATCGGAGGCGTGTCAGCGTCACGACCTCGTGGACCCGATCACGTTGTTCATCGCGACGGGGCTGCGGATTTCCGAGCTGCTTGGGCTGTATTGGACCGAGTTCGACGACACGGCGCCGACGCTGACGATTACCGGCAAGGTGATCAGGGCCGCGGGCAAGGGGCTGATGCGTGTCGACGAGACGAAGACCGCCGCGGGTACTCGGACCCTGCCGCTGCCGACGTTCGCGGTCGCAGTGCTGGCCGCTCGACGGGGTCGCGCGTATCTCGGTGAGCAGCCGATGATCTTCCCGTCGACGGCGGGCACATGGCGCGACCCCGACAACTTCCGCGCTCGGTGGCGGGAGGTCCGCGAGGAGTTGGGCGTGCCGGACGTGACATCGCACAGCTTCAGGAAAACCGTTGCCACGCTGATCGACGACGAGGGGCTGTCGGCCCGAATCGGAGCCGACCACCTAGGCCACGCACGGGTGTCCGAGACTCAGGACACCTACATGGCCAGGGGCCGGTCCCACACCGCCGTCGCCGAGCTACTGGACCGGACCATAAGCGATGAATAAACGATGGATTTTCGTGGGGCGTAAACAAAAATGCCCTCTGAAGTGCCCCCGCCAGGATTCGAACCTGCGACACCGGCTTTAGGAGAGCGTCCGCTCCGCCGAGGTTGAGCAGTTGAAGGGGTCTCTGAACTGGACCAGACTCGGCGGGAGTAGAAGCGCCCCGCCAGCATCGAGAGTTCGACGTCGCTGCATGGGGACCGTGTGGGTCTTCAGCTCGCAGCTGATGAATCCCCGCTGATTCTGGTCTTTTTGAAGACGAGTCTCGAACAGCGTCAGCAGGATCAACGACATCGTCGGACGTCACGTGCGAGCCGCTTAGCCGAAACAGCCGACACCCGACCCAACAGCACGGCGAGCCAGCGTGGCAGTTGTCGCGGCGCTTCACGACTACCGTGAACGGATTTGTGAACGACGGCGGACCACATTTCTAACGACAACGCTGAAGACGGTCGCGCGCGGGCCTACGCCCACGACAGTCCTCTGTGGCTAATAAACGGCCTGTTCGCATGCTCTGCGTGGTCCTGGCAGTGTGGGGGCCAGGAGTTCGAGTTCCCAAAGCTCCACCTTTCGGACACCTAAGGGTCCTTACTCGAGCCCAGTCGAGCGTGGACCTCTGGATGTGGGCGGGTTGCCCTGTCGGTGGGCATGCAAGATGACGGCGCGTGGGCGGGGTTAGCCGGTTGTGGTGTGAAAGACCGGCCAGCCAATCTCGGTGCGCCAGGCCGTTTCGTCGGAGGTGTCGTGCGGGCCGACGAGGAAGTACTCGCGAATCGGGCCGTCGACGGCGATCGCGTGTTGGGCGACGTGGGTGGCCAGGGCGCCGTAGGCCAGGTCGAAGTCGCGATACGAGCCGGCGTGCACGACTGTGGCCAATTCGGCGGCTGGTACAACGAGTTCGGTTAGGCGTCCGGTGCGTCGGAAGTCACCGCCGAAGGGGACGAAAACGGTCGCCTGCCCTCGTTCGCTGGCGACTAGCTCGTCGGCGAAGATGCCCCCAGCCGGGCCGCAGATGCGCACGCCTTGAGCAGTCAGGGTGGCATACAACTCGGCCAGCGCCCCCGGGACCCAGGTCAGCGCATCGCTTATGTCGACGACCTCGCTGATCGCGATTGCCTCGGTCGCTTCGACTCTGCGGTAACCTATCCGGCCTTCAGCAACAGGGCCGGGCTCAAGCAGTTCACGAAGCGACTCGACGGCCCGCTTGGTCTGCGCGAGTTGGGATTCCAGGCGCATGAGGTGCGCGTTGATCAGTTCGTTGCGTCGACGAATGTCGGTGGTGCTCATAACGCTGCGGATGTCGTCGAGCGGCATTTCCAGAGCCCGGAAGCGGCGAATGATCTGTGCCGTCGAGATCTGGTCGATGCTGTAGCGGCGGTAGCCGGTAGCGCGATCAACATCAACCGGCTCGAGCAGCCCGACCTGGTGGTAGTGGCGCAGCATCTTGACGCTCAACTGCGTCGCACGGGAGAAGTCGCCGATGGCCAAGAGCGCGGGTGAACTCATGGCCTCAGTGTGCACTCTCCCCCCGGGGGAGACTCACGTCCTGAACAGGCCTTGACTCGCCCACGGTGTGAGCGCCCACGGTGGGATCACCGGCTGCAACACCGCGCCGGCCACGGAGTGGGAGACAAGAGCATGAAAGAAATCGACCTGACGGGGATCGTCGCCGAACACGTCGACGCGATCAACGCCGGCGACACCGATCGCGCGGTCGCCACGTTCGCCGAAGATGCCTACGTCAACGACAACCACCGCGAATTCGTCGGAATCGACGCCATCCGCCGCTGGGTGGCCAGGGAGATGGTCGGCGACAAGGTGACGATCGAAGTGCGCGAGGTGCTCGACCATTACGGCGACACCGTGGTGCGCGGGGCCTACGACGGCACGTTCGACCGGACCAATCTGCCCGACGAAATTGTTCTGACGAACTACTTCAGCGTGCGCGACGGCCAGATCGTCAGCCTCGCGATCGTCTTCAACCAGCCCGCCGACTACTGACCTGGCACAGTCCGGCGCACACACGAAATTGGAGGATCAACTGATGGTGCGACTGGCAGGAACGGCGGCAACGGTGGCACCGGCGTGCCCGGCGCGGTTCAGCCACGACGAGCTGGGGGAAGTGAAGTGCAGGTGGAAGCGGCGATGCCGGGGCAGCCGGTTGTGGGTCTCGGGGGTCTTGTGGGTGGCGTAGTTGTCCACCAAGCCCGAACCAGCCTTGGCAATCGGCAGCGGCTTGACACAGGAGAAACACATGACAACAACAGCAGAATCTGTAGTGGCGAGATGGGCACGGTCCGGACAGCCGCTCTGCGTGGGGATTATCGGTCTCGGTGCTAGAGAAGACCTCTGGGCGTGCCTCGCCCACCTGCCGGCGCTGCGGGCAATCCCGGGCTTTGAGGTGACGGCTCTCAGTACCAGCTCACCGGAATCGGCAGCCAGCGCCGGTGAGAAACACGGGGTGGCGCGGACCTTCGGCAATGCAACCGATCTGGCTGCCTGTGATGAGGTGGATTTGGTTGTCGTGTCGGTCAGGGTGCCGGCACACCGCGAGTTGGTTAGCGCAGCGGTTCAAGCCGGTAGGGCCGTCTTCTGCGAGTGGCCCCCGGGTAATGGTCTCGCTGAGACTGAAGAGCTTGCTCGTCTCGTCGGCGAACACGATGTGCCATCCATCGTCGGTCTGCAGATTCGCACCAATCCGGTGATGAACTACTTGCGGGACCTCGTGGCCGATGGATACGTCGGTGAGGTGTTATCCAACGGTACCGAGGGAGACATCGTTGTCACGGCCCCAATCGGGCATATACAACTCGCCCCGCTGACATTGCTCGGCGCCCGGGGCGACGCCGCCGAGCTGGCTGTGCTGCCCGTCCCCCAGTCCTACCGCAAGGTCGCATCACTGGACTGGCCTGCTACCGGCGGCGGCCTTGGGGTTGCGGACTTCTACCGGCAAGGCGCATTTGGGGTTGCGCACCTCTACCAGCAATTCCTCGAAGACCTTCGCGAGGGCGGCAACAGTGTTCCGGACTTCTCGGACGCCGTCGTGCGGCACCTAAGTATCCACAATGCGTCCAACATGCCCTAACGGATCCTGCAGTCAGTCGGTTCCAACGATTCGGGCATATCGGGCACACCGATCAAGGGTCTGCGGCCATGACCTCTCGCGATGTTCTCCCAACAGAAGCGACACGGAATGTGCTCGCACCGCACCCATTTCCGCGCAACGACGGTTATCGGAGAAACAGACACCGTATCGGCACGTTCAGCACACAACACGAAATTGGAGGATGAACTGATGGCACGACTGGCAGGCAAGGTCGCCGTGATCACCGGCGGCAGCAGCGGTATCGGGCTTGCGACCGCACAGAGGTTCGTCGACGAAGGCGCCCGCGTCTTCATCATGGGCCGCCGCCGCACCGAGCTGGACAAGGCCAAAGCACTGATCGGCGACGGCCTGAGCACCGTCGCGGGGGACGTCACCAGCAACGCCGACCTGGACAGGCTGTTCCTGACGGTCCTCAACGCAGAGGGCGGGCTGGACATCCTGGTGGCGAATTCGGCCCGGGCGGAGACCGAAATGCTGGGAAAGATCACCGAGGAGAACTTCGATGCCACCTTCAACGTCAACGCTCGCGCAACGCTGTTCACGGTGCAAAAGGCGCTGCCATGGATTCGAAATGGCGGCTCGGTCATTCTGATTGGCTCGACCTCAGGCCACATGGGCGTTTCCGGTTACAGCGCCTACAGCGCCACCAAGGCCGCGCTGCGGTCCTATACCCGCACTTGGACCCGGGAGTTCAAGGACCGCGGCATCCGGTTCAACACGTTGAGCCCGGGCCCGATCGACACTCCCATGTTGGACGGTCAGGCCGACAAGGCACAGTTCGTGGCGGCGGTACCACTCAACCGGTTGGGCCGCCCCGACGAGATCGCATCCGCTGCACTGTTTTTGGCCTCCGATGACAGCAGCTTCGTGGCCGGCGTCGAACTGAGCGTCGATGGTGGCATGGCACAGGTCTAATCACGCGGAGCCTCTCCACCTCGAGTACCCCTGCGGTGAAACGGCTTTCGTCCAAACACGTCGCTCGACGATTTCCCCGGAATCGTCGGCACAGAACAAATCTAGATAGGAGCAAATATGGTTGCGGTTCCCGCCGGCTACAACGATCTGCTTGAACTCCCGCTGTACGGGCATTTGGCGACGGCCCGGCCCGACGGTTCGGTGCAAGTGAGTCCGATGTGGTTCGACTGGGACGGCGAGCTGCTGCGATTCGCGCACACCACCAAGCGGCAGAAGTACCGCAATGTACAGAGCAACCCGCGGGTTGCCATGTCGATCTCGGATCCCGACAACCCGTACCGCTATCTGGAAGTGCGCGGCGACGTCGAGCGCATCGAGCCCGACCCAGCGGCGAGCTTCTTTCGGCGTATCGCCAAGCGTTACAGCGGCGACGAACCTCCCCCCGACGCCCCGCCCCGGGGCGAGGCTCCCTCCGACGCCCCGGACTGGGTGGTCATCGTGGTTCGCCCGACCGGGTTCAGCAGGCATTGATACTGCGAGCACACCGATGACAACACCAAACATCGACCTTGGCCGATTCGGCGTGTTTACCTGGGACCCAGGCAGCAGTTTCCTCGACCTCGGGCTGGCAGTCACCCCCGAGCAGGCCCAGGAAATCGAACGGCTCGGCTACGGCACGCTATGGGTTACTGGTTCGCCGGCCGCCGAATTGTCGTTCGCCGAGCCGCTTTTGGAGTCCACCACCGCGTTAAAGGTTGCCACCGGCATCGTCAACATCTGGACGGCGGACGCCAAAACCGTCGCCGAGTCGTTCCACCGCATCAATACCGCCCACCCCGGCCGATTCGTGCTCGGCATCGGGGCCGGCCATCCCGAGCATACTGAGCAATATCGCAAGCCCTACGACGCGCTGGTCGACTACCTCGACGAGCTCGACGAATATGGCGTACCGGCCAATCAGCGTGTGCTCGCCGCGCTCGGGCCGCGAGTGCTGAGGCTGGCCGCTGGACGCACCGCCGGGGCGCACCCGTACAACACGACACCCGAACACACCGCACAGGCCCGCGAAATCATCGGGCCGAACGCACTGCTGCTACCCGAGCACAAAGTGCTGCCGATCGCCGACGCCGAGGAGGCGCGCGCAGTCGGCCGCAAGGTTCTGAACACGTACAACTACCTCAACCTCACGAATTACCTGAACAACTTCAAGCGGCTGGGTTTTACCGACGCCGACCTCACCCCGCCCGGCAGCGACGAGTTCATCGACGCCCTGGTCGCCTACGGCACCCCCGGCGACATCGCCAACCGCCTGGGTGAGCATCTGCGGGCCGGCGCCAACCAAGTCGTGATCCAAGTGCTCGGTGGCTCGGACAAACTGTTGCCGACGCTGACCGAACTGGCTGGGCCGCTTGGCCTGAAGGCGAGCGCCGCGTGAAGCGCGACGTTGACACCGTGCTGACCTACCCGGCGGTGATGGGTTCAGTCCTTTTGCTGGCCCTTCAGGTGGGAGTTTCTCTCGGCCTCGCGGTCGTGGCGGCCTGCGTCGCGTGGCCTGCGTCGTGGTGGTACTGGCGGCGCTGAAATCAAGAGACTAGGAGCGAATACGTCACCCGCCGCATACCGCGTCAGTGGCGGGGGGCGGGTTGGGGGCGTACTACTCCGAACGCGAAACCAGAACGCCGGTGTGGCTGTTGGCCGGCGACACTCGCACGGTTGCGATTCTGGTCGCCCTGACCGATGCCCCGCGCGCTGGGGGAGAGGCCGACGTCGACGCAATAACGACCACCATCAGTATTGAGACCGGTGTGGTGGATAATAAGCGTGAAGAGTCCAGCAGAAGGATCGTGAAATGTCGCCCGCCCGCCGCTCCCGTTCAGGTGACAATCCTTGGTTGCCCGCTTCCCAGAAGCGCGCGTGGGTGGCGTTCATGCGCGTGCAATTGCGGATGAACTATGAGATGAATCGTCAGCTGCAGCGAGACAGCGGGCTCTCACTGGCCGACTACCACGTGCTTAACCAGCTGAGTATGGCGCCGGACCATAAGCTACAGATTACCGAGCTCGCCGCTCTGATCGGATGGGAACGCAGCCGGTTGTCGCACCAAGTGCGGCGACTATGCGAACGCGGACTCACCGAGCGCATCCAGTCCGAAGACGATGGCAGGGCCACAGATGCACTCTTGACCAAGAAGGGACTTGAGGTCATAGTCGCCGCCGCGCCGGAACATGTTGCGTTGGTTAGAAAATTGTTCTTCGACCCCTTACCGGACGACCTTGTTAATCCTTTTACCGCTGCGCTGGAACATATTCAGGCAAGTCTCAACCTCAATGCATCGCTCCCTCCAGTACCTCTCTGAGGACGCGCCAAGCGATCTGATAGGGGTATGGCGACGACGGCCACGTCGTCATTGGAAATCTGGCGAAGCCCGGGGCTGAATGTTGGCGTTCGCGGCGAACGCGTACGTCCGCACGCTCCACAGACCGCTACGTCGCGATTACCGGGTTGACGTCCATGTATATGAGGTAGTCGACTACCCGACCGTCTTCTACCCGAAAGATGTTGCAGCACGGCAGATTAAGCTCGCCACCGTCCAGTCGGCGGTAGTACACGTCCATTGTGGCGATCACGGTCCCACCGTCGACCTCCCACATGTTGAGGATGGTGTGCCGCAGAGCGGCGATCCCGCCACGAAAAGAACCGGCTGCCGCAAGTAGCTCCGACTGCGTGGTGGTCGGTTGCGCATTTCCGAATCGGAAGTGGACGTCTTTCGCCGTGCAGGCGGCGATGGTGTCGTTGTCGGCATTGTCGACGGCATGTATCAAGGTCCGCACCAGATCGACATTGTTCGGTGGTGTGTCGGTCATGTTTGCTCTCTGTTGAGGGTGGGTGCCCATCAGTGCTGGCTTGGTGCGATGAGCGCTTTCATGATTCGGCCGGCGCGGAGTGAATCGAACGCGCTCAAGGTGTCCGACAGTGGTGTCACAACACTGGTGAGGTCTGCGACGGCGAGCTGGCCCGTCGCAAGCAGATCGATGGCACGGTCGAACTCGCCGATGTACGTGTAGGACCCGTGAACTGTGATCTCCTTGAGCAATATGGTTGTGGGGTCGAGTCCGGAACCGCGCCCTCCTCCGACCACGACGAGAGTGCCGCCAGGGGTGAGCAGGCTCAGTGCCGACGCGGTAGCAGTCTCGTTGCCCGAGCACTCGATAACGATATCGACCCTAGTGTCGGACTCGGTCGCCTCGTCGGCAGCGATGACGGTGGCATGCGAATTGCTCGCGAACTCGGCCCGATCAACAGCTGGCTCCATTAGCAGCACGCGCTCTGGTGATTCGAGATTAACCAATCGGCACGCCAGTTGACCGATCGGACCGCCACCAGTGACCAATACAGTGCGTCCCTGGAGATCGCCGGCGCGTTCCACAGCGCGTAAGGCTGTCGCAGCGGGTTCAACCCATGCAGCTTCGCGCGACGCGAGTCCACGCGGGATGGCTCGGAGGTGGGACGGAAACGCCGCCATCAACGGCGCGAGTCCGCCGTCCGCCTGTAGCCCCAGTGCCGTCTCAAGGGTGGCTTGAACGCAGAAGTTGGATTGGCCCGCCCTGCAGAATTTGCAAGTCCCGCAGACGTTTCCATTGGGGTTGATCGCAACGCGTTGACCGACAGCCCATTCGGCGACGTCGGCTCCAACAGCGACTATGTGGCCCGTAGATTCGTGCCCCAGAGTGCAGTCTCCGTGATAAACCTGCGGCATCTGAGCGGAGTGCAGATCGCTCCCGCAGATCCCGCACAGCTCTACTTCGACGATGACCTGATCAGATCGCAACGATGGGCGCGGCCGTTCCTCGAGGGCAATTTCGCGTTCAGCGGTTAACACCACGGCGGGCATTGTCTTCATGGCGAGAGCCTCCCTAATCTTCAGGCCAGTCATCCGCCGATCGACGGTGGTATGCGAGCGACTCCGGCGACGGAAGCGTCAGCCGCCAGAGCAGGTTGCCTCGACGAGACTGACGGGTGAATACCTGCGAGTCGGCTAGGACGGGAATGGCCGATTGGTACCGGCGAGTGGTCTTGCGCCGTGTATACGACGGTCTGGCGGCATCGCCGCGGTGGTAGCCGAAGACAACTCACCGCACGCCGAATGCCGAGCTGAGACTGGAGATTTCGTCGTCGCGCAACGACAATGACCCCGCAGCAAGGTTTTCTGCGAGGTGTGCGCGGGTGCTGGTCCCCGGGATCAGCAACACATTCTCGGCAACGGCCAGTAGCCAGGCCAGAGCGACCTGGGCAGGCGTAGCGCCGTGGCCTGCAGCGATGCCGGTGACGATCGGGTTGGTGCGGATCGCATCGTGTTGGCTCTTCGGCCAGCCCAGCGGGCAAAACGGAACGAAGGCGATGCCTCGGGTGGTGCACTCCTTGAGGACGGGCTCCGAGGATCGATCCGCAAGGTTGTACGCGTTCTGCACGCACACAATCTCGGTGACTTCAACCGCTCGCCGCAGGTGTCGGTGTGTCACGTTGCTGATGCCGATGCCGGCGATTAAGCCCTCGTCACGCGCAGCTACCAACGCTCCGATCTGCTCGACAAACCTTTCATCAGGCACAGCGTTGTCCATCACGCGCAGATTGACTGCGGTGAGCTGCTCGACACCTAAGGTCGCGAGGTTGTCTTCGATGCCGGCACGGAGTTGGTCGGGGTCGTCGTAGTGCAGGACCGCGCCAAAGTCGTCTCGGCGCGCGGCAACCTTGCTTACCAGAGCCAGCCTGTCGGGGTAGGGAGAGAGTGCTTCCCGGATCAGCTGGTTGACCACCCCGGGCCCGTAATACTGGGCGGTGTCAATGTGATCGACACCGGCATCGACAGCGGCGCGCAGCACTGCGATCGCTTCGTCGCGATCCCGGGGTGGACCGAAGACACCATCACCAGCCAGTTGCATCGCGCCGTACCCGACGCGGTGCACCACCTTGTCTCCGAGGCGGTAGCGGTCACCGGTCAGTGTGCTCATTGTTGTCGTCCTCCGCACGTGTTGCGTCCTCGGCGCCAGTGATGTCGCGCGCGGCCCTCGGTAGCGAGGGTGTTCAGGAACGCAGTGTCTTCAACGCACCTGCCCAACTTTCGAGTTGATCGAACATGACGGCGGCCGAGTCGTTGTGCAATGCCGCCGGAGTGAAGGCGGTGAAGTTCTCGAAGTCGGTGAACAACGAGAAAGAAAGTTGTTGGCGAACGGTTGCCATCTGCAACTCGGAGCAGATCAAACGCAAGTGCTCAACGGCGCGTGCCCCAGACAGCGACCCGTAAGCAGCGAATGCGGCAGCTTTGTTCTGCCACTCGGCATATAGATAGTCGAGGGCATTCTTGAGCGCCGCGGACGTCGAGTGGTTGTACTCGGGGCTGACGAAGACGAATCCGTCGTAAGGCGCGATCGTCGCCGCCCAAGCCTTGGTGTGTTCGTTCTGGTATTGCCCGAAGCTGGGCGGCATGGCTTCGTCAAGCAGCGGCAGGGGATGGTCTATGAGGTCGACGATGTCGTAGCGGACACCCAGGCGTTCCGCCGCCTGCTTGAGTATCCACTCGGAGACCGCGCCGGCGTGGCGTCCCGGGCGGGTGCTGCCCGCGATGATCGCAATCGTCAACTCTGTCATGACGGCCCTTCCTTAATGATGAGACATTACGTGACGTATCAACTAGATGGAAGACCCGCTGCCTACCCGCCTGCCGGGGTGGCACCGCGGAGCTGCCGCCAACGACGACAATGTCGGCCGGCGAGGTCAGGTTGGAGGCTGTGGTCATTGCTCAATCTCCTTTGAGTAGTTGCGTCTTCGGCAGGGTTCCCGTCAGTTTCATCGCGGCAGGTCGGTCAGCACCGTGTAGAGCTCGGTGATGAGTCCGTCTCGAACGATCGCAACGTCGAAACCCGAGATCTGCGGGGCGCCGCCGTCGGGTTTGACCACATTGAATGCCAGGTAGCCCAGGCCCAATGTTTGATACGTGGGCCCCGCTGCAATGAACTGTAGATCGCCAAGCTTCGACTGCAGCTCTGCGGCTTTGCCGTCCAACGCCGCGTGCCCGATGGTCACACCGTCGTCGTCGGTCCATCTGATGTCATCGGCGTAGATCCGCGCGATCGCAGCAGATCGACGTACACGATCACGCTCGTTGAAGACCTCGAGAAGGTTGGCGTGCATCAATTCGCTGATCGTGGCGCTGATCGGAGACACCCTTCATTGAATGAGTTATCAATTTAAGCTCCGCGACGAAGCCGGTGAACAATATGGAGTTCCGTCCTGCAGATCTTTCATCTGCATGACTTATCATTTAATATCACACAGTAAGTAGAGTCGCATGGTGTGTCAATCGGTCGGCGTTCTTCTGGACGGGGAGGATAGCTATGACATCCGGGGATTTCCGGCGCGCTGCGCATGTGGATCTTTCGCTTCAAGAGATGGCCGACCGGGTGGCGATCCGAGAATTGGTTGACACCTACGCCTTCTGCGCCGATCGGCGAGATGCCACTGGTCAGATGGCGCTGTTCACCGAAGACACCGATTTTCAGGTGTACATGGACACCAGCAGTTCGATACCGGCCCAACACATTCAGGGACGTACAGCGCTCGCTCCGGTGTTCGACGAGCTGAACGGTTACGAGGCCACGATGCATTTCAATGGTCAAAGCACCACGATGCTCGACGGGCAGAACGCCACGGGCATCGCCTACTGCTTGGCTCACCACGTCAAGGTCGAGGCCGCAGGGCGCAGTCTGATGATTGCCGCGATCCGCTACCTCGATACGTTCGTCAAACAAGATGGCATCTGGTACTTCAGCCAACGCAAGCTGATGGTCGATTGGACCGAGACCCGCGCGCTGGTCACCGGGTAGCCACTTACGTCGCGGCCACTAACTTGCTCGATCCGATCACGTGTGAACCGACAGGCCAAGTATCAAACGAGTTGGCGTCGTTGCGCGCGGAGGTACCAGAACGCCATTTCAGCCTGCGGGCCGCCATCCAGTGCGCCGCGCACCGTGGCGGCCTCCAGAGACACGATGTCCCAGCCGGCGCCGCCGAGGACATCGCGCAGCGTCTCTTCGGACACCGCCGGTCGCGGCCACTCCTGGCCCACCAGGTTGGCGTCGGAGAAGCAGCTGAGCAACAGGGTGGCGCCGGGCCGGGTGGCCCGGTGCACGGCTGCGGCATAACTACGTCGGCCGTCGTCATCGAGGCTGTGGAACAAGCCGCTGTCGATGACGGTGTCGAACGCGTCAGTGTAGCCGTCGAGCTTGGTGGAGTCGGCCACCGCGAACGTCACATCGACTCCGGCGTCCTTGGCCCGCTGCTCGGCGGTGATCAGCGCAGTGGGGGAGATGTCCAATCCGGTCACCGCGTGACCGTTCTTGGCCAGGTAGACGGCGTTGTCGCCAAGGCCACAGCCGACGTCGAGCACGTCGCCGTGGACCCAGCCGCCGGTCTGCCACGCGATGACATTCTCGTTGGGCTCCTTGGTATCCCACGGCGGCGTGGTCATCGCTGCCATGCCTTCGCCTGGGCTTTCGCCACGGTAAAGGGCATCGAAGTCCATGCGCGGCACGCCGGATACTTGCGAGGAACTACCTGTCTCAGTCATGAGCGCGCCCCACCGGTTGGAGTGAGCGCGATGACTGGGATCGTCCGAGACGTCATACGTTCGTACTCAGCGAAACCGGGATACCGCTCGGCCTGTATCGCGTACTTCTCGTCCCGTTCGGCGCCCTGCAGCTCGGTGGCATGCACGTCGACGATGTCGTCGCCGATCTCGATGCGGACGTGGGGGTTGGCCTTCAGGTTCCAGTACCAGGCGGGGTTCTGGTCGGCGCCGGCGCTCGAGGCGAACACAAGATATCGGTCGCCGTCGGCGAGGTACATCATGATGCTGGTCCGCGGTTTCCCGCTGCGGGCGCCGACGGTGTGCAGAAGCACGATTGGCGCACCTTCGAACGGGCCGCTGACGCGGCCGTGGTTGGCGCGGAACTCGGCGATATTCCGCTCGTTGAAGTCGTTGCCATCACTCATTGTGGTCTCCTCATATCATTCATGGTCGCAGCACCAATTTGCCGCGGGTGTGGCGCTTTTCGAGCTCCCGGTACGCATTGCGCACATCGTCGAGGGCGAAAACTCCTGCGATCGGAACATCCAGCTGACCTTGTGCGATGAGGTCGGCCAACTCGGCGACCACCGCTGCGGTCGCGGCATCCGCACCTCCTGCGGACAGCACCCCGAACCGCTCGACGGCAGCGAAATCGGCGATGGTATCGACCCTTTCGCGCGGAACTCTGAGGTCCTCGACCGCCATCGCGACATATCCATCACCGAAGAAGTCCAGCAGGGCGTCGATGCGTCCGGACGGTGCCGCGGCACGCAGTCGGGCCGGCAGGTCGACACCGTAGTTGACCGGGACCGCACCATGGTCGGTGAGCCAGGCATCGTTGGACGGCCCGGCGATGCCGAGGACCGTGGCACCGGCGCGTCGGGCGAGTTGAATCGCGATCGATCCGACCCCACCCGCCGCACCAGCGATCGCCACCGTCTCGCCTGGTGCGAGGCGCACGGCCCGAACCGCGCCGTACGCGGTAGCGCCCGCGACGAACAGCGAGCCGGCCACCTCCCACGGCACCGCGGCCGGCTTCGGCGTCAACTGGGTCGCGGGCACGGCCACGTACTCGGCGTGGCTGGACCGCAGATTGGAGAAGCCGATCACCTCATCGCCTACGGCGAAACTCTTGACGCCGGAGCCGAGTTCGGCCACCACGCCCGCCAGGTCGCTGCCCTGCCCGGATGGAAACGTCGCGGGGAACATGTCGCGCACGGCGCCCGCTCGAATCGCCGCCTCACTGATATTGATACCGGCTGCCTTGACTTCGATCAGAACCTCGCCGGCGCCCGGCGCAGGGCGGGGCACGTCGCGCACCTCGAGAACGTCGACGCCGCCGTACGAATCGAATTGCACTGCTCTTGCCATAGTCACCACCTTAGTAGAGTTACGTGATGTATCAATCAATTGAAAGCTCTGAGTATTCCGGTAGGATCTGGCGAAGCATCGGCTGAGCCGTGAACGGGCTAGTCAGAGTCGAAAGTGGTCCTGGACGGCTCGGAGTCGAGAAGCGACAATAACCATGAGAAGTCCAGCAGAAGAACTGTGAAAGCACCTATGCGCTGTTCTAACCCCGGCGGTGGCCCATGGTTGTCGTCGTCACAGCAACGCACAAGGGCTGCCTACTTACGTGTGCAGCTGCGAATGAACTATGAGATCAACCGCCAGTTACAACGAGATAATGAGCTCTCGCTGGCCGACTTTCACGTGCTCTGCGCGTTGAGCATTGCACCCAACCGCAAGCTGCAGATCAGTGACCTGGCTGCGGTCATCTGCTGGGAGCGTAGTCGTCTGTCGCACCATCTGAGGCGACTGTGTGACCGCGGCCTCACCGAACGCCTCCAGTCCGAAGTCGACGCAAGGGCGACCAATGTGGTGTTGACCGAGGAAGGCATGAGCGCCATCGTGGCGGCCGCGCCGGGCCATGCCAGGTTGGTCAGGAGATTGTTCTTCGATCCGGTGCCTGACGAGCTGCTTTCGCCGTTCACAGCGGCGCTGGAACACATCCAGGCGAGTCTCAACTCCAACTCGTCACTGCCACCCGGCTGAACGGGGTTGAGCGCGTTGGCATCACAGAGCCAAACTCACTGCGCCAACCAAGATCAACGCGACGCCCGCGAACCGTCCGCTCACATCACCGAATGGACTCGTTTTCTCCAGTAGGACGAAGATGGCGATCGCTGCGATCCAAAGCAGGTTCATCACGCCGCCGACGAATAGCAATCCCATCAGGATCCAGCAACAGCCCACGCAGTAGGCGCCAAGCCTCAGTCCCATGCGGAACGCGCCGAGATCCCCAGTACGCCAATAGCGGGACAGGAAGTGCGCCGGCGCTCGACAGTTCCGAAGGCAAGCGTTCTTGAGCGGGGTCAGCTGATAGACGCCGGCAGCAATCAGCAGCGTGGCTCCGAGTCCCGCACTCCGGGTCACCATCAGCGGAGACAGCAGCGCCGCCTGATCGAGAGCGTGCTGGGCGATGGTGGCCACAAGACTGAAGATCGTCCACATTGCGATGTAGCCGCTGACGAAGACCGACGTCGACGCCAGTGGGTTGTGCTGGGCAGCTGCCTTCCGCGCGACGGCGGCGTAGAGCAGGGTCATTGGCACCGCGGTCGGCACCATCATCGCGACCATCATGACGGCCCACATCGCCAGTCTCAGAGCGAATTCGGTTGCGGTCCACGGTTGCAACCCGGTCATGGACTCCATCATCGAGGCCATCGGCCGACCCCCCATGTCCGCCGACTCGCTTGCCATTCGGCGCGCTTCCACCACGACGTAAATCCAGGCGGCGACTGTGATGCTGCCCAGACCTGCCAGTACGGCCAACCGATCTCGATGGCGCCAGACCCAAGACGTGGTCAGCGAATCATCCCGTCTTGGTTCACGTGCAGAACGTTGAACTGTCCGTAGGTGTCCTTCAGGTCGAGCTCGACGCCGGCCCGAGCTTTGGTATTGCCGTTGCCCATCTCGGCGAAGATGTAGTGGATCCCATCCGGCATGTTGATGCGTGACCTGGTCGGCTCGCCGGTGTGAGGACTGATGATCGGCGTCCCGCGCGATTCGACTAGATCGTCAATCTTGAGGCTGGCCATTCGCTGATCGACATCGATCGACAGCACGATGGGCGCATACAGCGTGTCCAGGACGGTCGACATCGTGCTGTTGTACACGTAGAAATGCGTCGCTCCGGGAGCAGTCGAGTCGCCGTGAAGGATCTTCCGAAGTCCTTCTCGCTGAGGAGGATCCGCGCGCTCGTCGATGATGGCCTGCTGCGTGCCGTTGCACTCGGCGACCTCACCTGGCCAATACATGAGCACCGCCCAGTTCAGGCCGTCGAGATTCGTGCCGTTGAAGTTTCCCTCTTCGATGTGGCCGCACATCACCGTCTCGCAGTGTCCATGGGTTGTCTTCGCGCCGAACTGGCACGGGCAGCCCCATGCGCAGTTGCAGTTCGTGAACTCCGTACCACGGATCAACCATCGATCACTCACCGCAAACCCCAGTTCTCGCACATTCCGATTGTCAGCTCAGTGGGCCGTAACCGAGTCGGTTCCGCCCGAATCCGTGTCCGGCCGCTCTTGGGCCTTCACGATAGGTGATCTATCACGTAAGATCCCGAAAATCGATTAACGTGACGTGTCAATTCACACCAGCTCTGAAGCGGATCACCGCCCGACTAGCTATAAAGGACGTGACCAACGATGGCACGGGCTATCACCTACGCCGCCGCCGGTAACCCCGCGGACGTGCTGGAAGTTACCGAAATCCCCGAACCCCCCGAACCAGGGCCCGGACAAGTTCAGGTCGAAGTCCGCGCCTTCCCGATCCATCCTGGAGACCTCGTCGGCGTCGGCTTCGGCCCTCCACATCCCGGGCAGCGCACGGTAGCCGGTCTCGAGGCCACCGGTGTCGTGGTGGCGACAGGAACCGGTGTCGAAACCCCTGCGGTCGGCACCCGCGTGACCGTCTTCCCCAACCCCGGATCCTGGGCGCAACGCATCAACGTCGCTACGGAAGTCGCTGTCGCCGTGCCGGACTCTGTCAGCGACGATGTCGCCGCGCAGATGATCTGCAACCCGTTGACGGCCCTGTTGCTCTACCGCGCGGCCCAGCAACACTTCTCGATCGGATTCGGCGGCATCATCATCAACAACGCCGCCACCTCTTCGGTGGGCCGACTTTTCACCGCCAGCGCCGACCACCATCAGATCGCCACGATCAGTGTCGTGCGCAGCGCCGATCGTGCCCGCGAGCTCGCCGCCCGGTACCCGAACGTGGCTGTGGTCTCTACCGACAACCCCGATTGGGTACAGCAGATACGCACCATCGCCGAAGGCCGCCCCATCCCCGTCGCACTAGACCCCGTCGGCGGGGCAGTCGCGGGCCACCTGATATCCCTGTTGTCCTCCGGCGGAACGCTGATCACCTACGGAGCAATTGCCCAGGACACCATTTCTCTGCACGCATCAGCCCTACTCGGCGGCGAAATCGGCATCCGCGGGCTTACCGTCGGCCGTTGGCTCAGCGGCGTGGCAGCCGAACGCCGTGCTTCAGATATCGCTAGCGTCATCGCCATCGCCATCGGCCTATCTGCAGAATTCGACGTTGCGGGCACATACACGCTCGATCAGATCAGCGACGCGGTCCGGCACGTCAACCGACCTGGAAAAATCGGCACGATCATCGTCAAGACCTAGTCGTCGGCTCGCGGCACACCAGCCGTTGAAAGGTCTTGAGATGCAGAGGAAGTGATCGGAGCCGGACTCAAGACCGGTGTCATCCGCGCGATGGCCGGCACCGGCGGTGTCGTGGCGGCGGCGCGTCTGGTGTTCGCGGCCACCATGTCCTCGTTCATCTTCAGCGGTCTGTACATCCTCGGGCCGATCGGTACCGCCACCGGCCTTGGCCTGCTGTTCGATACCTTGATTGTGCGATCGTTCATGACGGCCCAATAGACCAATGGCCGGAAGTGGTCCTGGGACTCACTTCCGGCCGTTGGTCGGTCACCACCGGTTCGGTGGTGATGTTGTCATTCAGTTGCCAACCGGTGCGTCGACGGCGGGCTCAGGTGCAGGGGCTCGCTCAGCGGCGGGCTGGCCCGCACCGACCTCACCTGCCGTCTGCTGCATCGTGGCTGCCGGCGCGCCACCCTTCAACTGGCCGACTGCGAAGGCTGCAGCCTGGTCGGCCATCCCGTTGTTCTTGTAGGAGCTGTGCGCGGAGCGGTCAAGACCCCCGGGGAAGCAGACCGGGTCGCCGGTTGCACACAGCTGCAGGGTTTTCGCGATGTAGGACTGGCCGATCGTGATGGGGGGTGCGCTGCGGTCGAGCAGGTTCATGATCCAGGCATCTGGCGTTCCGAACAGGACCACTGCCGCGACGTGCGAAGCGACCGCAGGAGGCATGGGGCCGGTGATACCGGCCGGCAGGTCGAATCCGGCCGGAACAGAATCGGTCGTGGTGTAACCGGCTACTGCCGCGCCCTGCGAGTAACCGCCAAGTACGATCTGTGTGCTCGGGCAGCTCGCCGCGATCGACTGGATCTTGTTGCTCGCGTCGACGATGCCGTCGGCGGCCTGCCCGAAGTTCATCGATGCCGGGTAGTTCACCCCATATACGTCGACCGTTTTGCCCGGCAGGCGGGCGGTGAGTGCGTCGACAAACGATTGTCCGGTCGCGCCGACGCCTTGCGCCTCATTCGTGCCGCGGGCGAATACGACCTCGACGGCAGGACATGAGTCGTCAGCGGCCTTCGCAGACGGTGGGGCTCCAAACGAGCCGGCGAGCATCGCGGTCAGCGCGAGAGCGACTAAGATCGTGGACAGTGTCGCGCGGACGGACAATTTGCCCATCCTGACGACCATTGGTGTGACGGTGCTCATGATCGGCTCCTATTCGGGGTTTCCAGTCACTGTCACTTCAATGTTTAAGTGACTGCCTGCCCCTTACAAGTTGCAGGCCGCAGCTGCGATTCCGGGAAATCTAGTAATCTACGTCACTTGCGGAAGAATGGTCGCTGAGCAGGTACGACGCCGGGATAATGGGGGTGTTGTTGGAGAGTTCAGGGCGCCGGGATGTTGGGCCAGCTGTCATCTGGCGGCAGCCCATCGAGAATGACCTGGCAAATCGTGCCCAGCTGACGGGACTGGGCCTGTGTCAATCGGTCGAAGACGAACTCCCGTACCGCGGCGACATGCGACGGAGCGGCTTCTTGCAGTTGGCGAAGTCCCGCGCTAGTCAGAACCGCAAGGGTGAAACGACTGTCCTGTTCGTCGGATTGCCGTGACGTCCAGCCACGTTTCTCCAGGCGGCCGACAGCCTGGGACAACCTGGACAGTGAGCTGCCGGTCATCGCGGCCAGCACGCTCATCCGCAGCTTCGATCCCGGCGCTTCCGACAGGCACGCCATGATCAGGTATTCGAAGTGACTGATGCCGAACTCGCGCTGCAGTTGTGCGCTGAGCACTGGTTGAATCCTCAGGATCATCGTCGACAGCTGCCGCCAGGTCAGCTGTTCCTCCTCGTCCAGCCACCGAGTCGTGTTCGCAGTGTCCATGATCTCATTCTAACTTAAAGATTGAACCGAGGAATAATCGCAGCACTTCATTGTTAAACCGTGCATCGGATCGAACGCGCTCAATAAGGAGGGTCGGCGATGAAGGCTGTTGGAGTGACCGGGCCGGCCTACATGCCGCGCTTGTTCGACATCGACGAACCAGTCGCGTCACGCGGGGGAGTCGTTGTGGAGGTGCTGGCAGCCTCGGTGAACGATTTCGATCGAGCCGCGGTCGAGGGACGCGTGGCCTTGACGAGCCAGCTCGATCCCGTTCTGCTGGGCCGTGACTTCGTGGGCCGGGTGACAGCCGTCGGCCACGACGTGGACTACATCGACGTCGGCATGAATGTCGCCGGGACGATGGAGGCATGGCGATCAGGGACGTTTACCGACTCGGTGGAGGTTCCGGCGGAATTGCTTGCCCCAGTCCCTGACGGCGTTGATGTCGCCCAAGCCGCCGGCGTGGGGTTGGCGGCGATCACTGCCCTCGATGCGGTCGGCGTCCTCGGGTCGACGAATCTCGGAACCACCGTCATCCACGGTCCCGTCACCGAGGTCGGCGGGTTCGCAATCCAGTTGGCGAAGGCCCGCAGTGCCGTGGTCGCTGTCGTTACCCCGTCTGCTCAGGCGGACCTCGCGTGGGCGCTCGGCGCCGACGTTGTCATTACCGAGGGCGCAGACGCGACACAGACAATCCAAGGGGTGCGGGACTTTTTCGGCGGCGGCGTCGACAACGCCATCCACCTCGCCGGTGACCCTTCGATCGCTGCCCGCGTGGTACGCCCGGGTGGGAAGTGCACCTCGGTCTCTGACGCCGCAACGCCCGCTATCCGCACAGACGTCGAGTACATCCCGACGGTTGTCGCTCCGAGCGGGCACAAGCTTGCTGATCTCCTTTTCAAGGTCGCCGCGCAACGGCTACACAGCAATATCGGCCGGACATTTTCCTTCGACGAGGCCGGCGACGCCGTCAATGCGGATCACACCAGCGCCGGCGGCCGTACTGTCCTGGTTCGCTGAGCCGTCGCTGCAATCTAGTCGCGAAAGCTAGTGTCAGCATGAAGAATTGGCAACTGTGCGCAGCTCGAAGACACATGCTACGTTCCCCGGATCCCACCAAATATATTGAGCACGGGAACGTTTCGTGATGACGCCACGCCATGTTGGACAAGTCCAATTTAGTGTTCGGACTCTCGAGATATACCAAAAGCCATGGAAACAAAGGAAATAAGCCGGACCAAAGTCCGGTTGAACAATCCAGACGTCGAAGTGCGACGCTCGTGGGTGGTGTATCAGAAATGAGTCTTAGGAGATAGACATGCAAATTGGAATTCTCGGAGCAGGCAACGTCGGCGTGGCGGTGGGGCGACGGCTGACGGGGGCGGGCCACCGCGTGATGCTTTCCAGTGCGCGCGGCCCAGTGGCGCTAGCGCCAGTCGCGCAAAGCATCGGTGCAGCGGCCACCACGGTGACCGAGGCCGCGGCGCAGGAGCTCGTCCTGCTTGCGGTGCCCTGGCTGGCGGTGCCGGAGACACTCGACGCGCTACCCGATTGGCAAGGCAGAATCCTGGTCGACGCCACGAACCCATTCGTCACGTTCGATCCCCTGCAGCTCGCCGATCTCGAGGGCAGAAGCGCAAGCACCGTTGTCGCCGAACACGCACCCGGTGCGCGGGTGGTCAAGGCGTTCAACTCCATCGCCATGTCGAATTTCGAAAAGGGGCCTCGACAGGGCGACGCGAAACGTGTGTTGTTCGTCTCCGGTGACGACGTCGCGTCGAAGCAGACGGTCAAGAGCCTGATCGCCGAACTCGGCTACGCGCCGCTCGACCTCGGCAGCCTCGATGATGGCGGCCGGTTGCAACAGGCCGGTGGTCCACTCGCAGCCCTGGACCTACTCGTCAACCCATGACGAGTGGTGGTCGGATCAGACTGAGGCTCGACGCGATCCGCCCCGCCGTGCTCATCGAACCGGTCACCAGTGAGCTATCCCTTGAGGGCGAGCTCGATCAAGCCAACCGAGTCGGCCACGAGGCGGCGGGCGACAAATGCGAGCGTCTGCGCCGAGGCTTGATCGAGCCATTGGGCGTCATCCACCATAC
>DASRJA010000461.1:0-17945 GCA_035649695.1 Mycobacterium sp. | reverse complement strand
TGCGGCGCCTTCCCTGTCCCGCTGAGCATTCCCGGCGCCGAAGCCGCGCTGCCCCTGCGCTCCTTCGCCGACGCAGTGATCCTCCGGATGGCCGCCCGCAGCGCCGACTCGGCCGTCGTAATCGGTGGCGGGCTGATCGGCTGCGAGGCGGCCGCGTGTCTGGCCAGCCGCGGCGTCCCGACCACGATGGTCGCCGCCGAGCCCGTGCCGCTGCAGCGCCGGTTCGGTGACGAGGCCGGCGAGCGAGTGGCAAAGATCCTGTCCGACAACGGGGTTCGCTTCCTCGGGTCGACTACCGTCACCGCGATCTACGACACGCACGTCCACCTCGACACGGGTGCCGCACTGGATGGTGACGTCGTCGTCTCCGCCTCCGGCGTGCGCCCCGACCCGCACCTGGCCGAGGCGGCAGGCCTCGACACATACGACGGCCGCATCGTCGTCAACGAACGCATGCACACCTCGGCGCTGAATGTCTACGCCGCAGGCGATGTCGCGCTCGCCTACAACGTGACCGCCGGCCGGCGCATCCGCGCCGAGCACTGGCGCGACGCCGCACAGCAGGGCCTCATCGCCGGGTTGTCCGCGGCCGGCCAGCCCGCAGTATGGGACACGGTGCCCGGATTCTCTTGCACGATAGGCGAATCCACGCTGAAGTACCGCGGCTGGGGTCTCGGCTACGAACACAGCCGACTCGTCGACCACCACAACGGGTTCACGGTCTACTACGAATCGTGCGGCGATCTCGTCGGCGTCCTCACGCTCAATGCGGACGACGACTACCGGCTTGCCGACCGGCTTGTCCGGTCGCACGCGCCAATGATGATCTAGCGGGTTATGCGACCGCGCGAGGGAGCTCGCGTTGCGGATCGCAGATGCTCAGCACGCGCGAAACCGCAGGCCCGGCAACCAACATCCAACTGACCGATGCGCGTGAGCTACGGACGTCGATCGTCTGTAGGGCCGAAAAGCCGGCGGTGCCAAAGAAAGTAACGTCGCTCAGGTCCAGGACCAGGCTCCGGCAATTCGCTCCGCGGCGGAGCACGTAGTCCAGCATTTCGGCGGAATTGGATGCGTCGATATCACCGGAAGCACGGATGCGCACGACAGTGGAATTCGGCCATTCGGTGGACAGTTTCAACTCAGCGCGGGTCGTCGTGGTGAGCAATGGTGTAGTCATAGTGGTCATAGGTGGTCGACTCCAAACGTGACAGCCGGGCAAGAGACAAGGTTGCGTCAAAAAGGCCCTCACAGCAGTGGGTTTACACGTGTGACCTGCGACGTTTCCGGCGGCTGGGAACTCAACCGGTGTCTTCACCCTACGCGAGTTGGGCCGATCCACCTAACGTGGCCGTGTTTTCTCATCGAACCGCCAGCATCGCGTCTGCACAGGTTGTGCTACAGCCAGTTTCGTCGCCGGAATATCCAGTACAGCGCCAGCACGATCAGCACAATGATCGACGTGCTGGCCAGGAAACCCCAGAACGTATTGATGCCGGGATACTCCACATTCTGCCCGTAGAACCCGGTGATGGCCGTCGGCACCGCGATGATCGCCGCCCAGCCGGTCAGCTTCTTCATCACCGTGTTAAGCCGGGCGTCCTGCAGCGAAAGATTCGTCTCGAACACCGTTGTGACCATGTCCCGCAACGACTCTGTCCACTCCGACACCCGCAGCACGTGGTCGTAGAGGTCGGAATACAGCGGGTCCAGCTCCGGCGCCGTCTTGGCGTCCAGCCGCCGATGCTGAATCGAGTTGACGACTTCCCGCATCGGCAACACCACCCGCCGCAGTTCGACGAGGTCCTTTCGTAGCCGAAACGTCTTGCGCTGCAGGCCGCTTCGCGGATTGTTCTCGAACAGGTCGTCCTCGATGGACTCGATGCCGTCGTCAAGCTGTTGCACCGCTTCGAAGTGCCCGTCGACCACCACATCGAGCAGACCGTGCACCAATG
Organism: Mycobacterium sp.; assembly: GCA_035649695.1. Lineage (GTDB taxonomy): Bacteria > Actinomycetota > Actinomycetes > Mycobacteriales > Mycobacteriaceae > Mycobacterium. Next base: position 15,990 of record DASRJA010000461.1, on the reverse strand, counting down.
TTCCGACGCCGTGCTCCTGGCCACCGAGCTCGTCGAAGCGCTGCGACACCGCTTCGATGTCGAAGTGCGGCGAGAGCCGCACCGTGATCAGCCCGCGCGGCAGCACGAACCCGGAGATGCGGTGGATGTCGAGCATCGACTCCGTCTCATCCGTCGTCTCCTTGGTGGTGACGCCGTACACCGTGAAGAAGGTGTGCGTGCGGTAGACGACGGCCTTGGTGCGTTCGGATTCCGCGATCGCGTCCTCGACCGCCCACGTGTTCAGGCTGAGTTCCTCCGCCAGGTCCTTCAGGATCGCGTGGTCGGGGTCGTAGATGTCGCACCACACCAGTGCGTCGTCTTCGGCCAGGTAGTCCGAGATGGACGGGAAGTCGAAATCGTCCTGCGGCTTACCGGCCCGCCAGACCCGGCCTCGGACGTGCGTCACCCCTTCATCATCGCGGCGGCTCCAAGAATTCGCCAAGGCCTCTGTCGGAACGTTGGGATCGGTAGTGACCCTCGCGGTCTCTACTTGACCGCAGAAGCAGTGCCAGCGGGGAGGCCTCATGAAAGGAACCAACCGATGAGCCGAGTTTCACGATTCGCAACTGCGGTCGTCGTATCTGGCGGGGTGACCGTGGCCGGCTTGGGTCTGGCCGCGGGAGCCGCGCAAGCCGACCCAGCCTGGGGGCCTAGCTATAACGGTGGAAACTGTCCCACCGCATATACCTGCACCCACTGGTGTCCAGGCGATCCCTTGATCCCGGGCAGCCAGGTCATCAGCTGGGACTGGAATGTCTGCCACGACTGGTACTGGAATTCGGAGGGCGTCGTCGACGTGGCCGCCAACATCATCTACCCCTGGCGTGGCACTCCGCATGATGCGCCGCCGCCTCCGGTCGTGGCGCCCTATACGCCGCCTCCGCCGCAGCCATTGCCGCCGGATTGCCCTTGGCACTCGCCCTTCTTGGCGCCCTCGCGGTGCGGTGGGCTGTAGCGGGCGCGCAGCGGCGTCAGCTCGTCCCGTACGCGACCATCGGCTCGGTGAACGTCTGACCATTCGGCGTGATGATCGTCAAGCCGTCCGGACGGATCTGATACCGGGTGCCGTCCGTCGGGTTCGTGACGTCGAATCCGCCCGACGATCGCACGGCGTTCGCGAGTTCGATGCCCGCGCCGTCGCTCAGCCGAACCCCGCGGTAGTAGAAGTCGCCAGGCCCGGAACGGCACACCACAAACACCGACTGAGTCGTTCGGGCCAGCGCCGCCGGGCTGGTGCCCGCATCGCACCGCGCTCCGGGATAGTCGATGAAGCCCTGGGCGTCGGTGCCGGGCAAGGTGACCGGAGCCTCCGGTGACGTCGACGTCGGCGGGCTCGTCGTCGGCGGCTCGGCGCTCGTCGTCGCCGGGGGCGCGGCACTAGTAGTCGTCGGAGGCGCCACATCGTGCTCGGTCTTGTCCTGCCCGAGCACAAGCCACAGCACGACGCCCACCGCTGCCGCGAGGGTTCCGAACGCCGCACCGGCGAGGAGCCATTGCACGCGTCCGAAACCTCTTCGTACGGGCGGACTTTGAGGAGGAGGAGGCGGTGCTGTCAAGCGGTTGAACGCCGTCGGCACCTGAGCTGCCATGACCGCGGCATTGGCCGCCCGAGCCAGATCACCCGCCGACGAGAACCTCTCCTCGGGTTGCTTGGCCATTCCGCGCGCGACGATGCCATCGAATGCGGTCCCGACGATTGGCCGCGTCGCACTCGGCCGCGGTGGCGGCGACATAACGTGAGCGCCCATCAGCTGACTCAATTCGCCGGTCGGGAACGGCGCCGAACCGGTCAGGCACTCGTAGAGCAGGCACGCCAGCGAGTACACATCCGCCGCCGGGCCCACCCTTCCACCCGTGAACCGTTCCGGCGCCATGTATGCGCACGACCCGATGGCCGCGCCGGCGCTCGTCAGACCGGTGTCGCCGCCGAGGTGCGCGATGCCGAAGTCGACAAGGTATGCGAAATCGGTATGGGTGAGTAGGACGTTCTCCGGCTTGACGTCGCGATGGACGAGCCCGCTGGCGTGCGCGGCGTCCAAAGCTGCGGCCACCTGCCCCACGATCGACACGGCACGCGCCGGATCCAAAGGCCCGTTCTGCTGCAGCACGTTGTGCACGTTGTTGCCCTCGACCAGCCGCATGTCGATGTAGAGCACACCGTTGATCTCGCCGAAGTCGTGCACCGGGATGACGTGCGGCTCCTGCAGTCTCGCCGCGATCCGCGACTCGCGCCTGAACCGCTCCTGAAAGCCGGCGTCCGCAGACATCTCGGCGCGCAACAGTTTGAGCGCAACCGTCCGATCCTTGGAGGTGTCATAGGCGCGATAAACTTCGCCCATCCCACCGACGCCGAGCAGCGCCTGCAGCTCGTACGGCCCGAACATCGAGCCGATGCGACCGGCCATAGGAGAATTATCGCAGCCCGGCGAGCAGCGACGTCACCCCCAGCTTCCATCGCCGCTCGATCAACGGCCCCGACCCGAGCCACCGGCCCGCTTCTTGCACCGCCAAACCCTGTGCCAGAGCGAGCAATACGTGCGCCATGTCGTTCGGGTCGCCCGACAGCAGACCCGCGTCGATGCATCGCTCGATCCGTCCGACGAACACCTCGCGCACCGACGCGCCGGCCGCCAGCTCCTCGGGACCCGGCTCGAAGTCGGCGAACGGCCGCGAGAACATCACCTGCGCGAGCCGCGGATACGCCCGGCAGAACAACCGGAACACCGGCACCAGCCGCTCCAGATCCGCTACGGGATCCGTCGTCACGGGCACCTTGGCCAGCTCGCCGCCCAGCAGCCGAAAGCCCTCGAAGAACATCGCCCGCACCAGGCCGGCCTTGTCGTCGAACAGCTCGTACACCGCGGGCACTGAGGTGCCCGCCCGTTCGGCCACCCGCCGTGTGGTGAACCGCGCGATCCCTTCCTCGGACAGCGTCTCGATCGCGACTTCCAGCAGCCGATCCCGAAGCTCGGGCGTGCGCTGCTTGGCCCTTGGCATCAGCCGAGAGTGAATTCCGTTGCAAGCCCGTCGATTCCGGCCTGTATCGCCTTCAACGCGGAATCGCGCGCCTTCAGTTTGGTCGCGAGGTGGGCGCCCGCGTGCAAGGTTGCAGCCGCTTCGGCCGCCACCTCCTGCGCCCGCGCGAGCACCCGGTCGGCCTCCACCAGCTCATCGAGCCAACCGCCCGCCAGCGCCTCGTCACCGGCGAACGTCGCCGCCATCGAGGCGCCCCGGTGAAACGCCGCAGGCGTCAGCCGCGCCCGCATGATCTCGACTGCCGAGATTGGGATCGTCATGCCGATCGCCACCTCGATCGCCTGGCACCGCGACTTAGGCTGGCCCACCCGGTGGTCGCCGGACAGCAACAGGAACGACCCCATCGCGATGGCCGGGCCCGTCGCCGCCATGATCACCGGCACCGGGAACGTCAGGCACCGTAACGACAGCTCGAAGCCGCCCGCGAGCATGCCCAGCGCGGCCTTCGCGTCGCCCGACTGGAACACCGCCAGGTCGAAGCCGCCGGAAAACACCCGCTGGTTGCCCGCGATCACGACGGCCTTGGCCGAGTCTTTCTCCGCCTTGTCGAGCACCTCATTGATCGCCGACTGCATCGCCGGCCCCAGCACGTTGACCTTGCCGTCGTCCAGCGTGATGGTCGCGACGGCATCGTTGAGCTCGTATTTCACGGTGTCAGCCATGGCTAACGATGTTACGTAACAACGTTACGAAAACCAACCCCAGATTCGCGTAGTGGTGTACGCGTGTCCATCACCTAGCCCGTCCATAGCGTTAATTCATGCCGGCGGCGAGGGGTCGCCGGCATAAGCCCAAGGGGGACACCCATGCGATCAATGCGGAAGCGGTCAGCCGAACATCTCGAGTCCGAAGCCGGTAAGACCACCAAGCGTCGCAAGCAACCGCGCAACAGCGGCGTGCCCAAACTCAGCCTTTGGGAATGCGGCATCGGCTCCGTCTGGAAGTGACACGCCGCCCGAATGCGGGTACTCCAGCGCCAACACTAAGGACGACGGTGCGAGCGCTGACTGATGAACCCCGTGGAGCGGGCCGTACGTAGCGTCGACTGCTGGCAGCAGCGCCACCCCATTGCGGCCTTCCCGGTGGCGGTGGTCAAGAAGTTCGGCGACGACGAGGCGGGCAATCTTGTTGCGCTGCTGACGTACTACGGTTTCCTCGCGACCTTCCCGCTACTGCTCGCGCTGACCGCGGTGCTGGGTGTGGCGTTGCGCAAGTATCCGGAACTGCACGCGAAACTCGTCAACTCCGCATTCGCCGAGTTTCCCATCGTCGGCGCGGAGATCCACGAACAACTTGGCGTGGAGAAATTCAGCGGTACCGCGATCGCATTGACCGCCGGAATCGTGGTGGCCATCCTCGGTGGCCGCGGCTTCGCCCACGCCCTGCAGAACACCCTCAACACCGTGTGGGCCGTGCCCAAGACCGACCGGCCGGGGTTGGCGCCGCGCTATCTGCGCACCATCACAGTGCTGTTGCTCCTCGGCCTCATCGTCATGGTCACCGGCGCAGCCAGTACTGCCGCCGGCGTCGCGACGTCCGTCGGCCTTGGCGGCATGCCAGCGCGGTTCGTCAGTTTCGCGGTCGGCACGATCCTCGGCTTCGGGTTTTTCCTCGCTCTGTTTCGTGTTGCGGCCGCGGCGCAGGTGCCGACGCGGTCTCTGCTGCTGAGTGCCGCAGTCAGCGCGGTCGGCTGGCAGCTGTTGCTCATCCTCGCGGGATACGTTGTCGCCCACCAACTTCGCCACGCGCAGGCGGTCGCCGGACTATTCGGCGTCGTCTTGGGACTGCTCGCCTGGCTGGCGCTTCAGGCGACGGTCATCGTCTACGCGATCGAAACCGACGTCGTGCGCGTCAAGCACCTCTGGCCGAGAAGCATCATTCAGCCCCCGCTCACCAAGGCTGACGAGGCGTACTACACCGACGCATTGCGCGCCGAAGCCCAACGGCCCGAACAACAGATCGACATCGCCTACGAAAAACAGCCCGCCGATCCGTGCTAGATCAGATCGCGGCGATGCCTGCCGTTGATCACCGTGGTGTGCGCCTCGTCGAAGTCGAAGTTGTTGTTCACGGGCGCCTGGTACTGGGAGCGGTACCGCTCGCGCAGCTCATCGGCTGCCGCTCGGACACGGTTGATCTCGGTGCGCAGCACCTCTTCGCGGCTCTCACTGGCCGCGTAGTGGAAGTAGGTCAGCAGGTTGCGCAGCAGCTCGAGCTTCTGCCTTTCCTGCCGGGCAAGGTCGTGTGTGGTCAGTAGCTCCAGCCGCTCGACCGGGTGCAGCGTCGCCCAGTCCAGCACCGCCGTGGACCGGTACTGGCTCCGGGTTTGCTTGCCCCGCGCGCCGCCCTTGGGCTGGTCGTAGTAGGTGACGGCACCGTCGAAGCGCGACGCGATCGCCTCGCCCAATTCGCGACGGTCCAGTGCCGAATCCCACACGATGCGCCACTCCTGCGACGGCGCGAGATACGGGATCTCCGCGGGCAGGTTCAGCGGCGTGATGTCGACGTAGCGATCTTCGTAGGCGCTCTCGTACTTACCGACCGTCGGCGGATTGGCGAACTCGAATCGGATGCCGTACGCGGGAGTGCGGCCGAAGTTCTTGACCACGAGCTCGATGAGGTGCCAGTCGCCGGGGCTGGGCTCCATGAACATGGCGACGTTGGGCTGCATGAGCTCCGCGGTCTGCTCCTTGGCGCGCTGATACTGACGCCAGGCGTAGACCAGGGCTGCGATGCCGGCGACGACGGCCAGCCAGGCGGCGAGCGCCGTCCACGCACCGGCGGAGATGCCGGCGATATGGTCCTGGAACCAATCCACGCACGGCAGTAAACCATGGTCCGGCGGTCCAGACAGCATTCGCCAGGCTGCAGCAAATTGCGTTGCTGAGACGCCGCTGCCTGGTGGGTAAATAGAGACTGGAGTGCCTCACGGGAATGCGCGTGCACATTGCCGCGGTTGGCAAAGACTCGTCGCTCGGCGACAGCGCTCATGGCTTGGGACGAACCGGCGTGTTCTGGCCGGCAGCAAGCCACCATTTCCCGTCTCGTCGGACGAGCACGTACATCGCCATCTCCGAGAACACCGACGGGTCGTCGATCGGGATCGGTTCGCCGTCGGCGTCCAGCGCGACCCGTCGAACTTGGGCGATCGCCACATCTAGCGTCGGCGCCATTATCCGCACCGTCTCGTAACGCGACGACGCGCCGGCCACCGCTACGCCATGGTCGAACATCCCTCGGTGAATCGAGTGCAACGCGTCATAGCCGATGACCGTCGCGCCGTACGGACTGCCCCACATCACGTCGTCGCTGAAGTCCGCGTTGTAGAGCTCGGCGTCCGCCGAATCGATCCCGGTTTGCAAACCCGCCACGAAGCGGTCGACGGCATCGCTTGCCTCGTGGGGCCATTCGGGATCAGTCTGCAGGGTAGGCCGTGGCGTTGACATGGCTGCGAGCGTAGAACCTCAACAACGATTGATGTCAACGGTTAACGAGCTACTGGGGGAGCGATGACCAACCCACAGTCGACAGAGCGAAACCTCGTGCTGTGCTTGGACGGAACCAACAACGAGCCCGAGACCGGGGCTACCAACGTTGCCCGGATCTATGACCTCGCCGAGAAGAACGCCAATCAACTCGTGTACTACGACCCGGGTGTCGGCACGATGGGGGCACGTGGGTCGGTGACCCGGTTCGGCAAGGCAATGACCCGGGTGGCGGGCCTCGTCGCCGGCTTCGGCATCAAGGACAACCTCGAAGAGGCCTACACCTGGCTGTCGCGCAACTACCAAAAGGGCGACCGGATCTATGTTTTCGGGTTCTCTCGCGGCGCGTACACCGCCCGTGCGCTGACCGGGATGCTTCGCACCGTCGGCCTATTGCGGCCGGGGAGTGAGAACCTTGTGCCCTACGCCGTCAAGCTCTATACGAAAGCCGGACCGGGTGCCGAAGTTGGCCCTGAGGCGAAGGCCGCCGAAAAGAAGTTCTGGGACCAACGTGACGAGTTTGTGAGAGTTTTCGGCAACCCCGATTTCCCCACCATGTTCAATCGGGCGGTTCCGCAAGTTCATTTCCTCGGCGTGTGGGACACCGTCAAAACCGTTGGCTGGCTTAACTTCAAGGCCCGTTTTGAGACGGCACGCTGGCCGTTTACACGCAAGATCGACAACGTGGGAACGGCGCGTCATGCGATGGCTATCGACGAGCGGCGGCGGCTATACGCCCCGTACCGCTTCGACCAAGCTACCGTCGCCGGGTCGGCAGGCCACCATCAGGAGATGTGGTTCGCCGGTGTGCACAGTGATGTCGGCGGCCAGTTCCCCGACGACCACCGGCTGTCGGACATCGCATTGTCGTGGATGGTGCACGCGGCCGAGCGCGCCGAATTCCGTGTCATCAAACAAAAGTACCGGCGGATGCTCGGCGTCCGGTTCGATGAAGAGCTCCCCGCCGATCACGCAATGGGGCGGATCCACACCAACGAGAACATCTGGCGGCTGCTCGGATTCCGCAGACGCGAGATCCCCAACGGCGACCGCATTCATCCGACCGTGCAATACCGCATTTTGCACAGCGACTATCGCCCGGATCTCAAGCGGTAGCAGTCAGGACGCCGCGAGCACCCCGTGCTCGACAGGCACATTCGGCGACTCGGCTGGTACGAGCCGCTCGCTGCGGGCGAGCCAGTCGGTGTCGGCCCACACCACGTGGGCGGGCAGTCGTCGCCAGTACTCCGGATGGGCCCGCAGATACATGTCGACGCTGGCATGTACCAACGGGCTGGCAGGCAGCCGTCGCAGCGAAACAGTGCGCGCGCTGCCGGCCAGGGCGCCGTATTCGGTTGGCGTCGGCACCTCGCACTGACTGGCGTCCCGCATGGTGACACCGGCCTGCACGGCGCCGTAGAGCATCCAGTCCAGCGCGATATCGGCTTGCGGCCAGCATGCCCCTGGCCCGCCCGCGACATCGCAATGCGCCCCGCGGAACCACACTTCCTCGACGCAGTCGGGCGATGCCACAAGGTTTCTCGAACCGCGGCGGCCGTCTATCGCCACCGCGTGTCGGCCCGCGACGACGTTGCTCAGCGGTTCCTGCGTCGCCCGACAACCTGGCACCTGCGCCATGTCCCACAGTCCCAAAAACGCTACAGGAACCCCGATTTCACGATGCCCGGCCAGTCGTTCCGCCAGCAGCGTGACCCGCCGCCAGTCCTGCGGGGTGCGACGCGTCCGCGGCACGGCATAGGCGGCGAGCACATAGTCCATCAGGTCGGGCAACAGGCCGACGGTGCCGAGCAGCCGGGTCACCGAGTAGGCGCAGTAGGCGCCACGGCCAACGCCGAACATGTAGATCCGATCGCCGGGCTCCCACGAGTCGACAAGGAATTCGTATGCCTCGGCGATCGTTGCGCGGGCGTCGTCGGCGATGGCCTCGCGCCACCGCAGCCGGGCCAGCGCGCCGCCGTCTTGCGGGTCCGGCCGCATGCCGGAGTGGTACCACGTGATCTGGTCGTCGCTCTCGTCGAGCAGACGCAGTAACGCCTCGGCATTCGTGGCATCACCAGAACCAGGATGGTCACTTGCGCGGTCAAAGCACAGCACGATGTTCTTCACGACGACCCCCGACGGAAGTATTTACGCTGCTTCCGATTAGTTTGCTCCGCAAAGAGCGCCGTGTCCTGCGTATTGCACTACTCGAATTCTGAAATTCCGCGGAATTCCTACACTGCCACGTCGGTGGGCGCGGATTCCGTCGCCGCTATGCCGCAGGCACGGGCGAATTCCACCGCTGTGAGCCCGTCCGCAGAGTTCATATCGCAGCGGCCGAACGGCGGCGCGCCCTCCGGCAAACCGCCGCCGTAGCCCGAACCGTCGGTGTACTGGTGCGCGACCTTCCCGGGATACGGCGGGTTATGGCCGTAGGCTGCGACCACCAGTCGGATGCCCGGCGGCTTGCGTGGCCACACACTGTTGAGATCGCCCACATTGCCGTAGCCGATCACCTTCGCCGTCGACCCGACGAACGCGCCGACCGCCTCATAGGCCGCGTTGATTCCCGCCGACCGGTCGCCGCGGATCTGGCCGCCCCACGACTCCACGTCGAGCATCACCGCCATCTTCGGATGCGGTGTGCCGACCAGATCCTTGAACGTGTCGACCGTTTGCTGCCAATTCGGCCGCCAGACAAAGTAGACGATGAAGAAGGTCAGTCGGCCACTGTCGGCATTGCGCAGGCACCAGCCATAGTTGTTGACCCAGCGGCGATCTCGATGCGTGCCGTCATTGGATCGGATGCACAACACCGGATACGGGTAACTGTCGTTGACGCCGACCTGCCACTCGGACACATCGGCATAGAGCGTGTCTGCCACGCTCTCCAGTCTGCAGGCGACTACGACAAGGGAACGTTGACGCCGGCGCTGATCGGATCGCCGTGCGCCTCGAGCGACTCCGGTGTGGTCCCCGGCGGCACATCGAAAGCGATTGCTACATCTGCCGAATCACCCGGATTCAGTTCCGCCAGGCCGCCATTGAGATAGAACGTTGCCTCGTCGTCGATCGAGTACGTGGTGCCGCCCGCCTTCAGCTTCTGCAATGTGCCGAGGTACGTGACGGGCTGATCGCCGGAATTCAACACGGTCAGGTGCACGATGATGAACTCGCCCTGCGCGGTCTTCTCCACCGGCGCGTCCTGATACTGCACTGACGGCGCGGTTTCCACACCGGTGACCCCGAACGTCAGGCCGCCGTCGGAGGCCTGGGAACCGGAACCTGAAGCGGTCGTTGGGGATTCGCTTGCGGTCTCGGTTTCGGTGCCCCAGCCATTGCCCGACGTGGTCGTCGGGGCCTCGGACTTCGACGTCGTGCCGGAACCCGTCGAAATATGGACGGTGTCATTCTTGTTGATGAACACCCCGTAGATAACGACAAGGACAAGTATCGCGAGCAGGGCCGCGCATGCTGCGCCGAACCAGATGATGAGCTTGCGGCGGTCGTCCGATGGCTCGCCGGAGGGAGGTGTGGTGGCCCAGTACGGCTCGGCCGGAGGTGTCGGCGGTGTCACGGGGGTGGTCGGCTGCGCGCTGGGCACGGATCCCAGGTTGATGACGGCAGTCGGCCCCGGCTCGGGTTCGGGTGCGGGCGTCGGCTCCGGCTCCGGCGTCGGCTCCGGCTCCGGCGTCGGCTCCGGTTCGGGTGTCGCATCGGGCGCCCGGTGTGAGCCGACGTGCTCTTCGGCAGGGCGGCGCGGAACGATGGCCGTCGGCTGCTCGCTGGCGGGGGGCTCGGCGGGGGCCGCGGGCTCTGCCGGCTCAGGGGCGGCGGGGGCCCGGTGTTCGGTCCACCCGGATCCGTCCCAATACCGTTGGCCGCCTGAGCCGTCGGGATCGGGATACCAACCTGCAGGCGTGGGCGGTGTGGTCATCGCGGGAGAATAACCCAGTTCACAGGAAGCGGCGCGACTTTTGCTCAGGCAAACAGTCGCGTCAGGCGCCCATCAACATGCGCCACTGATCGAGATTGCTGGCCCGATACACGTAGTTGGTCCGTTTGACTTCCGACAGCGACGCACTCGGCTCCGCCGAATACCAATGGCCAGGAAACACGGTGGGGTCGCCCGGCAACTGCGCGAGGGCCTGCAGGCTGTGGTAGATCGCGTCGACATCGCCGCCCGGGAAGTCGGTGCGCCCGCAGCCTTCGAGGAACAGCGTGTCGCCGGCGACGAGCCGCCCGTCGACCAGGAAGCACTGGCTGCCCGGCGTATGGCCGGGGGTGTGCAGCAGTTCGATGTCGATGCCGCCGACGTTGACCACATCGCCGTGCTCGTGTGCGGTGAGCTCGGAGCGCGCGATGCCGGTGATGCGTGAAACCCAGTCCGCCTCAAGGGAATTGACGTGCACCGGCACACTGGTGCGCTCCAGCAGCTCGGCGAGGCCCTTGAGTTCGAAGCCCATCATCGACCCGCCGACGTGATCGGGGTGGTGGTGGGTGACCAGGACGCCGGACAGGTGCATGTCGTCGGCCTCCATCGCGTCGACGAGGTCATTGGCAGCGTAGGCCGGGTCGACGACGACGGCGTCGCCGGTTTCGCGGTCGCCGATGAGGTAGGCGAAGTTGCGCATTTGCGCCGCGATCATGTCGCCGGCCGCGAAGTCGCGCCCCGAGAGCAGCTGCCGAAAGTACAGGCGGTCGGTCATGGCTTCAGACTATGTGTCGGCAGCTTTGAGCCGCACCAGGCGGGTGGTGCTGCTCTCGTCGAGGTCCACCACGTCGGTGCGCGAGCGCAGGAAGTCGCTGAATGACCGGAATCCCAGCGACTTTTCGGAGAACGACGGGTCCATCCGCTTCATCTGGGCCTTGACCGCCGAGTTGTGCAGCCAATCCGCGTCGTCCTTCTCATGGCCGATCCGCAGCGCTCGCTCCAGCAGGCCGGTGGCAGCAGCCTGCGGATCCGGCTGTTCGGCTTCGTCGTCGGGCTCCTGAGCCTTGGTGCGCCGCGTCGTCTTCTTGGCGGGCGCCGGCGCAACCGCCGGCACACCCGGCAGTGCATCGTAGGTGACGAACTCGTCGCAGGCGGCCGTGAGCGACCTGCTGATCGAACCCGTGATGCCGATGCCGACGACGTAGCGGCCGAGCCGCTTGCAGCGCTGCGCGAGCGCGATGTAGTCCGAGTCTCCGGCGACGATGACCACGTGGGTCAGGTCGGGCAACCGGAACATGTCCTCGACCGCGTCGACCGCCAGCCGGATGTCGGCCCCGTTCTTGGCGTACGCCGCGGCGGGGAAGAGCTGCACGAGGTCGACCGCGCGACCGACCAGCTGGCCGCGGTAATCGGCGTTCACGTCCGCCGACCAGTCGGCGTAGGCCTTCGTCAGCACCAGGGTGCCGAACGATGAGGCGAAGTCGATGATGGCGCCGACGTCGACGGTCGCGGTGGTCAGCCGTCCGGGCGTCTTGTGGAAGCCCGCCGTCCTGTCACGCTGAAAGGAGTTGCGGCCGTGGATTTGGTCGTACCGCGAAATGACGATGTTGTCGAAGTCGAGGTACACCGCCACGCGGGGCGTGCCGGGCTCAGTCACACTTCCGTCCTATCACCTGGCGGGCCTACTGCGGCCCGATCGCGAATCTCGGCAAACACCGCCGGGAGGTACGTGACGGCAACGGTGTGACGGTCGGTCTGTAGCGCGACAGGACCAGCGGTTTGGCGCGTCAAACCGCGAGAATGTACCCTCTTTAAGGCCCACGGCACGGTTTTCCGCGGGTCTGGAAAGACGAAGCCCCCTTAGCTCAGTCGGCAGAGCGTTTCCATGGTAAGGAAAAGGTCAACGGTTCGATTCCGTTAGGGGGCTCGATGGACGCCGAGCTCGTCTGGCGCCCGACATGGCGGTGTAGCTCAGTCGGTTAGAGCGAACGACTCATAATCGTTAGGTCGCCGGTTCGAGTCCGGCCATCGCTACAAGACGAAACAGACATGTGAGAAAGAGGAAGCTGACGTGGCCTCCAGTACAGATGTACGGCCGAAGATCACTTTGGCCTGCGAGGTGTGTAAACACCGCAACTACATCACCAAGAAGAACCGCCGTAACGACCCCGACCGGCTTGAGCTGAAGAAGTTCTGCCCGAACTGCGGCAAGCACCAGGCGCACAAGGAATCGCGCTAGCGCGCGCCAACCCGAGGGCGTTTGCCCAGGGTTGACCGATAGGTTCAAGCAACCGTGTCGCTGTCAGAACAGATCGTCGGGATGCACTACCGCTACCCCGACCACTACGTCGTCGGTCGCGAGAAGCTCCGCGAGTACGCGACCGCCGTCAAGAACGACGATGCGGCGTTTTACGACGAGACCGCCGCTGCCGAACTCGGCCACGAGGCGCTGCCCGCACCCCTCACGTTCATCTCGGTTTTCGGATACCAGGCGCAGTCAGCGTTCTTCGCCAGCGCCAACATCGGCATCACGGATATGCAGATCGTCCAGGTCGATCAGGTGCTGAAGTTCCTCAAGCCGATTCACGCCGGCGACAAGCTCTACTGCGACGTGTATGTGGACTCCGTTCGGCAGTCCCACGGCGCCGACATCATCGTGACCAAGAACATCGTCACCAACGACAAGGGTGACGTCGTGCAGGAGACGTATACGACCCTGGCGGGTCGATCGGGTGAAGACGGAGAAGAGGGTTTCAGCGATGGCACTGCGTGAGTTCGATTCGGTGAAGGTGGGTGACCAGCTTCCCGAGAAGGTCATCCCCCTGACTCGGGGCGATCTGGTGAACTACGCCGGCGTCTCCGGCGACCTGAACCCGATCCACTGGGACGACGACATCGCCAAGCAGGTCGGCCTGGACACCGCGATCGCGCACGGCATGCTCACCATGGGATTGGGCGGCGGATACGTCACATCCTGGATCGGTGATCCCGCCGCGGTCACCGAGTACAACGTGCGGTTCACCGCCGTGGTCCCGGTTCCCAACGATGGCGTGGGTGCCGAAATCGTGTTCAATGGTCGCGTGAAATCCGTTGAACCCGAGACGAAGTCCGTAACGATCGCATTGACGGCCACTGCGGGGGGAAAGAAGATCTTCGGCCGCGCCGTGGCTACCGCAAAGCTCGCGTGACCCATGGCCCTCAAAACTGACATCCGCGGAATGGTGTGGCGCTACCCCGACACCTTCGTCGTGGGACGCGAACAGGTCCGCCAGTACGCCAAGGCGGTCAAGTCACTCGATCCGGCGACCCACGACGAGGACGCGGCAGCCGCATTGGGCCACGACGCCCTCATCGCGCCGCTCACGTTCGCCTCGATCTTCGCGGTGATGATCCAGACGCACTTCTTCCAGCACGTCGACGTCGGCATGGAAACCATGCAGATCGTCCAGGTCGACCAGAAGTTCAAATTCCACCGGCCGATCAAGGTCGGCGATGAGTTGACCGGGACCATGCACGTCGAGTCGGTCGACGAGCGGTTCGGCGCCGATATCGTCACCACCCGCAACGTGTGCGCCACCCCGGACGGCACCATCGTGATGGAGGCGTTCACCACGCTGATGGGCCACGAGGGCGAAAACTCGATCTCGGCGAAATGGGATCCGGAGACGGGCCAGGTTATCCGCACAGCCGTCAGCGAGAACGGACAGAACGGGCAGACGGCGGATTAGTAACTACCACGGGTGGCGCGCTACACTCGGACCTCGGGGTTTTCCCAGTCCAGCGCGCTGTCCGTCGGTTTCTGATCGACCGATCGGGGAGCGCGCAATTGTGTAAGCCCCGGCAGGGTGGACCTGCCAGCAGTGCCATCCATAGAGGGGCGTAGCTCAACTGGCAGAGCAGCGGTCTCCAAAACCGCAGGTTGCAGGTTCAAGTCCTGTCGCCCCTGCGCAACTGAATACTCGACAAGCGTGGACACTGGAAGGTGACCCACAGAAACCAGACGAAAGGCATGCGGTGAGCGACGAGCGCGATGGTGCCGGCTCCCCAGGCGACGGCTCCGTAACCGACAGCGTCACTGACAGCACCGGTGACAACCGCGGTCAGACCGCGGTGGTGACCCGGCCGGCGCGCCCGACGGGCAAGCGGTCCCGGCGCGGTGCGGTGGAAGACGACAGCGAGGCTGTCGACCTTGAGACCGGTACCAAGGCGGCCCCGACCAAGAACGGCGCGGGCACCGCGACGAAGACGGCCAAGAAGGCCGCCGACCGGCCGTCGCGCAACCCGATCGCCTTCGTCTGGAACTACCTGCTGCAGGTCGTCGCCGAACTGCGCAAGGTGATCTGGCCCAACCGCAAGCAGATGATCAACTACACCGCGGTCGTGCTGGTGTTCCTGGCGTTCATGGTGGCGTTGATCGGCCTGGTCGATATGGGCCTGGTCAAGCTCGTGACGCTGATATTCGGCTGACGAGCGGAATGAGAGAGGACTGACAAGTGACTTCCTTCGAGGGCGAATCGCCTTCGGCCGAGAGCGTCGACGTCATCGATGAGACCAACGTCGACTCGGTGACAGAGGTTGACCCCGTGACCGAGGACGCCGACGCCGCACCCGCCGAGGTTGCCGCCGAACCGGCTCCGGAAGCCGAGGAAGAGGATCCGGCCGTCGCGCTGAAGAAGGACCTGCGCACCCGGCCCGGCGACTGGTACGTCATCCACTCCTACGCCGGCTACGAGAACAAGGTGAAGGCCAACCTCGAGACCCGCGTGCAGAACCTCGACGTCGGCGACTACATCTTCCAGGTCGAGGTGCCCACCGAAGAGGTCACCGAGATCAAGAACGGCCAGCGCAAGCAGGTCAACCGCAAGGTGCTGCCGGGTTACATCCTGGTCCGCATGGAGCTCAACGACGAGTCGTGGGGCGCGGTGCGCAACACGCCCGGCGTGACCGGCTTCGTCGGCGCGACGTCGCGGCCGTCGCCGCTGTCGCTGGACGATGTGGTCAAGTTCCTGCTGCCCCCCGCCGCGGCCAAGAAGCCCGGCAAGGCCGCATCGACCGCCGCTGCCGCCGCCGAGACCGGTGGAATTGAACGGCCCGTCATCGAGGTTGATTTCGAGGTCGGCGAGTCGGTCACCGTCATGGACGGACCGTTTGCGACGTTGCCCGCGTCGATCAGCGAGGTCAACGCCGAACAACAGAAGCTCAAGGTGCTGGTGTCCATCTTCGGCCGCGAAACACCTGTCGAACTGACCTTCAACCAGGTCGCCAAGATCTAGAGCGATTTCGGCGCGGAAACGGTCGCTCAGCGACCTTAAGCGCGCCGAAATCACTGAAACGAGAGAGGAACACCAACACCCATGGCCCCGAAGAAGAAAGTCATCGGGCTGATCAAGCTGCAGATTCAGGCCGGGCAGGCCAACCCCGCCCCGCCGGTGGGTCCGGCGCTCGGCCAGCACGGCGTCAACATCATGGAGTTCTGCAAGGCGTACAACGCCGCGACGGAGAACCAGCGCGGCA
>DASRJA010000460.1:0-4077 GCA_035649695.1 Mycobacterium sp. | reverse complement strand
CTCCCACGAAGTGAGTAGCGCAGGATACTGGCCCGGCCCGGACGGCGAGGGTGTGTTGGTCAGCGCACCCCCGCTCTGACGCTGCATACCGGCCAGGCGCCCCAGCCCTGAACTGTCCGAGTCACCTCGGCGATGGCGATCTGCTCTTCCCGAGTGGCAAGGTCTGCTCGCGGCGCGTAACGCAGTCCACCGTGCCGCTCCCACGTGCTCTGGTTGAACTGCACGCCCCCATAGAAACCGTTGCCGGTGTTGATCGCCCAATTGCCGCCGGACTCGCAGGCGCTCAGCGCGTCCCATGTCGCGCCGTTGCGCACCGGCGGCACCTGGGTGGCCGGCTTGGCACCGACCCGCAGCACCGAGGGCCGGGCGGGTGCCACGATCTCGTTCTTCACCGGCGACCGCCCGGTTTCGACACCGTTGACGGTCGACACCGCGAAGGTGACGACCTGGGTTCCAGTGGTACCCAGGTTCTCCACAACGTGGCGGCTCATGTTCATCGTCGGATCCTGAACGTGGTACGCCCGGGGCAGCAGCGTGATCCGCGCGGTGACGGTCAACGTCCGGATACGGGTCACCACGATCTTCATGCCCTCGGTGACCGACGTCGACGCCGGCGGGAACACTTTGTCGCCTTGCTTGAGCGGCGCACCGGCCGCCGCTAGCAAGAGCCTCACATTCGGCGCCGCCAGCCGCCGGTCGCTGGCCACACCGCCGTCGACGATATGCACCTTCTTCGCGCTGACCAGCGACAACACCATGCCGGCCAATGGCACTCGGCTGAAACGAGATGCCGCGGCGGGGGCGGCGTCGCGTATCGACAGCTGCTTGAGGGCCTCGTCGACCGTCAAGGCCGTCGTCCACGCCTGCCTGCTCTGCCCGCCGTCCACCGACACCTGCAACGGCCGGCCGCGTTTCAGCACGATGGTGTCGGACTGATGGACCGGCTGATCGGCGGCCGGATACAGCTCGTCGTGGTTGTCGACGGCGAAGCCGTTTTCCCGCACCACGTCGATCACCCGCGACTTCATCGTCGAGACCGTCATCGGTGAGCCGTCGACGGAGAGCGTGAGCGTCTTGTGCATCGCGACGGCGAACCCGCCCGCGACCGCCACCGCCAGCAACAGCGCGCCGACCACCGCCCGCCGCCGCTTCGGTCTCGCGGTAGTGTGCCCCGCCGTGCCACTGGCCTCATCCCTGTCGCCGCGGACATCGGCCCGGGCGCCCCACTCCCGGCCCGGCCCGATCTTGGCGTCCAGGGACGCCTTGGTCTCGAAGATCCTGGCCAGCCCAATATCTCGTCGCCGCAGTCGCTGCGGCTGCTGGCCGACACGACGATTTGTCCCGAACGCCGCGTCCTCGGCTTCATCGACCCGTTCGGCGCCGGTCAGGAGGGCCGAGACCTCCTCCACGAGAGCCCTGTCCTTCGCGACCCTCGTCCTGTCGACAGGGACCCGGCCCAGGCAGACCACACCCGCCCGGCGCAATGCCAACGCCTGCACGAACAGGTATCCGAGCGCAGACAGGTGCTGCTTGCGGAAATCGGCGATCGCTCGATAGCCCGGGGACGCGCCGGCGGTCAGCCACCGAAAGGCGGCATCGTCGACGCATTTGCGTTCGATCATCCGCGACGAGCACACCCCGGTGGTGTAGGCGTACAACAGGATCGCCATCAGCCGCGGATCGTAGGGCGGCCCACTGCGCGCCTCGTCATCCGCGGCCCGAATGCGCACAAGATTTAAATGCTCGTCGACCAACTCGGCAACGAGCCGAGCGAAGTGATTCGCCGGCAAGCGGTCATTGGGCCGAACACACGGAACGCCTTGTTCGGCGGGCAACTTCGGCCTCGCCGAGCTGGGCGTCTGCGCGCTCTCCAAGACCTACCCTGAACAACTTGCCATAGGCGAGCTCATCAGCCGCCCATCATTCCGCGCTCCGACCCTCAACCCGATCACCCCGCCCGGCGTGTTGCCGA
Source organism: Mycobacterium sp. (assembly GCA_035649695.1). Taxonomy (GTDB): domain Bacteria; phylum Actinomycetota; class Actinomycetes; order Mycobacteriales; family Mycobacteriaceae; genus Mycobacterium. The sequence goes on along the minus strand of DASRJA010000460.1, from coordinate 2,105 downwards.
CTCAGGCTGGCGGCGCCAGGAGCTGCGCCGCGGTCACCTATGAGCTGACGGGCTCGTATGCCGCAGCCGTGATCGCGGCGACCATCGGCACATCGGCAGGTAATTACGCGGCCGCGTACTTCACCGCGGTGCGCTGGTCGTACCGCGGGCAAGCTGGCCGATGCGGGTGCTCGTCGCCAACCGTCTTGCCGCCCGCCATCGCCGTCGAGTTCGGGCCGGCCGAGGCGATCGATAGCGTCGAGAAGACCGAGTTCGCCGGGATCAGTACTGTGCCGCCGGGTTGCTATGCGATCGCCAGAGATGGCGATGTTCGCATCTATCCGTATTGGGATTGGGAGATCCCGACTGCCGAGCAGATGCGGGCGGACACGCGAAGCGACGCCGAGATCGTCGACGAATTTAGATGATCCTCTTATCGTGAAGCTCCGCGCCGCGGCCACGGAGGTCCGCGAGCAAGTGCAGATCATGTTGAGCGCGTGGGAGTCCTGATCGCTTTCTGCTGCGCAATGCTTCGCTTGAATCAGAGCGACGTTGGCCAGCCCGATCACATCCCCGGCCACGCGGTGTCCAGGGTGGCGCGTTGCTGACCGAACACCGACTGCGCGTACTTGGTGACGAACGGTTTGCCGGTGGCGGCGTGGGTGAGGACGTCCCCGCGTTCGAATGTGCCCGAGCACACCCGCGCGTAGGCGATGCGATCGCGGTGGGCGGAGTCCATACCGGCCTGCACCTTGAAAACGAAGGCGCTAAACGGTGATTCGGCGGCGCGTCGGGCCCCGTGGACATCGAGTGTTCCGCTGGGCGGCGGCGCGAGTTCGACGAGCACATCGAGGAGCTGATTGACGCCGAAGTTCAACGCCGCCGAGGTGAAAGACCGGTGTGGCCGCGCCGCTGAGGAACTGCTCACGGCCGAAGTCGGAACCGTCCGCGGACAACAGCTCGGACTCCTCGACGACGTGATCCCAATCGTCGCCTGCGGCACTGTGCGCGTCGGCCGCCACGACGCGCGCCCTCCTGCTCCAGCTGCTCGATCCGCGGCGAAACTCCTTGTGCTTACTCGGATCGACGGCGCGGGCCACCGCGAAATGCTCGGGGGCGTTCTCGTCGCGCCGTGCAGTCATGCTCAGTCGGTGCACACGGATATCACCCGACTTGGCTCAAATTGCTGCGCACGTCAGCGCGGATCTCGATGAGGGCCCTGGATAGCGCGTCAGCCGCGGCGCGTGTCGGGTTGTCAGCCTCGAATTTTCACGATGCGGTAGCTGCGCGTATCGCGAACGAAATTCTCTATGCCCCAACCTGTTCGAGCTTCGATACGGTGCTGGTACGGACCGGCCCGGTAACCAACCTAGTTGATTGACGGTGGTGGCTGCGGCTGGAAGGGTTCATACCACCACCAGTCGGCGCGCTCACCGGTGGGTCCGCGGCAGGGCGCCACCGCGGGCGGGGGAAGGTTCGGCGGACGCGCGAGCGACCCTGCACTGAGCCGTTGGCCGCAGCTGTCGGTGACGATGAGATCGTCAGCGGGTCCGGTGATGGTGATAACGCCTCGATGGTGCAGCCGGTGGTGATACGGGCATACCAGCACCAGGTTGACCAACTCGGTGGGACCGCCGTCCTCCCAGTGCCGGATATGGTGTGCATGCAAACCGCGGGTGGCACCACAACCCGGAACCGCACACGTCCGATGGCGGTGCTCCAGCGCGCGGCGAAGCCGCCGGTTGATCAGCCGGGTCGCTCGGCCGGCGCCGATGACCTGCCCGTCACGCTCGAACCAGACTTCACAGGTGGCATCACAGCTCAGGTATCGGCGTTCGGCCTCGGACAGCAGCGGACCCAGATGCAGCGCCGCGGCGCGCTGCTTGACGTCGACGTGCACGACCACGGTGGTGTGATGCCCGTGCGGGCGGCGGGCCGCCTCGGCGTCCCATCCGGCCTCGACCAGGCGCATAAACGCGTCGGAGGTGTTCGGCAACGGCGGTGCGTGATCGCAGGCGCGGTCGCCATTGCCGTGATCGCGCTTCCACTCGGCGATCAGCGCATCACGATGAGACGCCAAGGCCGCGTCGAACTTCGCCGCGTCGGGGTGCGGAAGTTTGATCCGC
>DASRJA010000459.1:0-4640 GCA_035649695.1 Mycobacterium sp. | reverse complement strand
TGCACGAGCTGGCTCCGGCGCTCCCCCCTCGTGAGATCCACCTGCTGTGGCAGACCGGACGGAGCCACTCCCCGCTGGCCGCGAAGGTGATCGCGCTCGCGCGGGAGATCACCGCCGCAATGTGACGTCAGAAGCGGTAGTCGCCGAGCCAGAGGGCGCTGACGCCGGTCAACGACCGCTCGGCCTGGGTCAGCACCCCGGCCACCGAGCGGCCGACAAGCGCGCCCACTGCGTCCGGCAGCGATGCGGCTGCGGGTTGCGACGACGGCTTGGGCCGCAGGAGATCCATCAACGACGAGCCGGGGTAGCCCACCACGCGGACGTCGGTGTCGGGCTCCAGACCGGCCAGCACCTTGGCCCGGGTGATCGCCGCACGCAAACCGCCGAGCTCGTCGACCAGCCCGCGCTCCAATGCATCGGCACCCGTCCACACCCGGCCACGCGCGATTGCGTCGACGGCCTCGACGGTCATCTTCCTGCCCTTCGCCACCCGCTCGACGAAGTCGGTGTAGAACAGGTCGGCCTCGGCCTCGACGTGCGCGTGCTGCTCGTCGGTGAATGGCTGGTTGATTGACCACGCATCGGCGTTCGGATTGGTACGCACGGAATCCGACCCGACGCCGAGGCGGTCCTTGAGCTCGCGAGCGATCAACTTGCCGGTCACCACGCCGATCGAGCCGGTGATCGTTCCGGGGTTGGCGACGATCGCGTCGGCGCCCATCGACACGTAGTAGCCACCCGACGCCGCGACCGCCCCCATCGACGCGACCACCGGCTTACCGCCCTCACGCACTCGATTCACTTCGCGCCAAATGGTTTCCGAGCCGGTGACCGATCCGCCGGGACTGTCCACTCGCAGCACGATCGCCGACACCGAATCGTCGGCGGCAGCCTCACGCAGCGCCGCGGCGATGGTGTCACCGCCGGCGTTCGAGCGCCCCAGCGGCAGCACCTGCGGACCACCGCGGCCGCTGACGATCGGACCGTGCACGGTGACGACGGCGACGGTCGGCTTCTGACGACCCGGGATCGACGGCATGGGCGGTGTCGGCCGCGATGCCTTCGCGCGGGCATACCGCGACAGATATAGCCGCGGTGGCGCATCCTCGGAGTCGGCGTCGCCGGTTTCCGGCGAAACCCCCTGTGCGCCAACGAGTTCACCGATGCGCGCGTAGGCCTCGTCGCGGAAGCCGATGCGGTCGACCAGGCGTCCAGTCACGGCGTCGTCGCGCAGCAGTGGCGCCTTGTCGGCGAGCGCGTCAACCTCGTCGGATTCGAGATGACGTGACTGGGCGACCGCCTGCCGCACCTGGCTGTGCAGGCTTTCGATCAGCCGGCTGTCGGCCTCGCGGTGCGGTTCGGTGTAGCGGTCCTGCGTGAATAGGTTTGCCGCCGACTTGTATTCGCCGCGCGCGATGAACTGCGCCTCGATACCCGCCTTGTCGAGCGCGTCGCGGAGAAACATCGCGTTGGTGGCGAAACCGACAAGTCCGACGGTGCCCGACGGCTGCATCCAGACCTCACGGAACGCCGATGCCAGGTAGTACGACAGCGTGCCGGGATACGTCTCGGCCCACGCCAGCGAGGCCTTGACGTCACTGAAGGCGCTGATGGCGTCGCGCAGTTCCTGCACCGGGCCCGCTGCGGCGGCGGGAATCTGAACGCGGGCAATGAGCCCGGCCACCCGCGGGTCCTCGGTGGCGCGGTGGATGGCGGCGACGGCTTCGCGCAACATCAGTGGCCGGCCTCCGCTGGCGATCATCGCGAACGGATCGAAGCCACCCGTCTCGTGTGGCAGGACCTGCAGATCCAGCTCGAGCACACACCCGTTCGGGACTCCGTGGTGCCGGGCGGTGTCCACCCGCCGTGCCAGGTTGCGAATGTCGTCGGCGCCGGGGATGCCGGGCAGGAATCCAAACATGAGTCGAGCGTACCGACGCCCGGGTGCTAGCCCGCCGGCGTCTGGATGAAGACCTCGACCCGCGCGATGCGCCCATCACCGGTGAGCTCGAAAACGAGCACTTCGGGGGTGACCATGGGCTTGCCGTCGACCTCCACGGTCTCGCTGAGCTCGGCGAACGCCAGCGCGTCACTCGCATAGGTCACCCTGCCGAGCTTCATCGCATAGCCCATCAGCTTCGGCATCAGATCGGCGATGAAGGCGAGATATTCGACGCGACCGGCGTAGCGGTCCCCATAGGGCCCGACGCGGACGACATCGTCGACTATGCAGTCGTCGACCACGTCCCAGTCGTGCGACGCGATGGCACGAAGGTAGCGCTCGACGATGTCGGCCATCGGCTCATCACATCACGGCGTCGGGCGCGCCTACGGTGGATGTGTGCGGTTCTCGATCTCAATTCCCCAACGCGACACCGACGGCTTCGACGAATTCGGCTTCAAGATCTATCTGGGCCGCGCCGAGGAACTCGGTTTCGAAGGCGGCTGGACGCTAGAGCAGACCATCGGACGCTCACCGTTGATCGCCCCGCTGGAACTGCTGGCCTATGCCGCCGCGTGTACCACCCGGCTGCGGCTCGGCGTCGCGGTGCTGATCACCTCCCTGCATGATCCGCTGCAACTGGCCGCCAACGTCACCGCCGTCGACCGACTCAGCCACGGCCGGCTCGACGTTGGCGTCGCGCCGGGCGGCGGATTCCGCAAGTTCGAGGCGTTCGGCGTAGAGAAGTCGACCTTCGTCAGCAGCTTCACCGAGGGACTCGAGCTGATGAAGGCCGCATGGTCCGACCAACCGACCGTGACGTTCCACGGGCGCTTCAGAGACGTCGACGGCTTGCCGATCGAGCCCAAGCCCGTGCAACGCCCGCATCCGCCAATCTGGTTCGGCGCCAACGCCCCTAAGGCGCTCGCCCGTGCGGTGCGCCTCGGCGATGCGTTCCTCGGCGCGGGCTCGTCGACGACTGCGAGCTTCGTCGACGCGGTCAAGACCGTCCGCACTGAGCTCGACAAGCAAGCCAAGGACCCGAAAGGCTTCACCATCGGCAAGCGGGTCTATCTGATGATCGACGACGACGCGGCACGCGCCCGTGAACGGGTGCTCGCCGGGTTGCATCGCATCTACGGCGATATGCCGGGCATCGAGGCTGTGCCGGTGTCCGGCACCCCGGACGATGTGGTGCGCGGACTGCGTGAGGTCGTCGACGCCGGCGCCGAGATGATCCTGCTCAATCCCGTCGGCGAGCACGTCGCGGAGGATCGCGAGCAGATGGAACGGCTTGCTGCAGAGGTGATTCCGCAGCTCAGCTGACTCATAGAATTTCGCTGAAAATTAGCTTGTTTTAAGTTTGTGATCTTGGTGGTAAACCGGAGTCATGAAGGCGATCTTGAATTTCATCGCCCCGCTGGTCATGGCGGGTGCAGCCGCGACGGCGATCGCCGCGGCACCGATTGCAGCAGCAGAGTCCTTCGCCGTGGCGACGGGCGCATCGAGTATCACCATTCCCCTCAGCCCCGGCGGTGACGGCTGCTACAACGGCGTCTGTGGCTCAGGCGACGCCGGCGGCGGCAGCGGCTGCACGGTAGACGGAACGTGCGGCAGCGGCGGCCCGCTGGGCGGCGGCGGTTGCACCGCCGAGGGTGTGTGCGGCCATGGCGGCCCATGGGGCGGCGGCGGCTGCGTGCCCGGTGTCGGCTGCTTCAACTGGGGCCAGTAACCCACTAACGCAAAAAGCCCCGCACGCCTAAGCGTGCGGGGGTCTGCGCGTTCGTTAGCGAACTAGAGCTCGGTCGCGGAACCGCCTGCGGCGGAGATCTTTTCGCGCGCACTGCCGCTGAACTTGTGCGCGGTGACATTGACCTTGACGGTCAGCTTGCCGTCGCCGAGCACCTTGACCAACGAGTTCTTGCGCACCGCACCCGCGGCCACCAGCTCGTCGACACCGACGTCGCCGCCCTTAGGGAACAGCTTGTTGATGTCGCCGACGTTGACGACCTCGTACTCGGTGCGAAACCGGTTTCGGAACCCCTTGAGCTTCGGCAGCCGCATGTGGATCGGCATCTGGCCACCCTCGAACGTCGCCGGGACGTTCTTGCGGGCCTTGGTGCCCTTCGTGCCGCGACCGGCGGTCTTGCCCTTCGAGCCCTCACCGCGTCCCACGCGGGTCTTCGCGGTCTTCGAGCCGGCGGCCGGCCTTAAATCGTGAAGCTTCAGCGGCGTCATCTTTTTAGACCTCCTCCACCTCTACGAGGTGATGCACGGCCTTGATCAGGCCACGCGTCTGTGCGTTGTCCTCGCGGACCACGGACTGGCGGATCTTCCGCAGCCCCAGCGTCCGTAGGCTTTCACGTTGCTTCCAGCGCGCACCGATGGTGCTTCGCACCTGGGTGATCTTCAGCTCTGCCATCGTCTACGCCGACCCTTCACGCGCGGCCGACGCGGCAAGCGCCTCCGCCTCACGCCGCGCCCGCAGCATGCCTGCCGGAGCCACGTCCTCGATCGGCAGCCCGCGCCGGGCCGCGACCTCTTCCGGACGCTGCAGCAGCTTCAGCGCGGCAACAGTGGCGTGCACCACGTTGATCGCGTTGTCGCTACCCAACGACTTGGCCAGAATGTCGTGCACGCCAGCGCATTCCAGCACCGCACGGGCGGCGCCGCCGGCGATCACACCGGTACCGGGGCT
>DASRJA010000458.1:0-2425 GCA_035649695.1 Mycobacterium sp. | reverse complement strand
GTAGAGGCGTCGGTTGTCTGGGTTCCGCGCTCGTGATACCCATCCGCGGTCGACGAGTCCTGCCACGAGGCGGCTGACGGTGCTTTTCTCTAAACCTAGCCGCCGCGCCAGTTCGTGTTGGGACATTGCTTCAACGTCGGTGAGCTCTCCCAGTGCCATGACTTCCGACAATGAGGCATCTGTCCCCACGCTGCTGTGTGGTTCCAGGATTCGGCTGAGCCGGATTAGCTGTTGCAATCCTTGACGCAGCTCGTCGTCGGGAAATACGGAACCGACAGTTGTATCGCGCAACTGTTTCGCCTATTCTGAAATCGGAAAGGTTGCTTGATACAACTGTAGGAGATGCCATGACTGTCACCGCCCATCGCACCCGCAACCACGCCAACATGTACGGCTTCGCCCGGCACGCTAGGAGCTACGACCTGCTCTCCGGCGTTCTCGCCAGACCCTTGTACCGCAGGGTCGTCGCCGACGTGAGCGACGTCGGGCTTCCGGCCGGGTCGGTGGTTCTGGACGTCGGAACCGGGCCAGGCCGAGTGCCCAGGCTGATCGCCGCGGCCTATCCCACAGTTGAGGTCGAAGGCGTTGACCTGTCCCAAGAGATGATCGCGCGCGCCACCTGGACCGCCAACAGAACCCGCACAAGCAACCTGCGCTACCGGGTCGGCGACGCCGCTGCGCTGCCGTTCGCCGACAACTCCGTCCACCTCGTCGTCTCCACCCTCAGCCTCCACCACTGGGACGACCCGGCGGCCGGCCTCAACGAGATCGTCCGGGTGCTCGCTCCCGGCGGACAGGCCTGGATCTATGACTTCCGCACCGCGCTCACGGCGACGCAACAGACCACCAGCGGACTCGACGCAGATGTGGCCCTCGAAAGCCCGCTGATCGGAACCACCCGGCTGAACCCGATCGCCCGTCTCGTCGTCCGCCACCGAGAACTTCCCAGCTAGCCTGTCTCGACCGAATCGGATTTCCAGAGCCGAGGCCGCCGCCCGCGCGAAACCCGGCGTTCCAGAAACGGCTGTGCAATAATCTGCGTATGCACGCAGATAGACGGGTTGATCAGCCGCTGGCTGACCAAGTCGACGATCAGCTGGTGGAGCTGGCGGTGGAGATCTTCACGATGCTGGCGGACGCGACCCGGGTGCGGATCGTCCTGGCGCTGAAGGACGGCGAGCTGTCAGTGAACACGCTAGCCGAGGTCGTGGGCAAATCGCCGGCCGCGGTGTCGCAGCATCTGGCGAAGCTGCGGCTGGCCCGGATCGTGACCACCCGGCACGAGGGCAACCGGGTGTTCTACCGGCTAGCCAACGAGCACCCCCTAGAGCTGGTCACCGACGCCATGTTCGAGGCCGAGCACTCCCTGGACGACCAACCGCGTCACCACAACCGGACACGGCAGGAAGGGGACCGGTGAACGGTGCGAAACCGCACGTCGGTGGCCACTGGCAAAATCACGCATCGGGCTCGGCCGGGCATGTCCACCCGGACGATCCGACCGGCCCGCATGATCCTTTACACACCGATTCGGCATCGGTGACGGGCGACAGCGCTCAACATGTTCACGGTGAGGACAGCAACTCGATCGACGTCCAGGATCGCCACGACCACGATCAAAGCCATGACCACGAGCACCGTCGCGGGCACGCTCATAACCATGATCACGGTCATCAGCACCCGACGGGGATGAGGGGGTTCTTTTATGGCTTGTTCGTGCCGCACAGCCATGACCCGGCCGACTCGATCGACGACGCGCTGGAGGCCAGCACCGCGGGTATCCGGGCGGTGAAGATCAGCCTGATCTTGTTGGCGATCACCGCGACGTTGCAGATCGTCGTGGTGATCGTTAGCGGGTCGATGGCGTTGTTGGCCGACACAATCCACAACTTCTCCGACGCGATGACCGCGGTCCCGTTGTGGGTGGCGTTCGTGCTGTCCCGACGCGCGGCGACGCGGCGCTATACCTACGGCTACGGACGCGTGGAGGACCTGGCTGGGCTGTTCATCGTCACGATGATCACGTCGTCGGCGGTATTGGCCGCATACCAGTCGATCCGCCGGCTCTTCGAGCCGCAACCGTTGACGAATCTGGGCTGGGTGCTTGCCGCCGGGCTGATCGGGTTCGCCGGCAACGAGCTGGTCGCCGTCTATCGGATCCGGGTGGGCCGCCGGATCCGCTCCGCGGCGCTGGTCGCCGACGGCCTGCATGCCCGCACCGACGGGTTCACCTCGCTGGCCGTGGTACTCGGCGTGATCGGGGTGTGGGCCGGTTTCCCGCTGGCCGATCCGGTCGTCGGCCTGCTGATCAGCACCGTGATATTCATCCTGCTGTGGGGCACGGCCGGCAACATCGGTCGGCGCCTGCTGGATGGCGTCGACCCGTCCCTGGTCGACCGCGCCGAACATTCCATCCGATCGGTAC
>DASRJA010000457.1:0-10354 GCA_035649695.1 Mycobacterium sp. | reverse complement strand
GATCGGCGTCGTCGGCCCGAACGGGGCCGGCAAGTCGAGCGTCTTGCGGATCATGGCCGGACTGGACATCCCCAACAACGGCGACGCCCTCTTACAGCCCGGTGCGACGGTCGGCATCCTGCAGCAGGAGCCCCAGCTCGATGAGACAAAGACGGTGCGCGAGAACGTCGAGGAAGGCGTGGCCATCAAGGCCAAACTCAACCGCTACAACGAGGTCGCCGAGCTGATGGCCACCGACTACTCCGACGAGCTGATGGAGGAGATGGGCCATCTGCAGGAGGAGCTGGACGCGGCCGACGCGTGGGACATCGATTCCCAGCTGGAGCAGGCGATGGACGCGCTCCGCTGCCCGCCGGCCGACGAACCCGTCACACACCTGTCCGGTGGTGAGAAGCGCCGGGTGGCGCTCTGCAAGCTGCTGCTGTCGAAGCCCGATCTACTGCTGCTCGACGAACCGACGAACCACCTCGACGCCGAGAGCGTTTTGTGGCTCGAACAGCACCTCGCGCAGTACAAGGGCGCGATCCTGGCCGTCACCCACGACCGGTACTTCCTGGACAACGTGGCCGAGTGGATTCTCGAACTCGACCGCGGCCGCGCCTACCCGTACGAGGGCAATTACTCCACTTACTTGGAGAAGAAGGCCGAACGCATCGCGGTGCAGGGCCGCAAGGACGCCAAGCTGCAGAAGCGACTCAGGGATGAGCTCGCGTGGGTGCGCTCGGGGGTAAAGGCTCGGCAGGCCAAGAGCAAGGCCCGCCTGCAGCGCTACGAGGAGATGGCGACGGAGGCCGAGAAGACGCGGAAGCTCGACTTCGAGGAAATCCAGATCCCGATCGGTCCACGCCTGGGCAGTGTCGTTGTCGAGGTCGAGCACCTCGACAAGGGCTTCGAGGGTCGGCCGCTGATCAAGGATCTGTCGTTCACGCTGCCGCGCAACGGCATCGTCGGCGTCATCGGCCCGAACGGTGTCGGCAAGACCACGCTGTTCAAGACCATCGTCGGCCTTGAGCAGCCGGACAGCGGCACCGTCAGGGTCGGCGACACCGTCAAGCTGAGCTACGTCGATCAGAGCCGGGCCGGGATCGACCCCAAGAAAACGGTCTGGGAGGTCGTCTCCGACAAGTTGGACTACATCGAGGTCGGCCAGAACGAGATCCCTTCGCGCGCCTACGTCTCGGCGTTCGGTTTCAAGGGGCCGGACCAGCAGAAACCCGCAGGCGTGCTGTCCGGCGGTGAACGCAACCGGCTCAACCTGGCGCTCACCCTCAAAGAGGGCGGCAACCTGATCCTGCTCGACGAGCCGACCAACGACCTGGACGTGGAAACATTGAGCTCGCTGGAGAACGCGCTGGACAACTTCCCCGGCTGCGCGGTGGTGATTTCCCACGACCGGTGGTTCCTCGACCGCACGTGCACGCACATCCTGGCGTGGGAGGGCGACGACGACAACGAGGCCAAATGGTTCTGGTTCGAGGGCAACTTCGCCGCCTACGAAGAGAACAAAGTGGAACGACTTGGTATCGAAGCGGCCCGTCCGCACAGGGTGACCCACCGCCGGCTCACGCGCGACTAATGTCGCCTGTGCGGGCCAGCGTCGGCACGCGGGTGCGAGTAGGAGCGGTGCGATGACGGTGAATCCGGGGACTGGCACAGGTGTCGGCGGATCGACCGACTCGCCGCCGCTGAGCCAGGCCGCCATCGCCAGGCTCGCCCGGGCCTACATGTCGACCTATCGCGGCCCGCACGGGGACGCGCCGGGTGCCGACTCGGCGGTCACCGCGCCCCTGCAGCGGACGGTGGCGGGCATGGTGTCGCCGGCACTGGTGGACGCACACCTTCGACTCGGTCGGCACCGGTCCTTCGGGGACACCCGGGTCGCGAGCTACGCCGGCGACGACGCGGGCGGGTTCGGCCCGGCGTTGCAGATCGTCACCGATAACGCCGCGATGTTGATGGACTCCGTCACCGTGCTGCTGCACCGGCTCGGGGTGGCCTACACAGCGATCATGAATCCGGTGTTCCGGGCACGCCGGGGGCCCAGCGGCGACCTGCTGGCAATCGAGCCGGCATCCGACGCCCCGTTCGGGGACGGTATCGACGAGGCCTGGATCCACGTCCAGCTGACGGAGTCGGTCGACCCCAAGGCGGTGGAGGAGGTCAAGCGCCTGCTGCCCAGCGTTCTCGCCGACGCCCGTCAGGTGGGGCTGGACTCCACCTCGATGGCGGCCATGCTGCGCAGCCTGGCGGCCGAACTCGACTTTGATTCCGAGGGCAGGTTTCCCGGCTCCGACCGCAAGGATGTCGCCGCGCTGCTGCGCTGGCTGGCCGACGGCCACTTCGTGCTGCTGGGCTACCAGCGCTGTCAGGTCCGCGACGGCCAGTCCTCGGTCGACCCGTCCAGCCGTCTCGGTGTGCTCCGGCTGCGCACCGACGTGCTTCCGCAGCTCACCACCAGCGACGACCTGTTAGTGCTGGCGCAGGCCACCATGCCGAGCTACCTGCGCTACGGCGCGTACCCGTACATCGTGGTGGTCCGCGAACACGCCAGAGGAGAGGCGATCGAGCACCGCTTCGTCGGGTTGTTCACGGTGGCCGCCATGAACGCCAATGTGCTTGAAATTCCGTTGGTTTCGCGACGGGTCAACGACGCGCTCGCGATGGCGCACCGAGACCCGAGCCATCCCGGCCAGCTGCTGCTGGACATCATCCAGACCATCCCGCGTTCGGAGCTGTTCGCGCTGTCCGCGAGAGAACTCCTGGACATGGCGATGGCGGTGGTCGATCTCGGCTCACGGCGTCGAACGCTGCTGTTCCTGCGCGCCGATCAACTCGCGCACTTCGTGTCATGCCTGGTGTACCTGCCGCGCGACCGGTACACCACCGCGGTGCGTCTGGCGATGCAGGACATCCTGGTCCGCGAACTGGGCGGGGTGAGCATCGACTATGCCGCGCGCGTCAGCGAATCACCATGGGCCGTCGTGCATTTCACGGTGCGGCTGCCCGAGGGCCGTCGTCCGCAGGACATCGACGTCTCGCTCGATAACGAGTCCCGAATCCAGGACCTGCTCACCGAGGCCGCCAGGACCTGGGGGGACCGGCTGATTGGCGCGGTGAAGACGGGCTCGATCAACCAGGCCAAGGCCGAGCACTATTCGGCGGCGTTTCCGGAGGTCTACAAGCAGGCGATCGCGCCGCTGGACGCGATCACCGACATCGCGATCATCGAAGAGCTGCAAGACAATACGGTCAGACTGGTGCTTGGCGACCGCGGTCCCGACGGGGTCGCGCAGCTCACGTGGTATCTGGGTGGACGGTCGGCGTCGCTGAGCCAGCTGCTGCCGATGCTGCAGTCGATGGGAGTGGTAGCGCTCGAGGAGCGCCCGTTCACAGTGACCCGGCCCGACGGATTGCCGATCTGGATCTACCAGTTCAAGATTTCGCCGCATCCAGACATCCCGACGCCGCCGGCCGGCCCGGAACGCGCGGCGATGGCCGACCGGTTTGCCGACGCCGTCACCGCGATCTGGCACGGTCGCGCCGAGATCGATCGCTTCAACGAGTTGGTGCTGCGGGCGGGCCTGACCTGGCAACAGGTGGTTGTGTTGCGCGCATACGCGAAATACCTGCGGCAGGCGGGTTTTCCGTACAGCCAGTCGCACATCGAAACTGTGGTCAACGACAATGCAGGCACCGCGCGATCGTTGATCGAGTTGTTCCAGGCGTTGTTCGACCCGACGCCCCCAGACGAGGCGCGGCGCAGTGCCGCGCAGACGGCCGCCGCCGCCGTCGCGGCGGACATCGACGCACTCGTCAGCCTCGACACCGACCGGGTACTGCGGGCGTTCGCATCGATGATCCAGGCCACGCTGCGGACCAATTACTTTGTCAGCAACCCGGACTCGGCGCGCCAGCAGAACGTGCTGTCGGTCAAACTCAACCCCCGCCTGATCGACGAACTGCCGTTGCCCCGGCCCAAGTTCGAGATCTTCGTGTACTCGCCGCGGGTCGAGGGCGTGCACCTGCGATTCGGTCACGTGGCGCGCGGCGGTCTTCGATGGTCGGACCGCCGGGAGGACTTCCGCACCGAGATTCTCGGCCTCGTCAAGGCGCAGGCGGTGAAGAACGCGGTCATCGTCCCGGTCGGAGCCAAGGGCGGCTTCGTCGTCAAGAAGCCCCCGAAGCCCACCGGCGATGCCGCCGCCGACCGCGACGCGCACCGAAATGAAGGTGTGGCGTGCTACAAGCTGTTCATCGCCGGGCTGCTCGACCTCACCGACAACGTCGACAAGGCCACCGGCGACGTCGTCACCCCGACCGATGTGGTGCGGCGCGACAGCGACGACGCATACCTCGTGGTGGCCGCCGATAAGGGCACTGCCACGTTCTCCGACATCGCCAACGAGGTGGCCGCGTCGTACGGGTTCTGGCTCGGCGACGCGTTCGCATCCGGCGGTTCGGTCGGCTACGACCACAAGGCGATGGGCATCACCGCCAAGGGCGCGTGGGAGGCCGTCAAGCGGCACTTCCGCGAGATGGGCGTCGACACCCAAACCGAGGACTTCACGGTCGTCGGCGTCGGCGATATGAGCGGCGACGTCTTCGGCAACGGCATGCTGCTGTCCCAACACATCCGGCTATTGGCAGCGTTCGATCATCGGCACATCTTCATCGACCCCGACCCGGACGCGGCCGCGTCGTGGGATGAGCGCAAACGACTCTTCGAGCTGCCGCGGTCCAGCTGGGAGGATTACAACGCGTCGCTGATCAGCGCGGGCGGCGGCGTGTACAGCCGCGAACAGAAGTCCATCCCGATCAGCCCGCAGGCCCGCGCCGCCTTGGGCATCGCCGAGAGCGTCGAGGAGATGACGCCCCCGGCTTTGATGAAGGCAATCCTGAAGGCCCCGGCCGACCTGCTGTTCAACGGCGGCATCGGCACGTACATCAAGGCAGAGACGGAATCGGATGCCGACGTCGGTGACCGCGCCAACGACCCGGTCCGAGTGACCGGAAATCAGGTGCGCGCCAAGGTGATCGGTGAAGGCGGCAACTTGGGCGTCACCTCGCTGGGCCGCATCGAGTTCTGCCTTGCTGGCGGCCGCTGCAACACCGACGCATTGGACAACTCGGCCGGTGTCGACTGCTCCGACCATGAGGTCAACATCAAGATCCTGATCGACTCACTGGTCACTGCCGGCAAGGTCAAAGCCGAGGACCGGACCGCCCTGCTGGTATCGATGACCGACGAGGTCGGCCGACTGGTGTTGGCCGACAACGAGGATCAAAACGACCTGATGGGCACCAGCCGCGCCAACGCGGCCAGCCTGCTACCGGTGCACGCTCGGATGATCAAGGATTTCGTCAAGGACCGCGGGCTCAACCGCGAGCTCGAGGCGTTGCCGTCCGAGAAGGAGATCGGGCGCCGTACAGAAGCTGGAATCGGGCTCACCTCACCCGAACTCGCGACGCTGATGGCCCATGTGAAGCTGGCGCTGAAGGACGATCTGCTCGCCAGCGAGCTGCCCGATCAGGAGGTGTTCGCCTCTCGGCTGCCGTGGTACTTCCCGTCCAACCTGCGCGAGCAGTTCGCCGGCGATATCCGCCAACATCAGCTGCGCCGGGAAATCGTCACGACCATGCTGGTCAACGATCTCGTCGACACCAGCGGCATCACCTTCGCATACCGGGTCTCCGAAGACGTCGGCGTCGGACCGGTCGACGCAGTGCGCAGCTACGTCGCGGCGAACGCGATCTTCCGGATCAGTGAGGTGTGGCGGGAGATCCGGGCGGCGAATGTCTCGGTGGCCGTGTCGGACCGGATGACGTTGGATCTGCGCCGGCTGGTCGATCGCTCGGGACGCTGGCTGCTCAACTATCGGCCGCAGCCGCTGGCGGTGGGCGCCGAGATCAACCGGTTCGCGGAAAAGGTCCGTGTGCTGACACCGCGGATGTCGGAGTGGCTGCGTGGCGATGACAAAGCCATCGTCGACAAGGAAGCCCGCGAGTTCAGTTCGCACGGTGTCTCGGAGGAACTGGCGCATATGGTCGCCACTGGGCTGTACCAGTACAGCCTGCTCGACGTGATCGACATCGCCGACATCATCGACCGTGACCCGGGCGAGGTTGCCGACACTTATTTCGCGCTGATGGACCGCCTCGGCACCGATGGCTTGCTGACCGCGGTGTCCCGACTCGTGCGCGACGATCGCTGGCATTCGTTGGCCCGCTTGGCGATTCGCGACGACATCTACGGTTCGATTAGGGCGCTGTGCTTCGATGTGCTGGCGGTCGGGGAGCCGGACGAGAGTGGCGAGGAGAAGATCGCCGAGTGGGAGACGACCAACAGCTCCCGTGTGAGCCGGGCGCAGCGCACGCTGACCGAGATCTATGAAAGTGGCGAGCTCGACCTGGCGACGCTGTCGGTCGCCGCGCGACAGCTGCGCAGCATGACGAGAACGAGTGGAACGGGGACAACTGGGTGACTGGCTTTGTCGCGCCGGTGCATGTGCGGTGGTCGGACATTGACATGTATCAGCACATCAACCACGCCACCATGGTCACCATCCTCGAAGAGGCCAGAATCCCTTTTCTGCGTGAGCCGTTCGAGTCTGTGATCGAGGAGATCGGGCTGCTGATCCACGAGGTCAAGATCCTCTACAAGGGTCAGCTGCGCCTGATTGATTCGCCGCTGCAGGTGACGATGTGGTCGAAGCGGGTGCGGGCCGTCGACTTCACGATCGGCTATGAGGTGCGCTCGGTGAGGAGGGGCGCGGACTCCAAACCGTCGGTGATCGCTGAGACGCAGCTTGCCGCCGTCCACATCAAGGAGCAACGGCTGGAGCGGCTTTCGTCCGTCCAGCGTGAGTATCTGCAGCACTACCTTCGATGACTGAACCCGAACGCGGTATCTGGCTCGACGACGTCACACACCGTGAGGACCTGACGACGTTCGCCGAACGGGCATTGCGGCTCGACGATGCCGCGGTCGTTCGGCTGCGGGAGCGGGCCGGGGGACTCGTGGTCGCCTGGGTGGCAACGGGTTTCGACGTGCTGGCCAGCCGGGTTGTGCGTGGGCGCATCAAGCCGGCCGATCTGAGCGCAGGAGCCGATGCGCTGTCCGCTGGGCTGACGGCGATGGACCGCAGCGGTTACGTCGAACCCGGATTCCCGATGGATTCCGCGTGGCGCGGCGCGCTTCCGCCCGAGACAGGCTTCGTCCACCTCGACGACGTGCCAGCGCGTGCGGTGCTCGACCTAGCGCAGCGCGGCGTCGCGCTGGCGAAGGAGCACTCGAGCGCGCATGGGCCACCCGCGTCGCTGCTGGATCAGGAGGTGGTGGCCGTCAGTTCGGGCGACGCCAGTGTCGGCATCCCGATGCGGTGTGTATTCGCCTTGACTGCAATGGGTTTCCTGCCGCAGTCGGGCGCTGCGGAGGAGTTGGACCCAGGCACTGTCGCTGCCGACGAGATCGTTCGGGTGCGCGTGCTGCCAGCGTGGTTGCGCATCGACGCCCGCTTCGGTTCGGTGTATCGCCGCCGCGGCGACCCCGCCCTGGTCTTGAGGTGACTCATTGAGCGCGAGCAGACGCAAACATGCCCATTCTCGGCGTGAAATGGGAAGTTTTGCGTCTGCTCGCGCGGAGAACTACACCAGCCAGGCGGCGGTGTTCGGCGGCAGCTTGCCATCCACCAACGCGCCGCTGGCCAACAACACCTCGCCGTCGGGCAGGGCCATCGAACGCCGGCCGGCGTTGAGCGCACACACCAAGCCGCTGCTGACTCGGAACACCACAGTGCCAGCGGGGGAGTCGAGCCATTCGAGGGTGGCGCCGCCGAATTCCGGACGGCTGCCGCGCAATTCGAATACGCGCCGGAAGAATGACAGCATAGAGTCGGGGTCGCCGAGCTGCTTCGCCACTGTCAGTGCCGCCCATCCTGGCGGTAGCGGCAGCCACGTGTCAGAACTGGAAGAGAAGCCGAACGGGGGAGCGTCGCCGTCCCACGGCACCGGCACCCGCGACGCGTCGCGGCCGCGCCTGGTGTGGCCGGACCGCTCCCACACCGGGTCGCGCAGGGCCTCGTCGGGCAGCTCGACGTTCGGCAGGCCGAGCTCCTCGCCGTTGTAGATGAACACCGCGCCTGGCAGGGCCAGCATCACCAACGCCATCGCCCGCGCGCGGGCCAAGCCGATTGCCCCGTCGCCGTAGCGGGTCACCTCGCGATCGACGTCGTGATTGGCAAGCGTCCAGGTCGGTACCGCGTCCACCATCGCCGCGGCCGTCATCGAATTCTCGATGGCCCCGCGGATGTCCGTCGCATCGAACTTCGCCCGCAGCAGCCGGAAGTTGAACCCAAGGTGCAGCTCGTCGTGGCGCACGTATCGGGAGAACTGCTCGTTGTCGTACACCCACACCTCGCCGATGGCGACCGCGTCCGGGTAGTCGTTGAACACCCGGCGGATCTGGCGGTGGATCTCGTGCACGCCCTCGTTGTTGAACCGCGGGTCGTCATCCATGTCGGCCAGCAGCAACTCGGCCGTGATGGTCTCCATGTCCGGCAAGCCCGGTGGCTTGGCCATGCCGTGGGCGACGTCGATGCGGAAGCCGTCGATGCCGCGCTCCAGCCAGAACCGCAACGTCTTCTCCAGGTCCTCGAAGACCTCGGGGTTCTCCCAGTTCAAGTCCGGCTGCTCGGCGTCGAACAGGTGCAGGTACCACTGGCCTGGATTGCCGTCGGCCTCGATGACGCGGGTCCACGCGGGGCCGCCGAAGATCGACACCCAGTTGTTCGGCGGATGGACGCCGCCGGGGCCGATGCCGTCGCGGAAGATGTAGCGCTCGCGCTGGTCGCTGCCCGGGCTTGCGGCCAACGCCGCCTGAAACCACGGATGCTGCGAACTGGTGTGGTTGGGCACCAGGTCCATCGTCACTTTCATGCCCAACCGGTGCGCGGCGTCGGTCAGCCGGTCAAGCGCCTCGATGCCGCCGAACAGCGGGTCGACGTCGCGGGGGTCCGCCACGTCGTAGCCGTTGTCGGCCATCGGCGAGACCATCACCGGATTGAGCCAGATTGCGTCGATGCCGAGCGTCTTGAGGTAGTCCAGCTTCGCCGTCACGCCGTCGAGGTCACCGACGCCGTCGCCGTCGCTATCCCGGAACGACCGCGGATAGACCTGATAGAACAGCGCGTGCGACCACCAGGGTGTTGTCATCAGAACGGTGAGTTGACCATCGAATGAGCCGCCATCTCCAGGTAGGCGATCAGTTCCTTGCGATGCTCGTCGTCGAGCGTCTGCGAGTCGATCTCCGCGACGGCCGTGTGCATACAGCGCAGCCACGCGTCGCGCTCAATGTAGCCGATCTTGAACGGCGCATGCCGCATCCGCAGCCGGGGATGGCCACGACGGTCGGAGTAGGTCCGCGGGCCGCCCCAGTACTGCTCGAGGAACATTCGCAGCCGCTCTTCCGCGGCGTCGAGCTCATCCTCCGGATAGAGCGGACGCAGGATCTCGTCCTCGCGGACCAGCTGGTAGAACCGCGACACGATCGCATTGAACGTGTCGTGGCCACCGACTTCTTCGTAATACGAGCGCTGCGGCTGTGTCACGCGCTCCATTGTCCATGTGGCCGGTAACCGGCTACGTCACCAGGTGTTCACGGGACTGACCAGCGAACACAGGCAGAATTGTCGTGCGTTTGTCCCCAATCCGTGGTGGACTGTCGGTCGGAGGACGTATGGCGCATCGCAAGAAGAGCCGCGGCCACCGCCACCACGGGGCCGCGGCGGGCTTATCTGGGCCCGCGGTAACGCATGCGCAGTCGCGCGTCTTGCACAGCGTCGATACCCATCCCCCTAGTACGAACGAAGGCTCCCTCTGGGGCCGCCGGCGCGTGCTGCTATTGAATTCCACCTACGAACCGTTGACCGCTCTGCCCATGCGGCGGGCGGTCATCATGCTGATGTGCGGCAAAGCAAGCGTGGTGCACGACGACCCGAACGGGCCGGTGATCCACTCCGCGACCCGGTCGATCGTGGTGCCGTCAGTGATCCGGCTGCATTCCTACGTCCGAGTGCCTTACCGGGCGCGCATCCCGATGACGCGTGCGGCGCTGATGCACCGCGACCGGTTCCGCTGCGCCTACTGCGGCGGCAAGGCCGACACCGTCGACCACGTGGTGCCGCGCAGCCGCGGTGGCGACCACACCTGGGAGAACTGCGTGGCTGCGTGCTCGACCTGCAACCACCGCAAGGCCGACCGGTTGCTCGCCGAGCTGGGCTGGACGCTGCGTTCGGTGCCTGTGCCGCCGAAGGGACAGCATTGGCGGCTGCTGTCGTCGGTCAAGGAACTCGACCCG
>DASRJA010000456.1:0-3205 GCA_035649695.1 Mycobacterium sp. | reverse complement strand
GCAAGAGCACGCGTTACGTGGTGCGGGTAGCGAAGGACGGAGAAGCGCTGGCGCGCCAGACGGGACTGCTCGATCTGCGTGGCCGACCGGTGCGCGGCCTGCCCGCGCAGGTGGTCGGCGGCAGCGTTGCCGATGCCGAAGCTGCTTGGCGCGGAGCGTTTTTGGCGCACGGATCGCTGACCGAGCCGGGTCGATCGTCGGCGCTGGAGGTGAGCTGCCCTGGACCGGAGGCGGCGCTGGCGCTCGTCGGCGCGGCGCGGCGGCTGGGGGTCAGCGCGAAGGCGCGTGAGGTGCGAGGCAGCGACCGCGTGGTGGTGCGCGACGGCGAAGCTATCGGTGCGTTACTGACGCGGATGGGCGCGCAGGACACCCGGCTGGTTTGGGAAGAGCGACGGATGCGTCGTGAGGTGCGGGCGACCGCGAATCGGCTGGCCAACTTCGACGACGCGAACCTGCGGCGATCGGCCCGGGCAGCGGTGGCGGCAGCGGCCCGGGTGGAGCGGGCATTGGAGATCCTCGGCGACACCGTGCCAGATCATCTGGCCGCCGCGGGCAAGCTGCGTGTCGAGCACCGGCAGGCGTCGCTGGAGGAACTGGGTCGCCTGGCTGACCCGCCGATGACGAAAGATGCTGTGGCAGGCCGGATTCGGCGGCTGCTGTCGATGGCCGACCGCAAGGCCAAACAAGAAGGCATTCCCGACACCGAGTCCGCCGTCACGCCAGACTTGCTCGAAGACGCCTAGCTTTCCACGGCAGATGCATCAATCCCGTTAGCCGACGGGCGGTTCCGGTTGCGGGTTGAACCCATGGATGACGCCCGGATTCAGCTGCCGGGACGGTTTAGCCCCCGGCGGGTCTGGTTGCGGGTCGAAGCCGCGAATTTCGCCCGGATTCACATTCTGCGACGGTGCGACCTTGCCGGGTGGATCGGGCTGCGGCACGAATGCCTGGGCGGTGCCGATACTCAGCCCCAGTCCGGCCAGCGCGACGCTGCCCGACAGCAGCGCCCCGACGATGACGTTCTTCATGCCGTTCTCCTTGCATACGAAGCGTTCCCGGCGGCCCGGGTTACCCGTTGTGAGTCAGAGTCAGCATCCGTGGCCGGCCTTGGCACATTCTTGGCGCGTTAATCCGAGGGTGACCATGACCTCGAAATCAGTCAGGGGATCCCGACATCGCACGAAGCATCTGCTCGTCCTGCGCTAACTGGTCCTGCAGCAATGCGGCAAGCGCCTGCTCACGCCGGATAAATCTCTCAAAGGCTTTGTGAGCCACCGTGTCTGACATCGAAGCTTCGTTGTGCGGTGCCATTGGCAGATCCCGGTACCCGGCCATTTGCTCAGAGATCGCTGCCAATCGGTCGGCGATATCCCGATGCCCCGTCACCAACGTCGCGTAGGCGTCGAGCTCTTTTCTCGCGTTGACGTCTGTGGGTTCGAGTGCCCTCATGTGTGCTTCGAGGACCTGTGCGAGCGCCGTGAGCAACTCCCCGAGCTTGGCAGGCAGAGGCGATCGACTCGATAAACCTTGGCCGCAGGTCGATGGGTCTTCCATATCCGGAAGTCTCCCCGCTCTGTGCGCTACTCAAACGGCCGCCGGAACCATCGCCGGACATACAGTTGACGCCGTGAGCGCACTTCGGGTTGGTGCCGCATTTCCGGATCCGCCGTTCAATGGCATGCCGGACAACGGTGGCCTCGACATCGATCTAATGACCGCAATCGCCAAAGCAATTGGTGCCTCCGTCGAATTCATCCCGTACCAGGGAACCGACTTCAACGGCATCTTCGACGGCCTGGGCACCGCATATGACTGCGTGATCGCGGGCACAACCGTCACACCCGAACGCGAGACCAAGGCGAAGTTCGTCCCGCCCTACCTCATCTCCGGCCAGTCGCTGGCCGTCGACACCACCAGGCTGCCCCACGTGAAGTCCGTCGACGACCTCCAAGGCCTCGTCATCGGTGTGCAGCAGGGCAACACCAGCCAGCCGATGGCAAACCGCCTCGTCGCCGACGGCAAAGCCAAGACCGTTCGCACCTACGACTACGGCACCATCCGCACCGCGCTGACCGACCTGACCAACGGCGCCTGCGATGCCTTCATGAAGCTGGGGCCGGTGCTGACCGAACTGGTCAAGCCGATCGCCGGGGTCGAGGTCGTGCAGCGCGGCATCTCCGTGGAGAACATCGCCATCGCCGTCCCGCTCGATGACCAGGCACTGCTCGGCCGCATCACCGTCGCGCAAGCCGAGCTGGAAGACAACGGGACTTTGCCGAAGCTCAGGCAGAAATGGCTGGGCAACCCCGGCGCGGACCAGAGCTCGGCCGTCCACTGACCAGCCCGCGCATGGCGAGTATCACACCACTAGGCTGGGCGCCGAGAAACAAGGCAACTAACAGGGAGAGACAAGTGACCATCCGGGTCGGCGTGAACGGCTTCGGCCGCATCGGACGCAACTTCTACCGAGCACTGGCGGCACAGAAGGCCGAGGGCAAGAGCACCGACATCGAGGTGATCGCGGTCAACGACCTCACCGACAACGCCACGCTGGCGCACCTGCTGAAATTCGACTCGATCCTCGGCCGCTACCCCGAGGATGTCAGCCTTGAGGGCGAGGACACCATCGTCGTCGGCAACACCAAGATCAAGGCGCTCGAGGTCAAGGAGGGCCCCGCCGCGCTTCCCTGGGGTGACCTGGGCGTCGACGTGGTCGTCGAGTCCACCGGCATCTTCACCAACGCCGCCAAGGCCAAGGGCCACCTCGACGCTGGCGCCAAGAAGGTCATCATTTCCGCGCCTGCCACCGACGAGGACATCACGATCGTGCTCGGCGTTAACGACGACAAGTACGACGGCAGCCAGAACATCATCTCCAACGCCTCGTGCACCACGAACTGCCTCGGCCCGCTGGCCAAGGTGCTCAACGACGAGTTCGGCATCGTCAAAGGTTTGATGACGACGATCCATGCGTACACGCAGGACCAGAACCTTCAGGACGGCCCGCACAAGGACCTGCGCCGCGCCCGCGCCGCCGCGATCAACATCGTGCCGACCTCGACCGGCGCCGCAAAGGCCATCGGGCTGGTGCTTCCCGAGCTGAAGGGCAAGCTGGACGGCTACGCCCTGCGGGTGCCGATCCCCACGGGCTCGGTCACCGACCTGACCGCCGAGCTGAAGAAGTCGGCGACAGCCGACGAGATCA
>DASRJA010000455.1:0-4372 GCA_035649695.1 Mycobacterium sp. | reverse complement strand
CAGGTATGGTCACCGACCCGGTCACCTGCTCGCCGGACAACACCCTGGCCGAGGTCGACGCCATGTGCGCCCGGTTCCGGATCTCCGGCCTGCCGGTGGTGGACGCCGACGGTGCCCTGGTCGGCATCATCACCAACCGCGACATGCGCTTCGAAGTCGACATGAGCAAGCCGGTCTCGGAGGTGATGACGAAGGCGCCGCTGATCACTGCGCAAGCGGGTGTTTCCGCCGAAGCGGCGCTAGGTCTGTTGCGCCGCTACAAGATTGAGAAGCTTCCGATCGTCGACGGCCACGGCAAGCTGACCGGGCTGATCACGGTCAAGGACTTCGTCAAGACCGAACAGTTCCCGCTGTCCACCAAGGACAGCGACGGTCGACTGCTCGTCGGCGCGGCCGTCGGTGTCGGCGACGATTCGTGGACGCGCGCGATGACTCTCGTCGATGCAGGAGTCGACGTGCTGGTCGTCGACACCGCGCACGCGCACAACCGGTTGGTGCTCGACATGGTGCACCGGCTCAAGACCTTGGTCGGTGAGCGGGTCGACGTGATCGGCGGCAACGTCGCGACCCGTGCCGCGGCCTCCGCCCTGGTCCAGGCCGGGGCCGACGCGGTGAAGGTCGGTGTCGGGCCCGGGTCGATCTGCACCACGCGCGTGGTCGCAGGCGTCGGCGCACCCCAGATCACCGCGATCCTGGAGGCCGTCGCCGCCTGTGCACCGAAGGGCGTGCCGGTCATCGCCGACGGTGGACTGCAGTACTCCGGTGACATCGCCAAGGCGCTGGCCGCCGGTGCGTCCACCACCATGCTGGGGTCGCTTCTGGCCGGCACAGCGGAATCGCCGGGGGAGCTGATCTTCGTCAACGGCAAACAGTTCAAGAGCTACCGCGGCATGGGGTCGCTGGGTGCCATGCAGGGCCGCGGCGGCGCCAAGTCCTATTCGAAGGATCGCTACTTCCAGGACGACGCGCTCTCCGAGGACAAGCTGGTGCCGGAAGGCATCGAGGGCCGGGTGCCATTCCGCGGCCCGCTGTCGACAGTGATCCACCAGCTCACCGGCGGCCTGCGCGCGGCCATGGGCTACACCGGTTCGGCGACCATCGAGCAGTTGCAGCAGGCGCAGTTCGTGCAGATCACGGCTGCGGGCTTGAAGGAAAGCCATCCGCACGACATCACGATGACCGTCGAAGCACCGAACTACACCAGCCACTAGGAGCCGGTCGTGCGAGACATGGTTGAAATTGGCATGGGCAGAACCGCCCGTCGCACCTATGAACTGGACGACATCAACATCGTGCCGTCGCGGCGCACCCGGTCGTCGCAGGACGTGTCGACGGCTTGGCAGATGGACGCCTACCGGTTCGAGATCCCGGTGGTGTCGCATCCCACCGACGCGTTGGTGTCGCCGGAGTTCGCCATCGAGTTGGGCCGCCTCGGTGGGCTGGGCGTGCTCAACGGCGAGGGTCTGATCGGTCGGCACGCCGACGTCGAGGAGAAGATCTCCCAAGTCATCGAGGCCGCCGAAAAGGAGCCAGAACCGTCGGCGGCCATCCGCCTTCTGCAGCAATTGCATTCGGCGCCACTGGATCCCGATCTGCTGGGCGCTGCGGTAGCGCGGATCCGCGAGGCCGGGGTGACGACGGCCGTGCGCGTCAGCCCGCAGAACGCACAGTCACTGACGCCGTCGCTGGTCGCCGCGGGCATCGACCTGCTCGTTATTCAGGGCACCATCATTTCGGCCGAGCGCGTCGCGCAGGACGGCGAGCCGCTGAATCTGAAGACCTTTATTTCCGAGCTCGACGTCCCAGTGGTGGCCGGCGGTGTGCTGGACCATCGCACCGCCCTGCACTTGATGCGCACCGGGGCGGCGGGTGTGATCGTCGGCTACGGGTCGACGTCCGGCGTGACGACGAGCGACGAGGTGCTGGGCATCAGCGTGCCGATGGCGACGGCGATCGCGGATGCGGCCGCGGCCCGTCGCGAATACCTCGACGAGACCGGCGGCCGGTACGTCCATGTGCTGGCCGACGGCGACATCCACACGTCCGGCGACCTGGCCAAGGCCATCGCGTGTGGCGCCGACGCGGTGGTGCTGGGCACCCCGCTTTCGACGGCGGCCGAGGCGCTCGGCGGCGGCTGGTTCTGGCCGGCCGCTGCGGCCCATCCATCGTTGCCGCGCGGCGCGTTGCTGCAGGTCGCGATCGGGGAGCGGCCGCCGCTGGCGCAGGTGCTGACCGGCCCGTCGGATGACCCGTTCGGCTCGCTGAACCTGGTCGGCGGGCTGCGCCGGTCGATGGCCAAGGCCGGCTATTGCGACCTGAAGGAGTTCCAGAAGGTCGGTCTGACGGTCGGCAGCTAATTCTGCCTGGTCAGCGAGGGCCTGCTTTACAAATTAGGCCCCCCTGTCTAGAACTTAGCGATCGTTAAGTCCATACTGGTCGCGTGAAACCTGACTATGACGTTCTGATCATCGGTTCGGGGTTCGGGGGAAGCGTCACCGCGCTGCGGCTCACGGAGAAGGGCTATCGCGTCGGGGTGCTCGAGGCGGGCCGCCGGTTCAACGACGAAGACTTCGCCAAGACGTCCTGGAACCTGCGCAAGTTCTTGTGGGCGCCGAAGCTCGGCATGTACGGCATCCAGCGAATCCACCTGCTGCGCAACGTCATGATCCTGGCGGGCGCGGGGGTCGGCGGCGGGTCGCTGAACTACGCCAACACCTTGTATGTGCCGCCGGACCCGTTCTTCAACGACCCGCAGTGGAAGAACATCACCGACTGGCACTCCGAGTTGATGCCGCACTACGACCAGGCCCAGCGCATGCTCGGCGTGGTCCAGAACCCGACCTTCACCGACGCCGACCGTGTCATGAAGGAGGTCGCCGATGAGATGGGCATCGGCGACACATTCGTGCCGACTCCGGTCGGGGTGTTCTTCGGGCCCGACGGTAATAAGGCACCGGGCAAGACCGTGCCCGATCCCTATTTCGGCGGTGCCGGGCCCGCGCGGACGGGCTGCATCGAATGCGGCTCCTGCATGACCGGCTGCCGCTACGGCGCCAAGAACACGTTGTTGAAGAACTACCTCGGGTTGGCGGAAAGGGCTGGGGCAGAAGTCATTCCGATGACGACGGTGACCGGCCTGGAGCAGCGGCCCGACGGGTCGTGGAAGGTGCGCACCGCAAGGACCGGATTGTTGCCGTTCAAGCGGCGCACCTACACCGCCTCGCACGTCGTGCTGGCCGCGGGCACGTGGGGCACCCAGAAGCTGTTGTTCAAGATGCGCGACAAAGGCAAGCTGCCCAAGCTGTCCGACAAGCTCGGCGTGCTGACCCGAACCAACTCTGAGTCGATCGTGGGTGCGGGACGCTTCAACGTGTCGCCCGACCTCAATCTCACGCACGGCGTCGCGATCACCTCGTCGATCCATCCGACATCGGACACGCACGTCGAACCCGTTCGGTACGGCAAGGGGTCAAACGCGATGGGGCTGTTGCAGACCCTGATGACCGACGGCGCAGGGCCGCAGGGCACCGACGTGCCGCGCTGGAAGCAGTTCCTGCAGCAGGCAGGCGAAGATCCTCGGGCCATGCTCCGGCTGCTCAACCCCCGGCGGTGGAGCGAGCGCACGATGATCGCATTGGTGATGCAGCATCTGGACAACTCGATCACCACCTTCACGCGGCGCACCAAACTCGGCTTCCGGCGACTCGACAGCAAGCAGGGCCACGGCGAGCCGAACCCGTCGTGGATCCCGGCAGGCAACGAGGTCACCCGACGCATCGCCAAGAAGATCGACGGCGTGGCGGGCGGCACCTGGGGCGAGCTGTTCAACATCCCGCTGACCGCGCACTTCCTGGGTGGGGCGGCGATCGGCGACACCGCGGAGCACGGGGTGATCGACCCCTATCAGCGGGTGTACGGCTATCCGACACTCTCGGTGCACGACGGCGCCTCGGTATCGGCGAATCTCGGTGTGAATCCGTCGCTTTCGATCACCGCGCAGGCCGAGCGGGCAGCGTCGCTGTGGCCGAACAAGGGCCAGGTCGATCAGCGGCCAGCACAGGGCCAGCCGTACAAGCGGCTCGCCCCGATTCCGCCGGAGCATCCGGTGGTGCCCGCCGATGCGCCTGCTGCGCTGCGACAACTTCCTATCGAGCCGGTCAGTTCAGCGGGTTGACAGGAAGCTCTACGTAGCGGTCCTGTTGCCCGGCGCCTGCGCGCAGGTATGAATCTCGCTGTCCCGTCGTAACTTTGCGAGGAAGCGAGATTCCGTTGTCGTTGACCAACCACCGCACCGGCGACAACAAGCACGACCACCACGACGACGACAACCACGACGAGCGCGGCGGCGAGCGGCAGCGGGGGCGGCGGTGCA
>DASRJA010000454.1:0-4312 GCA_035649695.1 Mycobacterium sp. | reverse complement strand
AGAACTCCACGATTTGCGAACCCTCCGGGAGTCGGGTGATCCCGTCGACCGGTAACAACCCGACCAGCTGCTTGCGCAACGGATTGTGGTTTTCGGCCCGGCTGAACGACCGCTTGCCGACGAAGTCGGGCTTCTTCTTCGACACCGCCCACGCCATTCCGAGATCGTGCGGGCTGACCGTACCGTCGGTGTCCTGCCCGATGATCGGGTAGCCCTTCTCGGCGCGCAGCACATGCATGGTCTCGGTGCCGTACGGCGTGATGCCGTAGGGGCGGCCCGCCTCCAGCAGGCGCTGCCACACCGCGGGCGCATGCCACCAGTTCACGTTCACCTCGAACGCGAGTTCACCGGAGAAGCTCACCCGCGCCACCCTGACGGACACCCCGTCGAGTTTGGTGTCGCGCCACGTCATGAACGGGAAGGCTTCGTTGGACACGTCCACGTCGCCGAACACGGCCCCGATTACGTCGCGGGACCGCGGCCCCACCACGGGGAACGTCGCCCAGTGATCGGTCACCGACGTGAGCGCGACCTGCAACTGCGGCCACTCGGTCTGCAGCCACTCCTCCATCCAGTCAAGGATTTTCGCCGCCCCGCCGGTGGTCGTGTACACCAGGAACCGGTCCTCGGCCAGCCGCAACACGGTGCCGTCGTCGATCACCATGCCGTCGACGCCACACATCACGCCGTACCGGATCGAGCCGACCTTCAGGCTGCTCATCAGGTTGGTGTAGATCCGGTCCAGTAGCTCGGCGGCGTCGCGGCCGGACACGTCGATCTTGCCGAGCGTGGAGCCGTCGAGAATGCCGACACCGGTACGCGCCGCGGCGCATTCGCGCAGCACCGCAGCGTCCATGTCCTCGCCGGGGCGTGGGTAATGACGCGGACGCTTCCATTGCCCAACGTCCTCGAACACCGCGCCCTGTGCGACATGCCAGTCGTGCAGCGCGGTGGTGCGCACGGGGTCGAACAGCGTGCCACGGTCGCGCCCCGCAAGGGCCGCGAACGCAACGGGCGTGTAGGGCGGCCGGAATGTCGTGGTGCCCAACGCTTCGATGGGCAGGCCGAGCAGTTCGGCGGTGATCCCCGACGCGATGACCCCTGATGTCTTGCCTTGATCGTGGGCGGTGCCGATCGTGGTGTAGCGCTTGATGTGTTCGACCGATCGCATGCCCGCGCCGACCGCGCGCGCCACGTCTGCGACCGTCGCGTCGCGCTGCACATCGACGAACTGATCCTGCTGCGGGCCGGGCACTCGCCACAGCACCAGCCCTGGCACGGTCTCGTCGACCGCGACGTCGGGACGCGGCGAGGAATTACCGAATGGTAGGCCCAGTTCGGACAGCGCCGCTTTGGCGGAGTCGCGGCCTTCGCGCAGGCAGCCGGCCAGGGTCATGACACCATTGGCAGCGCCCGCGACGCTCACGCCGGCGAGGGGCTCGCCGGGGACGAAGCCCCCAAGCGCCGGGTCGTAGCGCAGCACGCCACGGGCCTGGCTGAACAGGTGCACCGCCGGATTCCAGCCACCACTCACCAGCAGCGCGTCGCACGAAACAGCCTCAGCGGCACCGACATTCACACCATCAAAGTCCGCCACCAAGGCGTCGGTGATGCGGTCGTCGCCCCGAGTGCCGGTCACCACCGCGGCCGCACGCAACAGGATGCCCCGTCGCTCGCACTCATCCCTCAGGGCGTCAGACACGAGTTCGCGGGCATCGACAATCGCCTCAATGCGCACGCCGGCATCGGCGAGGTCGAACGCCGCCGCGTAGGCGCTGTCGTTCGTGGTGAACAACACCGCGGAGCGTCCGACCAACACGCCGTATCGATGCAGGAACGTTCTGGCGCTGTGCGCCAACATGATTCCGGGCCGGTCGTTGTCAGCGAATACGACAGGGCGCTCATGCGCACCGGCCGCGATCAGCACGTGCCGCGCGCGGATCCGCCACACCCGCTGACGCGACAGCCGGGTCGGGGCCGCGTTTCCGAGATGGTCGGTGCGCCGCTCGAGGGCCAGCACGAAGCCGTCGTCGTAGTGACCGAACGCGGTGGTGCGCTGCAGGTGTCGAACCTCGGAGTACGTCGCCAGTTCGGCGACCGCCGCCCGAACCCATTCGATGTCGTCGGTGCCGCCGAGCAGCGAGCCGCCGGCTTCGGACTGCTCGTCGACCAGCACCACCCTGGCGCCGGCACGCGCGGCGGTCAGTGCCGCCATCAGTCCCGCTGGCCCGGCGCCGACGACGAGCACGTCCGCGTGCGCATGCATGGCGTCGTACCGTGCGGAGTCGGCGATATCGGCCAGGCGGCCCTGCCCGGGGATTCCGCGGGCGGCGAGCCCGTCGTGCAGTTCAACCGTCGACGCCAGCAGCATCGGCTCCGGGAAGGGCGCCTCGATCTGCACCAGCCCGCCGGTGTCTTCGGCCCATGCCGCCGAAATGCCACGCGGGCGGCCGAGTTTGACGCTCGTCGCGATCTTGTGCACCCCGTGCGCCAGCAGCGCCGAGCCCAGGGTGTCGCCGCGGTGGCCGCTGTACGTGCGACCGTCGAACGTGAATTCGTAACGGGTGCCGCGGTCGATGCGGCCTCCGGTTGCGGTGCGGAACGGCGCGGTCACGAGATCACCGGCTTTGGCTCGTCGATGCGGTACACGCTGTGGAAGCGATAGGTGGCGGTGTCACGGACGGCGTTGAACCAGCGACGGCATCCCGCGCTGTGAACCCACCGTTCGGCGAACTGGCCTTTGGTGTTGGCCCGGAAGAACACGTAGTGCGCCCACTGTTCGTCGGACAGCGCGAACGGGTCGTCGGGATAGGCAACGTGTGCCTGCCCGCCGTAGTGGAATTCCGTCTCTTCCCGCGGTCCGCACCACGGGCATTCGATGAGTTGCATCGTTGCTCCAGCCTCTCGAAGTTTCAGTGCGCGACCGCTGCGGCGCCGTGTTCGTCGACCAGCGCTCCGGTGACGAAGCGGTCCAGGCTGAACGGCGCCACGTAGGGGTGTGGCTCGTCGCGGGCGATGGTGTCGGCCAGACACCAGCCGATGCCTGGAGTGGCCTTGAATCCGCCTGTGCCCCAGCCACAGTTGAGATACAAGTTGCTGTACGGCGTGCGGCCGATGATCGGCGAGGCGTCGGGGCTGACATCGACGATCCCGCCCCAGGTCCGCAGCAGATGCGCGCGAGCGAAAATCGGGAACAGCTCGACAGCCGCGGCCATCTGCCTCTCGATGATGTGGAAGGCGCCGCGCTGCCCGTAGCCGTTGTACGAGTCGATGCCCGCGCCCATCACGAGCTCGCCCTTGTGCGCCTGCGAGACGTAGACGTGCACGGCGTTGGACATCACCACCGTCGGGTGCACGGGCTCGAGGAGTTCGGATACCAACGCCTGCAACGGATGGCTCTGCAACGGCACCCGGAAGCCCAGCATGTCGGTAAGCACCGACGTGTGCCCGGCCGCGCACATCGCGACCTGTCCGGCCGCGATATCGCCGAGGGTAGTGCGCACGCCGGTCACCCGGTCGCCGTCGGTGATGAAGCCGGTGACCTCACAGCCCTGCAGCAGATCGACGCCGGCCGCGTCGGCTCGCCGCGCGAAACCCCAAGCGACGTAATCGTGTTTGGCGATTCCCGCGCGCGGTTGGTAGGTCGCGCCGAGTACCGGGTAGCGCAGATCGGCCGAGATGTTGACGATCGGGCACAGCTTCTTGACCTCGTCGGGTTCCAGCCATTCGGCGTCAACGCCGTTGAGCACGTTGGCTTCTACGCGGCGCACGCTGTCACGGACATCCTGGAGACTGTGCGCGAGGTTGAGCACGCCGCGCTGGCTGAACAGGATCGGGTAGCCGAGGTCGTCCTCAAGGCCCTCCCACAGCTTGAGCGAGTGCTCGTAAATCTGCGCGCTCTCGTCCCACAGATAGTTCGACCGGATCAGCGTGGTGTTGCGGGCCATGTTGCCGCCGGCAAGCCAGCCCTTCTCGAGCACCGCAACGTTCGTGATGCCGTGGTTCTTCACGAGGTAATGAGCGGTCGCCAGGCCGTGGCCTCCGCCGCCGATGATCACGACGTCGTATGACCGCTTGGGCTCCGGATTGCGCCAGAGGAAGTCGGGATGATCGGGCAGGTGCGCGCCGGGCGCCTGTGGACTCACACGGCTCTCCATCGAACAGTCGTTGTCTAACTGATATATCAGTTGTGGGCCACAGTATGGTACGTTGATACGCGCGGTCAAGAGTCAATGTCCGACGGGAGACGAGCGATGAGCGTGGAGCTGGCCGAGACCGGCGAGGGTGCCACCCAGTCCAACGCCGACCTTGC
>DASRJA010000453.1:0-5538 GCA_035649695.1 Mycobacterium sp. | reverse complement strand
TCGTCGGGCGTCCAGCCGTCGGGCGGCGCGACAGCGGCCCACCCGTCGAGCACGAAGTCCCCGTAGTTGTGGCCATGCCCGCCGGGAACCGACGACGCATTGGTCATATCGGCGGCCACCTGCCAGAAAGTGATGATCGGATACCAGCGCATCGACGCCGTGCGGTCGCGTCCCGGCGGTTCCCTCAGCCAGTCCGGCCGGTTGAACAGCAGGTCCTCCGACCACCAGACGATCGGGTCCGACGGATGCTGCAAGAACAGCACCCGGGTACCTTCCCACGGCGCCGTCGTGTCGTTGTGGATCTCGTTGGCGTCGACGCCCTGCGAGAACCGCACGGTACGCCCGTTGTCATAGCGCGGTTCGACTTCCGTGGTGCCCGGGTCGCGCCGCGCGATGACGCCGCTCCAGATCGGGCTCGCGTTAGGCGGGCCGACCCACAATACCGACGAAAAGCCCATGCGCGAGATGTCCGGCAGCCAGCCGAACGCGCCCTGCCCGGCCATCGAGCCGAGACTCTCGCCATACAGCACGAGCTTGGGCCGGTGGTCGGCCGGCAGTTGCATCCACCTCTCGTGGATGGCGTCGATCATCATCCGGCCCGACGCCATCGACTTCTCCTTGTCGCCGAGGAACGAAATCCAGCTCGGCAGAAAGGAGTACTGCGATGCGACCATCGCGGTGTCGCCGTTGTACATCATCTCAACGGCCCGCGCGGCCACCGGGTTGATCCATCCGGTGCCCGTGGTCGGGACGATGACGAGCACCTTGCGGTCGAACGCTCCGGTGCGTTCGAGTTCGCTCAGCAGCACCGCCATTCGACTCTCGTCGTCGTCCGCGGTGTTCAGGCCGACATATACCCGGATCGGCTCCTTGGCCGGTCCGCCGTTCAGGCGTGTGAGTTCGTCGGCGTGCGGGCCGGTGGCGACGAAGTTGCGACCCTGGAATCCAAGTGTCTCCCACGGCGCGAAAGACGTTGGGCTGCCGGACCGCTCGGGCTGTTGCGGCTGGACGATACCCGCCCGGGTGGTGGTGTTCTGCGGTTGGAACACGCGGTTCGCGCCGGCCAGGAAGCCACGAACGAGCACACCGTTGATCAGCGTGACGGCCAGCACCACCACGATCGCGGTGCCGATGAACAACGCCATCTCGTCGTGCAGATGCCAGCGCCTGATGAAGAACCGCGCCATCGTCTTGATCACGTCGAGCAGCACCCTCGCGACGCCGACGCACGCGCCACCCACCAGCACGGCGATGATCAGCGAACGCGTGTAGCCCAGCGTGTTGGGACCCTCCATGCCCATCACCGCCGACACTTGACGCTGCCACGCCGCCGCGGGAATCAGCATCAGCACGCACGCCGTAACCGATCCCGCGACGGTGATGGTCTTCAGCGCATAGAGCACCGGCTTCGACGGCGGCCACCACTTGCGGCGACGTAACACGAAGCGGCGCACCATTTTTCCGGCGAAGGCACCGATGCCGTAACCGATGGCGGCGTTGAGGCCACCGATCAGCCCCTCGAACAGCCAGTCGCGCGGCAGCAGCGACGGGGTCAGCGACAGGCAGAAGAACAGAGCGCCGAACGCCACCCCGACGAAGTCGAGGTGTACCAGGCTCCACGCCCAGACCAGTAGCGGATGTCGTTCGCGAGGCGCGACAGTCACCCGAACAACCCGGGAAGCACGCCCTCCGACGTGCTGCGCAGATCCTCCAGGGAAACAGTGAACAAGCCTTGTACTTCGACCGCGTCGCTGCCTTGGTCGACGACACCGATGCGTGTCGCAGGCAGCCCGCGCGCCTCACACATCGCGCGGAATCTGCTCTCCTCAGTGCGCGGCACCGCGACCAGCGCCCGGCCCGCGGACTCGGAGAACAGCGTCACAAACGCGTCCGAGCCCTCGGGAATGATGATGCGGCAACCGGTTTCGCCTGCAAGTGCCGCCTCGACGACGGCTTGCATCAGCCCGCCCTCGGACAGATCATGCGCGGCCGACACCAGGCCGTCGCGCGATGCCGCGGCGAGCACCTCGGCGAGCAGCTTCTCGCGCTGTAGGTCCACGCGCGGCGGCAGCCCGCCGAGATGGTCGGCGGTGACCTGCGCCCAGATCGAACCGTCGAACTCGTCGCGGGTGTCACCGAGCAAGATCAGCGTCTCCCCCGGCTCGGTGCCCAGGCCGGTCGGAATGCGCCGCTTGACATCGTCGATGACACCGAGCACGCCGACGACCGGGGTGGGCAGAATCGGCGTGGTTCCGGTCTGGTTGTAGAAGCTGACATTGCCGCCGGTGACCGGAATGCCAAGGGCCGCACAGCCGTCGGCGAGCCCGCGGACGGCCTGGCTGAACTGCCACATGACACCGGGATCCTCCGGCGAGCCGAAATTGAGGCAGTTGGTCACTGCGACCGGTATGGCGCCGGTGACCGCAACGTTGCGGTACGCCTCGGCCAGCGCTAGCTGCGCACCGGCGTACGGGTCGAGCTGGGTATAGCGGCCGGACGCGTCGGTGGACACCGTGATGCCACGGCCCGTGGCTTCGTCGACGCGCAGCACGCCACCGTCGGCGTGTTCGGCGAGCACGGTGTTGCCTCGCACGTAGCGGTCATACTGCTCGGTGATGAATGCGCGGCTGCACAGGTGCGGACTGCCAAGTAGCGCAAGCAAAGTCGCCCGCAGCTCCTCGCCTGTTGATGGCCGCGGCAGCTTGGCCGACGTGTCGGCATTCAACGCGTCCTGAGTGTCCGGTCGTTGCACCGGACGCTCGTAGACCGGACCCTCGTGCGCGACCGTGCGCGGTGGCACGTCGACGACCGTCTCGCCGTGCCAGGTGATCTGCAGCCGGTCGCCGTCGGTGACCTCACCGATGACGGTGGCCAGCACCTCCCACTTGCCGCACACCGCCATGAACTTCTCGACGTTCTCCGGCGCGACGACCGCGCACATCCGCTCCTGCGACTCGCTGGACAGAATCTCCGCGGGCGTCATGTTCGCGGCCCGCAGCGGCACCGCGTCCAGCTCGATCCGCATGCCGCCATCGCCTGCCGACGCGAGTTCGGATGTGGCACAGGACAACCCGGCACCGCCCAGGTCCTGGATGCCGATCACCAGGTCGTTGGCGTACAGCTCGAGACAGCACTCGATGAGCACCTTCTCCATGAACGGGTCGCCGACCTGAACGCTTGGCAGCTTCTTGCGTCCGGGCGCGCCCGATTCGTCGCCACCGAAGGTCTCCGAGGCGAGCACCGACACGCCGCCGATGCCGTCCAGACCTGTGCGCGCGCCGAACAGGATGATCTTGTTGCCCGTGCCCGACGCGAACGCCAGGTGCAGATCCTCTTTGCGGAGCACCCCGACGCACAACGCGTTGACCAACGGGTTGCCGGCGTACGAGGCGTCGAACACCGTCTCGCCGCCGATGTTGGGCAGTCCCAGCGAGTTTCCGTAGCCGCCGATGCCACGCACCACGCCGTCGACCACCCGTCGCGTGTCGGGCGCGTCGGCGGCGCCGAACCGCAGCTGATCCATGACGGCAACCGGCCGGGCGCCCATCGCCATGATGTCGCGCACGATGCCACCAACACCGGTGGCTGCGCCCTGATACGGCTCGATGTACGACGGGTGATTGTGGGACTCCACCTTGAAGGTCGCGGCCCAGCCGTCGCCGATGTCGACGACGCCGGCGTTCTCGCCGATGCCCGCCAGCATCGAGGCCCGCATCGCCTCGGTGGTGGTCTCGCCGAAGTAGCGCAGATGCACCTTGGAGGACTTGTAGGAGCAGTGTTCGCTCCACATCACCGAGTACATGGCCAGCTCGGCGCCGGTGGGCCTGCGGCCGAGGATCTGGCGTATCCGCTGGTACTCGTCGTCCTTCAGGCCGAGTTCGCGAAATGGCTGCGGTTGCTCGGGAGTGGCGGCGGCGCGGTCAACGGTGTCAAGGGCGTGGGTGAGCTCCGACGTCACGCGGCCAGTCTAGTTTGGCCCGATGCGCGGGGGTATCGCGACGCACTTGGGCCCAAACCGGTGCCTATGCGATCGGGGCCAAGTACGCGCACCTCGCAATGGGTGGCACGGGCCGGAAGGCGATCGCCGTCGACGACCCCGGACGCGGTCCGACCGGCATGGGATGAGGCGCTGGCCGCCCAGGCGCCCGTCGTTCTGGACATGCGCACCGATCCCGAAGTGCCGCCGATTTCACCCCAAATCGCGAAGAACAAAGCGGCCGAACTACTTCCGCGTGCCGGTTTGCACTCCAAGATCGACGGGTAGGGGATCTTTGTCACGGCAATGACAAGCGAAGGAAGGTGACGCATGAGCACGACCAGCGAAACCGGTCATGTGACGGGAACCAAGGACAAGAACTACAACCTGCTGTGGTACACCGAGCAGTGCCTCGAGAACGCGTTGCGGCTCGAGACCTACATCCAGGACGCCGAGCGCGACGGCGACAACGAAGTTGTCGAGCTGTTCCGCAAGGCGCAGTCGGACAGCAAGAAGGGTGCCGAAGAGGGCAAGAAGCTACTCGCCTCCCGGATCAAGTAGCGTTCTCCACCTCACCACCGGCGACGCAGAACGCGTTGCCATCGGGGTCGGCCATCACCACCCACTGGAAGTCCGGGCCAGCTTCGCCGCGGCCGGTTTCAGTGGCGCCAAGGTCAACCAGTCGCTTCACCTCCGCGTCCATATCCGCGGAGGTGAAGTCGATGTGCACGCGGTTCTTACCGGGCGTCGGATCGCCAACCTTCTGGAACGCCAGCCCAGGGCCGCCGCCGGGCCGGCTCACCGTGACGAAAAAGCCCGGCGCCAAAGCGTTCACCGTGCCGTCAACGGCGCGGGCCCACCACTCGGCAAGCTTGTCGGGATCTGTGGAATCGAACGTGATGTTCACGACGTCAAGTGCCATGGCGCTGACCCTAGATCAGGCCGGTGACAAAAACGCCTGAAGTGCCGCCGAGTAGGCGGCCACGTCCTGCGCACCCATCACTTCCCGCGCCGAATGCATGGCCAGCTGGGCCGCGCCCACGTCGACGGTCGGGATGCCGGTGCGCGCGGAGGTCATGGGCCCGATGGTCGACCCACACGGCAGGTCAGCCCGATGCTCGTAGCGCTGCAGCGGCACTTCGGCCTGCGCGCACGCCAGCGCGAACACGGCCGCGGTGCGGCCGTCGGTGGCATAGCGCAGATTCGGTTGCACTTTGAGCACCGGCCCGGCGTTCACCTCGATGAGGTGGCCGGGCTCGTGTCGCTCGGGGTAATTCGGGTGGGTGGCGTGCGCCATGTCGCCGGACGCCACCATCGAGCCCGGCAGTCGGCGCAGGAAGTCCTCCCGACCGCCGCCCGCCGCCAGCGTGATCCGCTCCAGCACCGTGTGCAGCAGCTCTGACTGGGCGCCGTGATCCGACTGCGAGCCGACCTCCTCGTGGTCGAACAGCACCAGCACGGGCATGTGCTCGCCGGGCGCGGCGGCCAAGAACGCTTCCAGCCCCGCGTAGCAGGTCGCCTGGTTGTCCAGCCGGGGCGCGCTCACCAGATCCTGGTTGGCT
>DASRJA010000452.1:0-2664 GCA_035649695.1 Mycobacterium sp. | reverse complement strand
CGTGCCTGGACGTCGAGGATCGACGACGGCTGGACGCGGAACTGTGCGCCGACGTCAGCAGGCTCGAGGGCATGGGGGACGCGAGGATTACCGCGGCCGCCAAGGAGACCGCCGCCCGCCTCGACGCGCAAGCGGTCGTTGATAGGGCCGCGAAAGCCGAAGCGGACCGCACCGTGACCATCCGGCCGGCGCCCGACTGCATGGCGTATGTGTCCGCGCTGTTGCCTGTCGCTCAAGGGGTCGGCGTGTACGCGGCGTTAAAGCGTGCCGCGGACACCACTTTCGACGACCGATCCAGCGGACAGGTGATGGCCGACACGCTCGTGGAGCGGGTAACGGGGCGACCGGCCGAGGAGCCCGAACCGGTGTCTTTGAATCTGGTGATGTCGGATCAGGCGCTGTGGGGGCAGGACAACGCGCCGGCAGTGCTGGAGGGCTATGGCCCGATTCCGGCGTCGTTGGCGCAGCGCCTGGTCAAGGACGCGGTGGTCGATGCGCGGTCGTTGGCCACGCTGCGGCGGCTGTATCGCGACCCGAAGAGCGGGTCGCTGGTGGCGATGGAGTCGCGATCCCGCTTCTTCCCCAAGGGGTTGGCGGAATTCATTGGCTTGCGCGACCGAACGTGTCGAACGCCGTACTGTGATGCGCCGATTCGGCATCGCGATCACGCCACACCGCGCAATCGCGGCGGGCCGACCAGCGCCACCAATGGTTTGGGCGAATGCGAGCGGTGCAACTACGCGAAGGAAGCACCGGGCTGGCGCGTGGCAGCCAGTGACGAGAACGGCACGCACACAGCGCAGTTCGTCACGCCAACGGGTGCACGGTACCGTTCGGCCGCGCCACCCTTACCGGGCGCACCACTGGTCGCCGTGAGTGAAGTCGCAGTCAGAATCGGCGTCGCGCTGGCCGACCTACACGCCGCCTAAGCGGTAACGTCGCTCGGGCCGGCCGACGCCGTATTGCAGCCGCAGCTCCAACGCACCGCTGCCGAGGAAGTGCTCGAGGTAGCGGCGGGCGCTGACCCGTGAAATGCCCACCAAGTCAGCGCATTCGGCCGCCGACACCTCGCCGGCATCCCGGACCGCATCCAGCACCAACCGACCAGTCTCAGCGCCGAGCCCCTTCGGCAGTACCGCCTGTGGCGACGCGGCGGCGGGCCCGCCGAACAGCGAGTCGATCAACGACTGATCCACACCGCCTGCAGACTCCAGTGCATCGGCACGGGCGGCAAACGCCTCCAGTTTCGCCTTCAATTGGCCAAACTCGAACGGTTTGATCAAGTAGTCGGCGGCACCGCCGTCCAGGGCGCCCTTGACCGTGTCGAGTTCGCGCGCCGCCGTGATCATGATGACGCCCACCCGATCGCCCTCAGATCGCAGTCGCTGCAACACCTCCAGGCCGGTCATGTCCGGGAGATACACGTCGAGGAGGATGAGCTGCGGCTGTAGCTCGCGAGCCGCCGACAGCCCCTCGGCGCCGGTTCGCGCCACGCCCACCGCGCGAAAGCCGTCGACCTGCTCGACGAATCGGCGGTGGATCTCGGCGACCATGAAATCATCGTCGACCACCAGCACGTCACGCATGCGCAGCCCCCTCTGCCGCCGCCACGACCGTCCCGACCGGTAGAAGCACCGCGAATAACGCCCCACCAGAAGGCCCGTCGCTGACCTCCACCGACCCGCCGTGCTGCGCGGTGACGAGCCGGACCAATGCCAGGCCGATACCCCGGCCGCCGGGAACATCTGGTTTCGAGGTGACCCCGCGGGCGAATATCTCTTCCCGAAGATGTTCGGGCACACCAGGCCCGGAGTCGGACACCGAAATCATCAGTCCATCATGGTCGTTGATGGCGACAGCGACCTTCGCCGGGTCGGAACCCACCGACACGTCGACTGCATTGTCGACGAGGTTGCCCAGCAAGGTGATCACGTCGGTGGCGAGGGCCGGGTCCAACGCCGCGAGTCGCGACTGCGGCGCGATCTCCAGCGACACCCCACTCTCCGCGGCCAGCGTCGTCTTCGCGATCAACAACGCCGCGACGGCGGGATCGGAAATCCGTTGTGTCACTGCGTCGCTGATCTCCGCGCGGCGCCGTGTCAGCGTTCCCACCAGGTCACGCACCGAGTCGTATTCGCCGAGCTGCACCAGCCCCGAGATGGTGTGTAGCTGGTTCGCGAACTCGTGAGTCTGCGCGCGCAGCGTGTCGGTCACGCTCTTGTGCGACGACAGCTGCCCCTGCAGCGCAGCCAGTTCGGTACTGTCGCGCATGGTCGTCACCGTTCCGATGCGCTGCCCTTGACTGGTGGCCGCCCGCCGGTTCAACGCTAAAACGCGTGTCCGCGTGGCGATCACGACATCGCGGCCGTCTTCGCCCGACAACAAGAATTCGACCACCGCTGGTTCCAGGCCGACACCGTCGACGCGGCGACCGACGGCGGCCGCGGACACCCCGAGTAGTTCCTGCGCGCTGTCGTTGAGCAGTGTGATGTCGCCGTCGTTGTTCACCGCGACCACACCCTCGCGGATGCTGTGCAGCAATGCTTCCCGGTGTTCGGCCAGGCCGGCAATCTCGGCGATCTCCAGCCCGCGGGTGTGCCGTTTGATCCGTCGCGACAGCAGCCACGACGCCAGCAGCCCCAGCGCTGCACCAAGGCTGAGATA
>DASRJA010000451.1:0-7799 GCA_035649695.1 Mycobacterium sp. | reverse complement strand
GCCCGAGTACAGGTTTCCGAGCACGCCGATGGCGCCGCCGACGTGGAAAAAGGGCACGCTCATCATGCTCACAACTGGCGGCACGTCCGCCCGGAAAGGTGTTGTGACTCCACGGATTCGAGCGCTCAACCGCCTGTGGGTTATGCCGATCGGCTTCGGGAGCCCGGTAGTGCCGCTGGTAAACAGCACCAGCGCTTCGCGGTCGTCGACGTCATCAGCGGGCGGCGGCGCAGGCGGCGCACCGTCGTCATCGATCAGATCGGTGGCCGTCCATACCGCGGGTAGGGCAGCGTCAAGGAGGCGGTCAACGTATTCGGCTCCCGCGACGCCCACCGGGTGACACCCGGCGGCCTTAACGAGCGCCAGCAACTCCGGTGGTGTCAGGGCGGGATTCATCAGTGCCGCGGCGGCGCCGATCCGGGCGGCACCGAACATGGTCGCGATCGACGCCAGGTTGCCAACATCGACGACGGCGATGCGTGCGCCGGCCGGTTCGCTGTCGGACAGGCGCGCGGCGCAGCGTTCGACGGCCGTCGCCAATTCGCCGTAGCTGATGACGCGCCCATCGATGATGAGCGCGGCGCGGTCGGGATCCCCTGCTGCGGGCGCGTCGACGAGTGTTCCGATGTTCATGTGCTCCTCTAGTACATGGGCGACCATGCGGAGGTGCGCAGCAGCCGGCTGGTCCACTGATCGCGCAGCTCAAGCGCGTCGTGCATCCAGGTGCCGGGACTGCGGTACTCGGGCGGCAGCTCGGTCTGGAGGAGTCTGAGAAGTGCCTGCGAGTCGTGGATGCGCTGCATCAGTGCCACTTCGCGGCGGCGATGGCTGCCGAGCGCCGGCTGAAAGGCGGCCTCGATGGTGAGCAGCGGGTTGGGGTGGTCCAGGCTCTTGGAGTAGACCTCGCCGCAGCGGTCGACGTACTCACCGAGCTTGTCTTCGTACGGCCACATGGTGTCCTCCATATAGAGGGTGAGCTCGTGTTCCCTACCGTCCGTCGGCACCTCGCCGAAGTCCACCTCCTTCAGCGGCGACCATGCAAGCGGCACAAGCAATTTGGCGTCGACGTCATAGCGGAGCTCATCGAGGTCGCGCATCCAGGTCCGGAGATCGCCCTTTTGGATGCGAAGGGCCAGGTGTTCCCAGGCCGTTCCGTCGCGCAGTGCGGTCACCGTGACGACGGTGTAGGCGGGGCCGCTGCCGTGTGCGTGGTTGGTGTACCACAGCAAGCGTGCGTCGTCGCCTGCAGCGAGCATGGGCATCCAGCCGTCTCGGAACGCGGCTTCGAACTCGTCTTCGGCGCGTCCGCGCACCGTGTGCACCTCGTGCATGAACAGCACGCCGAGACCTCCCATGCGCAGGCGCTGCATCTGGACAGCGACGCCGAGAATCTGGTTTCCTCACAAGGGTAACGACCCTCACATGCAGGGAGTTCGATCATGGCAAGGCTGGATGTGCCGGACGGCCCCGGCGGCGAGGCCGCGATGATCTGGGCGCTGCGGCCGCAGCTCGGCGGCATGGTCGAACGCATGATCCGCGGTGCTTACCAGGAAAGCATCCTTCCGGCGGCAGAGCGCGAGCTGGCCAGGATGCGCATCGCCCAAATCAACGATTGCGTCGCGTGCTCGGACTTTCGCGCGCCATCGGTGCTGGACGCGGGCATCGCGCCGGAGCTCTACGAGAACGTCGCGGCGTATGCCACCTATCCCGGCTACACGGCGCGGCAGCGCCTTGCGATCGAGTACGCCGAGCGTTTCGCCACCGCGCACGCGTCCATCGACGACACCTTTTTTGGACGGCTGCGCGAATTGTTCAGCGATGCGGAGATCCTCGACCTGACCTTGTGCATCGCCGTCTTCCTCGGCCTCGGGCGGTCGTTGACCGTGCTGGGCGTAGATCAATCCTGTGCGATTGATATTTGACCGGTGGACATTTCTTCGGTCGACGAACTGCTCACCACCACGCGGTCGGTGCGCAAGCGCCTCGACCTGACGCGGCCGGTCGACCGCAAGATCATTCTGGAGTGCGTGCGGCTCGCGATGCAGGCGCCCACCGCGAGCAACGCGCAGGACTGGCGTTGGGTGGTGGTCACCGATGCCGACAAGCGCGCCGCAATTGCCGAGATCTACCGCAGCGTCGGTGCCGAGTACTTGGCCCACGCCGCCTCGGCTGAGTCCGACCCCCAGACGCGGAGGGTGTACGAAAGTGCCCTTGGGCTTACGGAGACACTGGCCAAGGTCCCAGTCCACGTAATCCCTTGTCTGGAAAGCCGTTTCGACGGCTCCGATCAGTTGGTCGCCGCCTCGGCGTGGGCGTCGATCATTCCCGCCGGCTGGAGTTTCCTGCTCGCGCTGCGGTCCCGCGGTCTGGGATCGGTCTGGACGACGATGCACCTCGCCAAGGAGCGCGAGGTCGGAGAGCTGCTGGCAATCCCCGCCACTGCGACCCAGGCGGCGCTGTTCCCGGTTGCTTACACGATCGGCACTGACTTCCGCCCGGCCGCGCGGCCGCCCGCGGAGACCATCACGTTCTGGAACACCTGGGGAGAGCGCTAATGCAGTCGTACACAGTGCGATTCCATATCGATGCACCGCCGAGGAAGGTGTGGCGGGTGCTGCATCCGCCCGTGCCGCCGGATTCGCCGAGACCGCGAGTCCTCAAGTGGCCGACGGGCAGCATGGAGATCCTCAACGAGGGCGACGAAGCCGGCGAAGGCCTGGTGCGCACCTGCATTTTCGAGGTGCCCAAGTATCTTCTGTCGGGCGGCAAGGGACGCTCCTGGGAGACGGTCACCGAGGCGAAGCTGAACAAGCTGTCGCGTTATGTCGCGGTGGGCAAGCCGCTCTGGTCTCGGGCGGAGGGCTACCACGAGCTCGAGGAACAGCCTGACGGCACAACGGTTCTCACGTTCCACGAGACGTATTACGCATACAACCCGATACTGCGGTTCCTTCTG
Organism: Mycobacterium sp.; assembly: GCA_035649695.1. Classification (GTDB taxonomy): domain Bacteria; phylum Actinomycetota; class Actinomycetes; order Mycobacteriales; family Mycobacteriaceae; genus Mycobacterium. Next base: position 4,843 of record DASRJA010000451.1, on the reverse strand, counting down.
GAACGCCCTGTGCACGCGAAGATTTCTCGCGACAACCTCAAGACGTACGAGCATGCGCTGGGCTACGCCGGCCGCGTCACACGCGTGACTTGATTGCTATTGCCTTGGCCGCAGCAGGATCTTCTTCAGTAGCCGCCCATGTAGCCGGGCGAATTCGGCATTGTTGCTGACGTCGTGGTTGTGGTCGGCGTCGTCGTTGAGTTCGACAGCGACGGTCCCGAATCGGCCGGCGCGAACGCGAGCGCCGCGGCTCCGGCAATGATCAGGCCCGACGCACAGACTGCTGCAAAGATCTTCCACATCATTGATGAACTCCGTCCCGGGTCCGCGGCAGTGACGGACCCTGCACGTTATGCACGATCGACGGCGTCGCAAGGTTCAGTGACCGTCGTGGACTACTTCGCCCATTGCCCGCGTGGCGGTGGGCAGCTCATGTGGTCCTGCAGTTCTTCACCGGCGCCGCGGTCGCCGATGGCCGGATCAGCCTGACCGGCCAGCAGGATGAACCCTGGCTGTCCGTTCTTCAGATACGTGCCGACAACCACGATCGTCGCGATGCCCATATCGTCGACTCGCTGCGCAACGAGCCGAACAGGGTTGGTCGCGTTGAGGTCGTCGCCCTCGACGGTCATGGCGAGATAAGGGTGTCCCCTCAGTGGTTCTGGGAAGGGCACCCAGTCCGATCCGACATCGGCGATGTGCCGGCTCACAGCGTCGCGGACGTCAGCGCGGACGCAGTCAATGTGGATGTGCAGCTGGTCTTGCGATCGCGCCACGGCGGAGTTGACCGCAAGACTCATCCAGTCACGTGGGATGTCGACGCCGGCCCGCGCCTCGACGAAACCCCTTGCGTTCCAAGCTGCCGCGAAGTAGTCGGTGACACCCGGCTCGAGAAGCGTTGGGCTCTCGATGCCGGAGATCCGCCCCGTGGGTATGACGAGAAACTGCGTCGCACCAACAAGGTCTTTGAGCACGGCGTACCCTTGCCGCTCTGCTGCGCCGAGGTCGACCAGCGAGCATGGGGCGGGGTCACCGCTGGTCTGCTGATCGGGCACGCACTGGTCATGCACGATCGTCCATAGCGCGTTGGGATCGGCATTGGCCGGCGCGGCTGTCACTCCCCCGGCCACAATGATCGCCAGTGCGAACAGGAACCAGTTGAGTCCTCGAAGCACATGTAGATCCTTGCGGAGTCTTCGGGCGCTGGCGCCGCCGACACCCCTACAGTCATCACGTGGCACGTACGAGCCCCTCCGGTGACGAGGTCCAGCTGGCCGCTGACCACGTCTGGGGCACTGTCGCGCACCTTGAACGCCGCATCGAGGCGCGCTTCGGTGAACGCGGACTGACGAAGGTGGCGCGCGATTTGGGGGGCCTCGTACATCTGGTCCAGAGCGAGGCCGACCAGTCTCGCGATCGCCTTCGCCGTACGACGCTGGCAGCGCGCGGGGCGGGCATCTTGATCGTCGCGGCGACACTCGTCGCACTGGTCTTCAGCCTGCGCTCGGTCGTCATCGACGGGCTAACTCGGACTGCCGACTGGGTGCCCCTCGTCGAAAGCGTCATCAACGACCTTGTGTTCGCCGCGATCGCCGTGGTGTTTCTGTGGGCCTTTCCCGAACGCTTGGAGCGGCGCACGATGCTACGGCTGCTTCACCGGCTCCGCTCGCTGGCCCACGTGATCGACATGCATCAGCTCTCCAAGGATCCGGAGCAGCTGAGCCCGACCTACACGCCGACCGCACAGAGCATCGTGCACGGCCTGGACGCGGACCAGCTCTACCACTACCTCACCTACTGTTCGGAGATGTTGAGCCTCACCGCGAAGACGTCGGCGTTGTGCGGCGAGTACAGCACCGATGGCGTCGTGCTCGAGAACATTGCCGACATCGAGACTCTCACCACCGAGCTTTCCAACAAGATCTGGCAGAAAATTTCGCTTCTCCCCCGCCCCTAGGCTTAGCGGGTATGGGCAACCAGACGGCAGTGCTGACTCCTCAACATGAGGACTTCCCGCGGTGGTACCAAGGTGTGCTGACCAAGGCGAAGCTGGCGGAGAACGGTCCAGCACGCGGCACCATGGTCATCCGGCCCACCGGCTACGCGATCTGGGAGCGGATGCAGGCGGAGATCGATGCGCGGATCAAGGTTGCCGGGGCACAGAACGCGTACTTCCCGCTGCTGATCCCGATGTCCTTCTTCGAACGCGAGGCCGAGCACGTCGAGGGATTCAGTCCTGAGCTGGCCGTCGTGACGCACGGCGGCGGCAAGGAACTGACCGAACCGCTGGCGATCCGTCCGACGAGTGAAGCGGTCATCGGCGAATACATGGCCAAATGGGTCGATAGCTACCGCGATCTGCCGCTGCTTCTCAACCAGTGGTCCAACGTCGTCCGGTGGGAGCTACGGCCACGAATCTTCCTACGCACCACGGAGTTTCTGTGGCAGGAAGGCCACACCGCGCACGTCACGGAATCCGATGCGCGGAAATATGCGCGCCGCATCCTGCACGAGGTGTACCAGGATTTCATGCGCAGCGTGCTGGCCATTCCGGTGATCGTTGGCAGCAAGACCGCCAGCGAACGGTTCGCCGGGGCGGAGAACACCATGACCTGTGAGGGCATCATGCGTGATGGCAAGGCGCTGCAGATGGGCACGTCGCACGAGTTTGGCCAAAGGTTCAGCCGCGCGTTCAACATCACCTATTCCAGCGCCGAGGGCGCGACCGAACTGTGCTGGACCACCTCGTGGGGCGCGTCGACGCGAATGCTCGGCGGACTGATCATGACCCATGGCGATGACTTTGGGATCGTTGTGCCGCCGGCGCTGGCACCGGTGCAAGTTGTCGTTGTGGTGGTCAAGGACACCGACGGTGCCGTCACCCGCACCGCCTCCGCCCTAGCTCAGGATCTCAAAGGGCGCGGCGTGCGAGTAAAGCTGGACGACAACATCGACCAGGCGTTCGGCTGGCGGGCCACCGAGTGGGACCTGCAGGGCGTGCCGATTCGCGTGGAGCTCGGCCCGCGCGATCTCGCGGACAACGTTGCCTTGCTCTACCGGCGCGACACCCGCGACAAGACCCAAGTAGGCATCGACAATCTCGTTGCCGAGGTGCAGCAGCTGACGGGCCGGATCCAGACGGACATGTTCGAGGCGGCAACCGCGCGCCGCGATGCCCTGGTCACCGATTGCGCCACCCTCGACGAGGCGCGGGAGGCAGCGCAGACGGGCGTCGCTCGCTTGCCGTGGGAGTTGGTCGGCACCTCTGGCGAACAGGACTTCGCCACCAGCGGCGTCACTGTGCGGTGTCTGCAGCTCAGCGACGGCTCACTGCCCGACACCGATCACGACCGAGGTGCGCTGGCCTACGTCGCACGCGCCTACTGAGCGTGTGATCGAATATTGACTAACAGCGTCGGTCAACGTCGACCACTTAGACAGGGAGCGGAAGTGGCTCAACCGACTGACCAGGCGCACGCCGCCGACGGCTTCGACGACGCGGTGGACCAGCTGCGCGCCGACTACGACAGGACGCCATACACCTCGGTGTCGTTCCCGCCGTCGGCGCCGGGTCAACTGGCTGCGGTGGCCCATTTGTTCGGGTTGGCGACGCCCGAGCTATCCACTGCGCGTGTGCTCGAAATCGGTTGTGCCACTGGAGGCAACCTGATTCCGTTTGCCGCTGCGCATCCGGAGGCGCGCGTCGTCGGCGTCGATCTTTCGCAGGTGCAGATTGATCTCGCGCATACACGGGTACAGGATCTGGCCTTGAACAATGTCGATTTTGTCGCCGGTGACATCGCGCGAATGGACCTCACGGCGTTGGGCCAATTCGACTTCATCATTGCCCACGGCGTATTCAGCTGGGTGCCACCCGAGGTGCAGGAAGCGCTCTTGTCGGCGCTGCGCAGGCTGCTGGTCCCCGAGGGGGTGGCCTACCTGAGCTACAACGTGTACCCGGGGTGGAAGTCCAAGGAAGTTCTTCGCGACGCCATGCAGTTGGCCAGTGGCGGTAGCGCGAGCCCTGAGGACAAAGTGCGCGAGGCGCGCGGAATCGTCGACTTCCTCGAGGAGGTGGTCCCCGCAGACGGCGTGCTCGCCCGAGTACTGGCCGAATTCCGGGCCGACTCAGAGGGTTACGGTGACGCCTACCTGTTGCACGACGAACTCGAGACGTTCAACTCGCCCTGCTATTTCTACGAAATGCTGGCGCGTGCCCGCGCACATGGTCTGGCGTTTCTCGCGGAAGCCCGCCCCGAGGCAATGTTCCCCGGCAACTACGGCCCCAAAGTCGAAGAGCACTTGCGTGAGAAATGTGGCGGCGTCCAAGTGCTGGTGGAGCAATACATCGATTTCGTAGTCAACCGCACATTCCGCGAATCGCTGTTGATCCATGCCGAACGAGAGCCGCAGATTCGATACCACCCGGACCCCAACCGATTTCGCGATGTGCATATCGCCGCCTGGGTGCCTCCCGCCGACGAGCCGACTCGCCTCGACAGCTCACGTCAGGAGTACCGAGAGGCCGACGGCGCGACCCTGTTCACCAACGATCCGGGCATCAAGGCCGCGCTTGACGCGCTCAGTGCCCGATGGCCGTGGACGCTGTCACGACACGAGCTGGTCGATGCGGTGCACGCCCGGCTTGTTGACGCGGGCCTCACGCCCAGCGACAACCTCCCAGACATCATCGACAATCTGATGGGCGTGCTGATCCTGCAGGGGCAGGCGCGATACCGGCTGCATCCGGTGTCGCCGGAGCCGGTGTCTGCACCGCTGCGGCTCGACGAGACGGCCAGGCGGATGGTGGAGCTGACTGCGACTGACGGCCAGGCGTCGACCT
>DASRJA010000450.1:0-32509 GCA_035649695.1 Mycobacterium sp. | reverse complement strand
TGGCCGCCGGCGCCGCGTCGAGCAGCTTGCCCAGCTCGTCGATGTGGCCGTGAAACGACTTCTCTCTGGCAGTGATGTCACCCCGCGCGATCAACTCGAGGGTCTCGACTGTCCGCGCCTGCTGGGCGTTAATGCGCGCCTTCGCGAGCTGTTCGAACCTCGCGGTGCCTTCGGCTCGGCTGTGCTCGATCTCGCCCGCCGCCAACTGAGTGGCCACGACGACCCAGCCAATCACCAGCACCACGGTGGCCGCGGCGATCACGAGCCCGATGTTGAACTGCCGGTTGGTGCGGCCGTACATGATCATCGAAGCGACACCGATCGCGACGAGCGCCAGCGTCAGGAGCACGAGGCTGGCGATGGGCAATGAACCGACGGCGCGTTGGTCTTTGTCGACCGTGGCGAGATTGGCGGTGAAGATCTTCTCGGCGCCGGGAAGCAGCGATGTCTGCATCAACGTCGAGGCTTCGCGCAAGTAGGCGGAGCCGATCACGAAGCCCTGCCGGTTGTTCGCCCGCGCCGACTCGATAAGGGCGGTGTAGGCAGACAATCCCGCCGATATGTCCGCGAGCGAGGTTCGGGTTGCCGGATCAGTAGTCCCCGCGGTGGTGTCGGCCAATGCCGATGCCGCGTCAGCCAACGCACGCTGATACTTCGCACGCATCTCTGCCGTTTCGATTCCGCCAGAAAGGAACGCGGACGCTGCAGCGGCGTCGGCGGCCGAAAGGGCGGCGTAGAGGTTCTGCGCCGCATAGGCGAACGGTTCAGAGCTCGTCAGAACCGCGTTGCGTTCGTCGATCCGCCCATCGAGCTGACCCCCGCACACCACGCCGGCAATCACGCAAATTGCCGCGACAGCGAGCGCGATGATGCCGATGACGCCAGGCGTCGTACGGGCAAGCCGTCGCATCCACGACTCAGAAGCCGCCGACGGCGGTGTGTCCACACTGCTCGGAGACCCCACTTTCGGCCTCCCCTCCCGTCAACGCGATCGTATCTGCAAAGACCAGGCGGGTAGCGGACTTTGATGTTGATTTGCAAACTCACGGATGCTGCGCGCGCAGGAATCGACCCGCGGCGTCCGCCGCCGGGCCGGAACTGCCCGCGTCACTGACGAATACCGCCAGGGCGAGATCGCCGTCGATGCCGACAAACCAGCCGTGTGCGTGAGTGTTGTCGATGTACTCGGCCGTGCCGGTCTTGCCGAGCACGCCGGGAATGTCTTGGAGCTGGGTGGCGGTGCCACTCGTAATGGTCTCGCGCATCATCGATTTCACTTGATCATCGATGCTTGCCGGCAGCGGATCAGGGGTATGGTCGGGCTTGCCGGGCTGGCCGGCGACGATCGTCGGCGACGGCACCGACCCGTGCGCCAGCGCGGCGGCTACCAGCGCCATGCCGAACGGCGATGCGGTGACCTGGCCCTGGCCGATGCCCTCCTCGACGCGCAGCGCCGAGGTGTCGGCGACGGGCACCTTGCCGGTGACGGTGGTCATGCCGGGTGCGGTGTAGTCGATGCCCAGACCCAGTTGGGCGGCGGCCTTGGTGAGGCCGTCGGGCGGCAGATTGACCGCCAGCCGGCCCATCGTGGTGTTGCATGACCGCGCGAACGCGGTGTGCAGCGGCACCTGGCCGAGGTCGAAGTTGTCGTCGTTGGGAATCTGGCGACCCTCGATGTTCTCCGTGCCCGGGCACGCCACGATGCTGTCCGGTGTCACCTGGCCGGCCTGAAGGGCGGCCGAGACCGTCACCGTCTTGAAGGTCGAGCCCGGCGGATACAGCCCCGTCAGCGCGATCGGACCCTGAGCATCCGCGGCGGCGTTCTGGCCGATGGCCAACACGTCGCCGGTGGAGGGTTGGATGACCACCATCGCGGCAGGGGTGGAGATCGGGGCTAACGCATCCCTGGCGGCGCGCGTCATGCCGATGTCGAGCGTGCTGGCGATGTCGGAGACAGGTTTGGGGTCCTGCCCGCCGACGCGCTGGCTCCCGCTAGCGGTCTGGGTGCTCACCGCCCATCCGCCGGCGTCATCGGTGGCGCGTTGCCACAGGTCGGTCAGCCCGGACAGCGTCGGTGATGTCAGCGCCTTGTCGGTGCTCAAAAGCCGCGTCTGCGGCGCCAGCGTCACGTTCGGCAGGGCCGACAGCCCCTCCTCGATGGGTGCCAGATCCTCCGCCCGCAGCGTGACTGCGGTGACCTGCTGACCGTTGGCCGCGTTCAATTGCGTCTGCAGCGACTCCGCGGTGATGCCCGCGTCGATCGGATTGAGCAGCGCCGCAACGGCATTCACGTCGGCACCGGGTGACAGGTTGACCAGCGTGACAACCTGCTGGGTCAGCAGCTCGGCGCCCGCGCGGTCCAGTACCCTGGCGGCGGGGTCGGGGGTCAGCGCGCTGTACGACAGCGGGCCGGTGCCGAGGCCCGGCGCGACGGTCGCCGGATTCCACTGGATCTTCCACTGATCGCCGCTCTGGCCCGCGCTGCCGGTGGTGGTGTAGGTCCACTGGTTGCGGCCGTCCTTGCCGAATTTCCATGTGGCCGAAAGGCCGAACGTCGCGTCGTTGTCTTTGCGGTCGACGGTCGAGACTTCGAAGTGGGCGTTGCGGCCGAGGCTGTCGAACAGTTTTCCGAGGGTGTCGGATGCTTGCGCGGGATCGGTCGTGACGGCGGCGGCCGCCTGCGCGTCACCGTTGTTGAGGGAGTCGGCGAACGTATGCACCACGGCGTTGAGCCGATCCGTCGCGTCGTCGCCGCAACCAGCCAGCACCAAGACAAGCGTGAGCAGACACAAAAGTGCCCTTCTGACGCGGATTTTGGGCACTTTTGCGTCTGGTCGCGCGGGAAACGTCACGCGCGCGCCGGGCGGATCTCCCGGGGCAGCGCGAACACCAGCGTCTCGTTCGCGGTGGTAACCGGCTGCACGACGTCGTAGCCGTAGTCGGCCAGCCGCTCGAGCACACCGCGCACCAAGATCTCGGGCACCGACGCTCCCGACGTCACACCGACCGTCGTCACCCCCGAAAGCCAGGCCGGGTCGATGTCGTCGGCGTAGTCGACCAGATGGGCGGCGTCCGAACCGGCGCCAAGCGCCACCTCAACCAGCCGCACCGAATTCGACGAGTTGCGCGAGCCGACCACGATCACCAGCTGGCACTCGGGGGCCATCGCCTTGACCGCGACCTGACGGTTCTGCGTCGCGTAGCAGATGTCGTCGCTGGGCGGGTCCTGCAGCTTGGGGAAGCGCTGCCGCAACCGCTGCACGGTCTCCATCGTCTCGTCGACGGACAACGTGGTCTGCGACAGCCAGATCACCTTGTCCTCGTCGCGCACGGTCACGTTGTCGACGGCGTCCGGCCCGTCGACCAGCTGCACGTGGTCGGGGGCCTCGCCTGCGGTGCCGATGACCTCCTCGTGCCCCTCGTGGCCGATCAGCAGGATGTCGTAGTCGTCGCGGGCGAAGCGTTTGGCCTCGTTGTGCACCTTGGTGACCAGCGGGCAGGTGGCGTCGATGACCTGCAGGCTGCGCTCTTTGGCGTTGACGTGCACCGTCGGCGCCACCCCGTGGGCGGAGAACACCACGATCGCACCCTCGGGCACCTCGTCGGTCTCGTCGACGAACACCGCGCCGGCCTTGGCCAGCGTGTCGACGACGTGGCGGTTGTGCACGATCTCGTGGCGCACGTACACGGGGGCGCCGTGCTTCTCCAGCGCGCGCTCCACGGTCTCGACGGCGCGATCGACGCCCGCGCAATACCCGCGAGGCTCGGCAAGCAGCACCCGCTTGCCGGTAACGCCACCGGTCACCGAGCTCGAGGCACCCGGAATCCCCATATTTATCGTCGGCGGCATGGGGCCAAGCGTACTGATGCTCGACCTACCGAGGCCAGCCAGACGATCGCCCGTAGTCTTGGGGCCATGGCAACTGCACCGTATGGGGTCCGTCTGCTGGTAGGTGCGGCGGTGACCGCCTTCGAGGAAACCCGAAAGCTTCCGCAGACCATCCTGATGTACCCGATGACCGTCGCCAGCCAGATCGCCCACCTCGTGATGAAGGTGCAGCAGGACGTCGCCGACCTGGTCATCAGGGGTGACGAGGCGCTTGATCAACTCTTCCCGCCCAAAGACGAGCAACCGGAGTGGGCCACGTTCGACGAGGACCTCGACGACAACGGGCTGGCCACGCCGAGCAGTGACGGCGAACGCCTGACCGAGGGCCGATTTGCGCTGTTCACCGACGGGGAACCCGACGGCGCTGACGCCAAGCCGTCTAACGCGTCGACGGCCGCCGACTCGCCTGACGTCGTCGCCGAACTCGATTACGAGTCGCTCACGCTGGCCCAGCTGCGGGCTCGGTTGACGTCGCTGCGCGTCGCCGACCTCGAGGCACTGCTGGCCTACGAAGACGCCACCAAGGCGCGCGCCCCGTTCCAGACCCTGCTGTCCAACAGGATCACCCGCGCGACCGCCAAGTGACCGCTCCCGAGCCAGGCCAGTCCCCGGAGAACCCGTGGCCGGTGCGCGCGGTGGCCACGCGGGTCGCCAAGTGGATCGACCGACTCGGCGCGGTGTGGGTTGAGGGCCAGCTGACTGAACTCAAGGTGCGGGCGGATTCGAAGACCGTGTTCATGGTGTTGCGGGATCCGGCCGCCGATATGTCACTCTCGCTGACCTGTCCGCGCGATCTGGTGCACAACGCGCCGGTCAAGCTGTCCGAGGGCACCCAGGTGGTGGTGTGCGCCAAGCCTTATTTCCACACCGGCCGTGGCTCATTCTGGTTGCGAGTCAGCGAGATTCGCGCCGTCGGCGTCGGCGAACTGCTGGCCCGCATCGAACGGCTGCGCCAGCTGCTGTACGCGGAGGGGCTATTCGATCCGCGGCTCAAGCGGCCGCTTCCCTTCCTGCCCGGGACCATCGGGTTGATCACCGGCCGCGCCTCGGCGGCCGAGCGTGATGTGATGACCGTCGCCACCGGTCGCTGGCCCGCGGTGCGCTTCGCGGTGCGCAACACCGTGGTGCAGGGCCCCAACGCGGTGCCGCAGATCCTCGACGCGCTGCGCGAGCTTGATGGTGATGCCGCCGTCGACGTCATCGTCATCGCCCGCGGCGGTGGCAGCGTCGAGGACCTGCTGCCGTTTTCCGACGAGACGTTGTGCCGCGCTATCGCCGCATGCACCACACCGGTCGTCAGCGCGGTCGGCCACGAACCCGATAACCCGCTGTGCGACCTCGTCGCCGACGTCCGCGCGGCAACTCCGACCGATGCGGCCAAGCGGATCGTGCCCGACGCCGCGGCCGAGCAGGCGTTGATCACCGATCTGCGGCGGCGCTGCGCACGGGCGCTGCGCAACTGGGTGCACCGCGAGCAGCACACGTTGTCGCAACTGCGGAGCAGGCCGGTGCTGGCCCAACCGCTGGCCGCGCTCACCGCGCGGGCCGACGAGATCCACCGAGCGCGCGCCTGCGTTCGACGTGACATCACCCGGTTGGTGGCCGCCGAATCCGACCGGATCGGGCACTTGTCGGCCCGGCTCACCACACTGGGACCGGCGGCCACCCTGGACCGGGGCTACGCCGTCGTCCAGACGGCTTCCGGCGCAATTCTGCGCACGACGGCCGACGCTCCGTCAGGCACACGGTTGCGGGTTCGGGTCGCCGACGGGGCCGTTACCGCCGTAAGCAAGGGCAAGGAATGAAGCCTATTAGTCAGCTGGGGTACGAAGAAGCCCGCGACGAACTGATCGATGTCGTGCAGCAGCTGGAGCAGGGCGGTCTGGACCTGGATGCGTCGCTCAAACTCTGGGAACGCGGTGAGGAACTGGCTAAACGCTGCGAAGAACACTTAGCTGGAGCACGCAAGCGCGTCGAGGATGCGCTGGCCTCCAAAGACGACGACGATAATTGAGTTCGTAACCATTTTCCGCATAGGGGCTCGAAACTGTAACACGTTTCATTTATGCTCTGCGGCATGGGTGATTCAACGTTGACCACCGAGTTGGGCCGCGTGCTGGTTACCGGAGGCTCCGGCTTCGTCGGCGCCAACCTGGTGACCGAACTGCTGGACCGCGGCCACCACGTCCGCTCCTTCGACCGGGCCCCGTCGTCACTCGCCGGGCATCCGCGGCTCGAGGTGCTTACGGGCGACATCTGCGACCAGCAGACCGTGGCCGCCGCCGTCGAGGGCATCGACACGATCTTCCACACCGCGGCGATCATCGACCTGATGGGCGGCGCGTCAGTGACCGAGGAGTACCGGCAGCGCAGCTTCGCGGTCAACGTCGAGGGCACCAAGAACCTCGTGCACGCCGCGCAGGCGGCCGGCACAAAGCGGTTCGTCTACACCGCATCCAACAGTGTGGTGATGGGCGGCAAGCGCATCTCCGGCGGGGATGAGACCCTGCCCTACACCGAACGCTTCAACGACCTCTACACCGAGACCAAGGTCGTCGCCGAGCAGTTTGTCTTGTCGCAGAACGGTATTGATGGCCTACTGACGTGCTCCATTCGACCGAGCGGGATCTGGGGCCGCGGCGATCAGACCATGTTCCGCAAGGTGTTCGAGAACGTGCTCGCCGGCCACGTCAAGGTGCTGGTCGGCAGCAAGAAGGTCAAGCTCGATAACTCCTACGTACACAACCTGATTCACGGATTCATCCTGGCCGCGGAGCATCTGGTGCCCGGTGGAACGGCACCCGGCCAGGCGTACTTCATCAACGACGGCGAACCGATCAACATGTTCGAGTTCTCCCAACCCGTGGTCGATGCATGCGGGCAGCCGTGGCCGAAGCTCTGGGTGCCGGGACGCCTGGTGAAAGTCGTGATGATGGTGTGGCAGTGGTTCCACTTTCGCTTCGGCCTGCCCAAGCCGCTGCTGGAACCCCTTGGGGTGGAACGGCTTTACCTCGACAACTACTTCTCGATCGCCAAGGCGCAGCGCGATCTCGGTTACCAGCCGCTGTTCACCACCGAACAGGCGATGGCCGACTGTCTTCCGTACTACGTCGACCTCTTTCACCAGATGAAGGGCGAGGCCCACGAGCCTGCGGTCAGCGTGGTTACGGCATCTCCGCTAGAGGGTTGATCTCCCCCGTCGCGCTGTTGACCAATGCGGCCCGGTCCAGTCGGGCCGGCAGCGGCAGCACATCCATCACCGCAGCCACCAGCTGCGGCAACTGAGCCAGTGTGGCCCGGGGCGCCAGCGAGCAGTGCGGCAACCAGATTCCCGGCCGGTAGTGCTTGTGCAGTTCGGCGCCAGTGGCGGTGACCGCCTCGACGACCCGCTGCTGGCGGGCCACGAAGTCCGCGGTGACACCGGCGACCAGCCAAGTGCGGCCGCGTCGGAACAGCCCGACGCCGTCGAAGCTGAGGTTCACGGGTTCGCCGGGGTCGAGGCCGGCCAGCGCATCCGTCACCGCCTCTTGGTCCCACTTGCGCAGCACCGCGTAGGACACATGCGGCACATGACTGCCGTGAGTGTGCGAGCGCAGGCTGCCGACACCCTGCTCTTCGACCCTGTCCCACAAGGCGCGGACCGCCCGCTCGGATTTCGGGTCGAACAGCAGGCAGACGGCCAGGGCCACGAGTCAGCGATACAAGTGGACCGGCTGTTGCGTGGCCTGCTCGATCTGCGACGACGCGCGTTGCAGCAGCTCCGTGCCCAGCGCGATGAGCCCGCGTGCCGCGGCGATCTCCTCGCCAACCATTGGCTGGCTGGAGTCTTTCGGGTTGCGGTAGGCGTCGCCCAGCGCCGTCACGGTCTCGGCGTCGCCGCACTGGGCGCGCACCGTCGCATGTGTGTGGGTCTCGTCTTCGTCGAAGTCGATTTCGACCCGCCACTTGTTGCTTAGATCCTTGTCGTACATCGCCATCACCCTCCGGTTACCAGAGTGCTCCCAGCGAGGGCTAGGCACCAGATGTATTGCCGCTGAATCGTTGGCCAAATGCGGGGTCGCAACGACGTTGCGCCCCTAGGCTCCGACTGGACGTCAATTGAAAAGGAGGCTTCCGATGCCAAACGGTAAGCCCAACATTCTGGTCATCTGGGGAGACGACATCGGCATCAGCAACCTGAGTTGCTACAGCGACGGCCTGATGGGCTATCGCACCCCCAACATCGACCGGATCGCCAACGAAGGAATGCGTTTTACCGACTCCTACGGCGAGCAGAGCTGCACCGCCGGGCGTGCGGCGTTCATCAGCGGGCAGAGCGTGTACCGCACCGGAATGAGCAAGGTCGGCATTCCCGGCGCGGATGTTGGTTGGGCCGCCGAGGACCCAACGATCGCCGAACTGCTCAAGCCCCTGGGCTATGCCACCGGCCAGTTCGGCAAGAACCACTTCGGCGACATGAACAAGTACCTACCGACCGTGCACGGATTCGACGAGTTCTTCGGCAACCTCTATCACCTCAATGCCGAGGAAGAGCCCGAACAGTTCGACTACCCGCACAAGGACCAGTTCCCATTGCTCTACGAACTGGCGCACCCGCGCGGAGTGTTGAAATGCAAGGCCACCGACGAGGTGTCGTCCGAAGCCGACGACCCAAAGTACGGACCGGTCGGCAAGCAGACCATCGAGGACACCGGGCCGCTGACCACGAAGCGGATGGAGACCATCGACGACGATATCGCCGACGCCACCATTGACTACATCAAGCGCCAACATGCGGCAGGCAATCCGTTCTTCGTGTGGTGCAACTTCACCCACATGCACCTCTACACCCACGTCAAGCCGGAGAGCCGCGGCCAGGCCGGACTGTGGCAATCGGAGTACCACGACGCGATGATCGACCACGACAAGAACGTGGGCACCGTTTTGGATGTGCTCGACGAACTCGGCATCGCCGACGACACGATCGTCATCTACTCCACTGACAACGGCCCACACCGCAACAGCTGGCCGGACGCGGGTACCACCCCGTTCCGCAGCGAGAAGAACACGAACTGGGAGGGCGCATTCCGGGTGCCGGAATTGATCCGCTGGCCGGGAAAGATCAAGGCGGGCACCGTATCCAATGACATCATCCAGCATCACGACTGGCTGCCGACGCTGCTGGCGGCGGCAGGCGACCCAGACGTCATGGACAAGCTCAAGAAGGGCTACCAAATCGGTGACGTGGAGTACAAGGTCCACATCGACGGCTTCAATCTGCTCCCCTACCTGATGGCCGAGGTGGAACACAGCCCCCGGCGAGGCTTCTTCTACTTCTCCGACGACGGCGACCTGGTCGCAATGCGTTTCGAAAACTGGAAGGTGGTGTTCGCGGAGCAGCGCTGCCAGGGCACGCTGAGAATCTGGGCCGAGCCGTTCACCCCGCTGCGGGTACCCAAGCTGTTCAATCTGCGCACCGACCCGTATGAGTACGCCGACATCACGTCCAACACGTACTACGACTGGTTCATGCACCGGGACTATTTCGTCTTCTATGCGACGGCGATGGCAACCAAGTTCCTCGAGACGTTCAAGGAGTTCCCGCCGCGGCACCCACCCGCCAGCTTCAGCATCGACCAGGCGGTCGAGAAATTGCACGAGTTCCTAGCGAAGGATTAGAAAATGCCCGATAAGAAGCCGAACATTCTCGTCATCTGGGGTGACGATATCGGCATCTCGAACCTGAGTTGTTACAGCCGCGGGATGATGGGCTACTTCACGCCCAATATCGACCGGATCGCCGACGAGGGAATGCTTTTCACCGATTCCTACGGCGAGCAGAGCTGCACCGCGGGCCGGTCGTCGTTCATCACCGGTCAGAGCGTGTACCGCACCGGAATGAGCAAGGTGGGGATGCCCGGCGTGGATGTCGGACTGCAGAAGGAAGACCCGACCATCGCCGAACTGCTCAAGCCACTGGGGTATGCCACCGGTCAGTTCGGCAAGAACCACCTCGGCGACCTGAACAAGTACCTGCCGACCGCGCATGGGTTCGACGAGTTCTTTGGCAACCTGTACCACCTCAACGCCGAAGAAGAACCCGAACACGAGGACTACCCGACCGCCGAGGAGGCGCCCCTGCTGCGCAAGGCCTTGCTGCCGCGTGGCGTGATCCATTCCTGGGCCACCGACGAGGACACCGGTGAGGTGGACGACCGGTACGGCCCGGTCGGCAAGCAGCGCATCGAGGACACCGGGCCGCTGACAAAGAAGCGGATGGAGACCGTCGACGACGAAACCACCTCGGCGTGTATCGATTTCATCAGACGCCAGCATGAGGCCGAAACCCCTTTCTTCGTGTGGATGAACATGACCCACATGCATTTCCGGACACACACCAAGCCGGAGAGCAAGGGGCAGGCCGGCCGCTGGCAGTCGCCGTACCACGACACGATGATCGACCACGACCGCAACGTCGGCCAGCTACTCGACCTGGTCGACGAACTGGGCATCGCCGAGGACACGATCGTCATCTACAGCACCGACAACGGCCCGCATGCCAATAGCTGGCCAGACGGCGCCACCACCCCCTTCCGCAGCGAGAAAGCCACCAACTGGGAGGGCGCGTTCCGGATACCGGAGATGATCCGCTGGACCGGAAAGATCAAGCCCCGCTCTGTATCCAACGAGATTGTGCAGCATCATGATTGGCTGCCAACGTTCCTGGCGGCGGCAGGCGAGCCCGACATCGTCGAGAAGCTGAAGAAGGGCCACGAGGCCGGCGATATGAAATACAAGGTCCACATCGACGGGTACAACCTACTGCCCTATCTGACCGGCGAGGTCGAGAAAAGCCCCCGGCGCGGGATGATCTACTTCTCCGACGACTGCGACGTGCTCGGCATCCGCGCGGAGAATTGGAAGATCGTTTTCATGGAGCAGCGCTGTCCTGGCACACTGCAGGTGTGGTTCGAACCGTTCACTCCGCTGCGGGCGCCGAAGTTGTTCAACCTCCGCACCGACCCGTACGAACACGCAGACGTCACGTCGAACACATACTGGGACTGGTTGATTGACCGCCTATACCTCATGTTCTACGGCTCCGCGATCGTGACCCAGTTCCTGCAGACCTTCAAAGAGTTCCCGCCACGGCAGGAGCCGGCGTCGTTCACCATCAACCACGCGGTGGAGGAGCTCAACAAGTTCCTCGCCTCGCGGGGCGGTTGAGCGTGGCGGAACTCGCATCATGGGTTGACGGACCTACGAAGTCGGCGATCCTCGACTTCGTGGGACGCGTCACCAGTGAAGGCGGACCGGATTACGTTGAGCCGCAAGCACGTGTCGCGGTTTTCGACAACGACGGCACGCTGTGGTGCGAGAAGCCGATGTACATCCAGCTCGACTTTCTGCTCCGACGATTCAAGGAACAGGCCGAGGCGGATCCGTCGCTGCGCGACCAGCAGCCGTACAAAGCCGCCTATACAGGCGACCTGCAGTGGTTGGGCGACGCGGTCAGCAAGCACTACCAGGGCGATGACACAGATCTGAAACCACTTATGGGAGCGATACTTACGGCTCACCACGAGATCACCGTCGAAGAGCACGCCGGCCGGATCAACACGTTCTTCGCCGAAGCCAAGCATCCGACGCTCGGCCGGGCCTATACGTCGTGTGGGTACGCGCCGATGGTGGAGTTGCTGCGCTATCTGGAGACCAATGGCTTCATCTGTTACATCGTGTCCGGCGGCGGGCGGGATTTCATGCGGCCGGTCACCGGACCGATGTACGGGGTACCCCCCGAGCGAGTGGTGGGCAGTTCGGTAGGTCTCGTCTACCGCGACGGACACCTGTACACGACGGACCAACCCGAGTTCCTCGACGACGGGCCTATGAAACCCGTGCGACTGTGGAGCCGGATCGGGCGCAGGCCGATTCTGGCGGTGGGTAACTCCAACGGCGACATCGAAATGCTGGAATTCACCCGCGGCATGCGGCTACTGGTGCTGCACGACGACAAGGATCGCGAATTCGATTACGTCGCAGGGGCGGAGAAATCACTCGAGCAAGCCGCGAAGGACGACTGGACCGTCGTCAGCATGCGCAACGACTGGACGACCGTCTTCAGTGACTAACGAACTCGTCCGGGTTCCACCGCAGACCGCGGTGCTGGGATCCGAGCACCACTATGCCGAGGAGGGGCCTGCGCGGCCCGTCAGCGTCGACGGGTTCTGGATCCAGACGCATCAGGTGACCAACACCGAGTTCGCCGAATTTGTCACTGCCACTGGGTATCTCACTGTGGCGGAGAGGCCGCTGAACCCTGCTGACTATCCCGACGCGCCCGCCGAGAATCTGCAGCCCGGCTCGATGGTGTTCACCCGCACTAGTGGCCCGGTCGACCTGCGGCACCTGAACCTGTGGTGGACGTGGACGCCGGGGGCGTCGTGGCGGCATCCTGTCGGCCCGCACTCGTCGATCGACAAGCGTGCCGAACATCCCGTCGTGCATGTCGCCTACGAAGACGCCGAGGCGTACGCGGCGTGGGCGGGGCTCTCGCTACCGACCGAGGCGGAATGGGAAACGGCGGCCCGTGGCGGGCTTAACGGTGCGGCGTACACGTGGGGTGACGAACCCGAGCAGCCCGGCGAGCCGCTGGCCAATTATTGGCACGGCGATTTTCCGTGGCGACCCGACCGCGGCTACGGGCGCACTACTGACGTCGGCAGCTTCCCGCCCAACGGCTACGGACTGGTCGACATGGCGGGCAACGTGTGGGAGTGGACCACCGACTGGTACGCCGACACCCGCGCCGGTGATCCGTGTTGCGAGGCAGACAGTTACGACCCCCGCCAGCCGCAGTTCCGCGTGCCGCGCAAGGTCGTCAAGGGCGGTTCGTTCCTATGCGCCGACAACTACTGCCTGCGCTATCGACCCGCGGCACGCCGACCGCAGCCCGTCGATACCGGCATGAGCCACATCGGCTTTCGGTGCGTCAAGCGCTAGCCGGCCGGGCCGGTCCGACCGGCTGCCTCTCCGCCAGGTGGAGGGTCCGCTCGACACCGTCGTGCCAGGCGGCGACGCCGCGAGCGCGCTCGTCGTCGCCCATCTGAGGCCGCCAGCGGCGTGTGATCGCGTAATTCGCGCGAAGCTCATCGAGATCTGACCAGAACTTGGTTGCCAGCCCCGCGGCATATGCGGCGCCGGTGGCGGTCATCTGGGTGGAGGCGGGGGCCGCGACGGTAGAGCCGAGAATGTCCGCTTGAAACTGCATCAGCAGATCGTTTTGCGTCATGCCGCCGTCCACGTGCAACTCCCCCAGTTGCGCGAGTCCGGTGTCGGTGAGCATGGCCTGCGCCAGATCGTATGTCTGGTAGGCGGTGGCCTCGAGCGCTGCCCGCGCAATGTGTCCCTTGGTGGAGAAGCGCGTCAGGCCGACGAGCACACCTCGCGCGTCGTCGCGCCAGTACGGCGCGAACAAGCCGGAGAACGCCGGAACGAGGACCACGCCTTCTGAGCCGTCGACGGAGCGTGCGAGGGACTCGATCTCACTGGCGTCGTGGATGATTCCGAGGTTGTCGCGCAGCCATTGGACGAGTGCGCCCGCGACCGCGACCGAGCCTTCCAGCGCGTAGACCGGGTCCGCGTTGCCGAGCTTCCACGCGACCGTCGTAACCAGGCCCTGCTCGGACATCACCGGTTCGTTCCCGAGCGTGAAGAGCATGAACGCGCCGGTGCCATAGGTGTTCTTCATGTCGCCGTGGTCGAAACACGTGTGGCCGAACAGTGATGCCTGCTGGTCGCCAATGAGGCCCGCGACAGGCACGCCGGCCAGATCACCGACCGCCATTCCGTAGATCTCGCTGGACGAGCGGATCTCCGGAAGCACCTGCCGCGGGATCTCCATCAAGTCGAGGAGGTCTTCATCCCATTCGAGGGTTTTCAGGTTCATCAAGAGTGTCCGGCTTGCGTTCGTCGGATCGGTCGCGTGCAGTCCTCCGTCAGGACCTCCGGTCAGGTTCCAGAGGAGCCAGGAGTCCGGCGTGCCGAAGAGTAGGTCCCCACGTCTGGCCGCCTCCCGCCTGGCCGGGTCTTCGTCGAGCAGCCACGCAAGTTTCAGCGCAGAGGAATACGTCGAGATCGGCAGGCCGGTTTGGTGTTGGAACCGGTGGATCCCTCCGTCGGCCGCCAGCGCGTCGGCTGCGTCGGCTGTGCGTGTGTCCTGCCAAGTGATCGACCGCGCAACCGGATGTCCTGTCCGTCGATCCCAAAGGACGACGGTCTCGCGTTCGTTCGTTATTCCGATCCCAGCCACGTCCGCCGAAGAGGCGCCCACCGAGGCGAGCGCGTCGTGGATGCACTCCTGGGTGCCTCGCCAGACCTCGTCCATGTCGAGCTCGACCCAACCGGGGTGCGGGTAGTACATGGTTTGGGCGCGTTGGCCAGTCGCGACCGGCTGACCCTTTGCGTCGAAGAGCATGCAGCGCGTGCTGGTCGTACCGTGGTCGATCGCTGCCACGAACTTGGCGGTCATCGCTCAGGCACCCTTCTTGATCGGTGTGCGGGCCGCGGCGCCGTTCGCAGTCGGCGCTGCCACGGAGGGCGCCTCTGATTCCAGTGCCACCTTTCGTGCACTGAGGTCATGGAGCGCGTCCTCGCTGAGGGTCGGGTACTGCGGGTCGATGTCGATCAGCGCATTAGCAATCACCGCGGCGGCAGCAGTGCGCGCAAACCACTTGCGGTCGGCCGGGATTACGTACCACGGCGCCCACTCGGTGCTGGTGTGACTGAACATCTCGGAGAACGCATTCTGGTATGCATCCCAATACTGGCGCTCCTCGACATCGTGCAAGGAGAACTTCCAATTGTGGTCGGGGAGATCGATGCGCCGAAGGAACCGCTGGCGCTGCTCCTCCTTCGAGAGGTTCAGAAAGAGTTTGACGATCCGGAACCCGTTCTCCGACAGATACCGCTCCCAGTCGTTGATCGCTTCGTACCTGCGTTTCCACACGTGATGCTCGAGCGTCTCGGCCGGGAGCTTCTGAAGGCGGAGGATTTCCGGGTGCACCCGTACGACGAGCACCTCCTCGTAGTGCGACCGATTGAAGATGCCGATCTCCCCACGCGACGGCAACCGTTCCTGGTAGCGGCGCAAGAAGTCTTGGTCGAGCTCGCGAGAGGACGGTTGCTTGAAGCTCTCGACCCGCACGCCCTGCGGGTTGACGCCAGTCATCACGTGGCGGATCGTGCCGTCCTTGCCGGCGGCATCAAGGGCTTGCAGGACAACTAGGACGCCTTGGGTGTCCTGAGCGGCGAGCCGCGCCTGGTATTGCGCAAGGAGCTCGACGCCGTCCTTCAGCAGCTCGACGCCGTCGTCTTTCGTCTTGATGCCCGCTTCGAACGCGGGATCGAAGTCCTTCGCCAGGTTCACCTTCGAGCCCGGATCGACTCGAAAAGGTTCTATGAATCGCGCGATTCGTCGCTGTGCGTCGTCGGCCATGATGATGTCACCTCGCCTCTCGCCTAGTCAGGTCCACATCGTCGTGGCTCCATCGTTCGATGGGTTCCCCTGTCAGTCGATGGCGCCGGCGACAAACATCGGTCGCCGTTGATGTGGCCGGGAACACAATCGAAGGCCGCTGACTTGTGGCCGAACGTTCCTTACGGCTCGAAATTTCGGCACTTTTTCGAGCGGTATGGAACGTTCGCGCACCGCGGGGTCAAGCTTCGGCGGCCTTCTTGATCGCCGCGAGCGTCGCCGGGATGCCGGTTCTGGCCATATTGGTCCGATGCTCGATATGAGCATTGGCGTGCTCGCCGTATCGCTCGCGGAAACCGGCGACACCGGCGGGCAGGAACTCCCACGACTCGGTGAGCCGGGTGCCGCCCTCTTCGGGTTCGAGGGTGTAGCCCCAGCGCACCCAGCCGTTGTTGACCTCCCAAGCGAACTCGCGACCGGGCTCCGCGGCCACCACCTGGGAGCGCGTCTCCCACGTCCGCTCCGGAAGCTCGTTGCGGCCGGTGAACCACGCGCCGACACGCGGGCCGTCGCCGTCGTCCCACCAGCAGGCCCGGCAGACCGGGCTCCACTCGCCCGTCCTGGTCACGTCTGACACCAGTGCATACAGCTCGTCCGGTGTCACCGCCACGGAAATCGAATCGGACAACTTCAGATCTGTCACGGGTCGAGTGTGTCAAAGGGCTAAGTTGGAACGCGTTCTACTTCATCGTCGAAGGGCCAACTGTATGAGCAACGGTAACCAGCGAAGCGCCGTTGTGGTCGGCGGAGCGTCCGGGATCGGCTGGGCGACGGCCCAGGCGCTGGCCGCCCAGGGCGACCAGGTCACCGTCGCCGACCGAAACGCCGACGGCGCGCAAGCTCGGGCCGGCGAACTCGGCGGGCCGCACACCGCAGCGGCCGTCAACGTCACCGACGAGAATTCGGTGCAGCGGCTCTTCGAGCAGACCGGCCCGGTCGATGTCGTCGTCAACACTGCGGGGTTCTCCAACATCGGCCTTATCACCGACATGCCTGTCGATCAGTTCCGCGACGTGGTCGACGTCTGCCTCACCGGGGCGTTCATCGTCGCGAAGCACGCGGGCCGCAGCCTGCGCACCGGCGGGGTGCTGGTCTCCATCAGCTCGCTGAATGCGCGCCAGCCCGCGGCGGGCATGAGCGCGTACTGCGCGGCCAAGGCCGGCCTTTCGATGCTCACTCAGGTCGCCGCGCTGGAGCTCGGCCCGCGGGGAATCCGCGTCAACGCCGTCGCACCCGGCTTCGTCCACACACCACTCACCGAGCCGGCGGCCGCTGTTCCGGGCGTGGTCGAGGAATACCTCGAGAACACGGCGCTCGGCCGCGCGGGCAGGCCCGAGGACGTCGCCAACGCCGTGCTGTACCTCTGCTCTCCTGGGGCGTCGTGGCTGACCGGCGAGGTGCTCGACCTCAACGGCGGCGCGCACTTGAAGCGCTACCCCGACATCCTCGGCCATGTGATGAAACTGGCGGAGGCACAATGAGTTTCGCGGACAAGCAGGCGATCGTCACCGGCGCGGGCTCTGGCATCGGTGCGGCGCTGTGCCGGGCGCTGGTCAGCGCCGGCGCCACGGTGGTCTGCACCGACATCGATGGCGACGCCGCCGAACGCACCGCCGCGGCACTGGGCACCACCGCCCGTTCCGCACAGCTCGACGTCACCGACGCCGCGGCGGTACAACAAGCCGTCGACGAAGTCGTCGACCGCGCGGGCCCGCTCGACCTGATGTTCAACAACGCGGGCATCGTCTTGGGCGGCGACACCGAGCTGCTCACGTTGGAGCAATGGAACGCGATCATCGACGTCAACATCCGCGGCGTCGTGCACGGCGTCGCCGCGGCGTATCCACTGATGGTGCGGCAAGGCCACGGGCACATCATCAACACCGCGTCGATGGCGGGGCTGACCGCGGCCGGACAGATCACCAGTTACGTCACGACCAAGCACGCCGTTGTCGGGCTGTCCCTGGCGTTGCGTTCGGAGGCCATCTCCCGCGGGGTCGGGGTCTTGGTGGTGTGTCCCTCCGCCGTCGAGACCCCGATCCTCGACAAGGGGGCGATCGGCGGATTCGTCGGCCGCAACTACTTTCTCGAGGGCCAGGGCGTGAAGACCGCGTACGACCCCGACCGGCTGGCGCGGGATACGTTGCGCGCCATCGAGAAGAACAAGGCGATCCTGGTGAAACCGCGGCTGGCACATGCCCAATGGCTGTTCGCCCGGCTTTCGCCCACGCTGATGCAGCGCATGTCGATCGGCTTCATCGAAAAGCAGCGCGCCAGCCAGGCCACAGGACGTTCCCAGCTGAGCTGAGGTGAGCTAGCGTCACAGCAGTGACTTCTCCGGCGACTGGAGGCCGCCGGCTTCTTTTCACGCGGCTTGTGCGTGAAGGGCCAGTCCAGCCCGTAAGAGATTACGCGCGGCGTGTTCGTCAGCGTGAGCGCGATGCGAACATCGCTGGCATTCGAAGACCGCTTGCGTGACGCGATTTCGCGAGTCTGCGTGTCCACAATGTTCGCAGCGGTCAGACGTGTGCCTGGGGTCGACCTCAATCCAGATGCGCCCAGCCTCTTCCGCTTTGGCGCGCAGAATCGAGACGAACCGGCCCCAGCCGGCGTCACTGAAACTTCGGGACAGCCCGGTTTTCGCCCGGGCACCATTAGCCAAATACTGGCCGGGGTTATCTGGGTCGGGCACGGGTTTGGCCCGGCGTACCATGTTGACGATCTGCAAATCCTCCACCACTAGCAGGTCATAGCGTTCAACGAGAGCGCGAGCCTGCTTGTGGTGAAAGTCTTTGCGCTGGTTGGAGATCTTGCGATGCCTGGCTGCCACCGTTTCCCTCTTGCGCTCGCGGTTGTTCGAACCGCGGTTTGCGCGGGCTAGTCGCTGCTGCGCGCTGGCCAGCCCACGCCCCGCGACACGGCCCCAGCGCGGATTTGCCACGCGCTCACCGTCGCTCATGGTAGCGAAACTGACGATCCCGACATCGACGCCAGCCTGACGGCCGGTAGCCGGCAGCGGACGGGTTGGCACGTCATCACACGAGAGCACCAGCAGCCAGTGCCGACCCTGACGCTTGATCTGGATCGTCTTCACCTGGCCTTCGACTTGCCGATGCAGGTTGACCTTTACTTCCCCAACGCCCTTTAGATACACCCGCCGTCGCTCGGGCAGCCACCGGGCACCGTCACCGTCCTTGGGCCACTCCACACTGTCAAACCGCGCCGTGGCCTTAAATCGGGGATAACCCGCCTTCTGACCGCGCTTGACGCGGCGGAAGAACCCCGCAAACGCCTTGTCTAGCCGACGAAGCGTGGCCTGTTGACTCGAAAACGACCACACCGCCTGATCCGGGCGCACTGAGCGCATCTCTGTCAGCTGCGCGGACTGATCGCCATAACTTATGCGGGTCTTGTGCGCCCATGCATCGCGGCGTTCCTGCAATGCCGCGTTGTACAACTCCCGATGCGATTCCGCGCAAGCCGCCAATACAACATGTTGGCGCGCGGTGGGGCGCAATCGGAACACGTACGCGCGTCTCACGGTGCCCCCACGTTCAACCGGCGCCTGATGTAACTAAGTGTCCTCAGCTCTGAGACGCACCTAAATCGGTGGCGACATGCGATAGGGAGCAGAACACCTCGACCGACCCACGCACGTGCGATACCTCTTGTCACAGCACCGGTGCGGTGCGGCCCGTGAATGCCCAAACCACCGTCGCGGCCGCATCGGTTGAACCGACCCACACGATCTGGCGCAGGTGATCCAATACGAATTCCCACGCCACAATCTGTGCACCGCGGTCGTCGTTGATCCATTCCGACAGCTGTCGGCACGCAGCTTGCCCAGCTACAACCCGTCGCTGATACTTCGAGCACCCCGCGATGCGCGAGCACAGCGACCGCACTCCCAGATGTGCGGGCAAACGAGCGCTCGGACATGCCACAAACATTACGAATCGGCACCGACAAACTCAGGACCACATACTGTTCATCACGCCCAGTCGCCACGACGGCTCAACACTGTAGTCCCCAGGGAGCGCTCAATGGACACCGAGTTCACGCTGACACAGAAGCGTGCGCTGGCCGTCGCGACGGTGATCGCCATCCTGTTCGGCGCTTACTTCCTGCGTGGCTACTTCATTCTCATCGTGGTGGCGGCGGTGGCTGCTTACCTGTTCACGCCGCTGTTCAACCGCCTCAACAAGCGGTTCGGCACCGGGTTATCGGCGACGCTGACGCTCTTGGCGGCGATCGCTGCCGTGGTTGTGCCGATGGGTCTGTTCGTGATGCTCGCCGTCGTGCAGATCACCAACATGGTCGAGCGAGTGGCGGACTGGGTCGGTCGCACCGACCTGTCGGCGCTCGGCGATCAGGCGCTGCGCTTCGTCAACGATGTGCTGCACCGGGTGCCGTTCATCAACGTGACGGTCACGCCGGATTCGCTGCGGGGTTCGATGGCCACGGCTGCGCAAAAGGTCGGCGAGTGGCTGTTGGGCCTGCTGCAGGGAGCGGCCGGCAGCGTGTTCGGCGGGGTGACCGCCGCGATCCTGTTTCTCTACGTGTTCCTCTCGCTGCTGACGAACCGCGACAAGGTGCTCCTTCTCATCCGCCGGCTCAACCCACTCGGCGAGGAAATCACCGACCTCTACATGTCGAAGATGGGCGCGATGGTGAAGGGCACCGTAATGGGCCAATTCGTCATCGCCGTCTGTCAGGGTGTCGCGGGCGCTACATCGATCTACATCGCCGGGTTCCACCAGGGTTTCTTCCTTTTCGCGGTGCTGCTGTCCGCGCTGTCGGTGATCCCGCTCGGCAGCGGCATCGTGACCATCCCGTTCGGGATCGGAATGATCCTGTTCGGCAACGTATTCGGCGGTGTGTTCGTCATCCTGTTCCACCTGATCGTGGTGACGAACATCGACAACTTCCTGCGGCCGATCCTGGTACCGCGGGCCGCTCGCCTCGACTCGGCGCTGATGCTGCTCGCCGTATTCGCGGGCATTGCCATGTTCGGCGCATGGGGCATTGTGATCGGCCCGGTGCTGATGATCGTCATCGTCACTACGATCAGCGTCTACCTCGCGGTGTACAAGGACGTGCCGATGGAAGAACCCGACGATGACGAAAAGCCAAAGCAGCGCAGGCTTCTCGGCTGGTGGGCCCGTCGCAGCGGGAAGAACAAGCCGGCAAAGGCTCCGGCTAAGTCAACCTCTCCTTGAGGAACTGCACGACCCGCTTGCGTGCCTCGTAGGCCGGGTGTCCGTCGCGCTCGCGGACCTCGAGCGTCAGCACCGAGTGCGTCCTCTTGCCGAAACTGTGTTCGTTGCCCTTCTTCGAGTCGATCTCGATGACCTCGAACGCGTCACCAAGTCGAGCCTTCAGCGTCTTGAACCGCTCCCCCGGCGCCAGTGGGTCCTCGCTGAACCGGAGGCCTAACGCACACAATCCCTCGTTGGCGGCGCGCTGTTCGATGACCTTGAGTTCACCTTCGGACAGCCCAGGGTCGCGCTTCATCTTGGGCGTCAACGAAATCGGCGTCGACGGCTGGCTCAGCACAGGTGCCAGCACGCTGTCGTCCACAGCGGCCGCAAGCGCGAACCCGCCCGTGAAGCACTGCCCGATGACGCCGACGCCCTTGCCCGGCGTCTTCTCGTTGAGGTCACGGGCGAGCGCACGCAGGTAGTGCGCCACCGGACGGTCGGCGTTGAGTGCGAAGCCCGCGAATTCCCTTGAGATACAGGCACGCACCATGACTGGTATCGCGCCCGGCCTGACAGCCGCGGCACCCGGAGTGCCGAACAGCGACGGGCACGCCACGGTGAACCCGTTGTCCACCAAGTGATTACCCAGCCCGATAACCTCGGGACTCATCCCTGGCAACTCCGGGATCAGTACCACACCAGGCCCCTCGCCCTTGCGGTACACGTCGTGGGTGTAGCCGGCCGCCGAAAACGGCGCGACGGTCCACCCGGTCAGATCTGCTGCCGGCGCGGTCATGGATTCTCCTACTTGGCGGGCAATGGCGACTGGGTCTGCGTCGCTTGAGCCAGCGTACGGTACTCGTCCGTACCCGCGGCACCCGATATGGCAATCTGCGCCGGTCCGGTAGGCCCGTTCAGCCGAGTGGTCCACAGCGGCTCGGCCGGCTTGCCATCCTGGCCGCCACCCTCGTACACCACCCATTTCACGCCGTCGACCTCCTGCGTCCCAGTTGGATAGAGGTTGGTGTTGATGGACTCGACGAGCTTGTCCTCATCGGCGTTGCTCTGCGTCAGGCTCACATACATCCCAGTGGGCGCGAGGTATCCGACGGTGGAGCTGACGGCGCGCGCCGGCTGCCGGGACGCGGGATCGGTGCGGCCGCCGTCAATGCCCTTGCGGCTACCGGAGTTGGCCTGCCAACCGTCGGGCAGCCTGGGCAGCCGGATCGGGATCTTCAGAGCGTCGGCGTCGGCCTGCAGCGCGGCGGGCGCGTCGTAGGACGGGGCCGGTCCCTTGCCAGGTCCGTTCGGCTGAAACGAGCACATGCCGAGCATCCCCGCCAGCACAATGCAGGCGATCACCAGCGGCGCGAGCGACCAGAACATGTCCCGGCCGTCCTGCAGTATCCGCGGCTTTTGAGGCTTGGGGGCCGGTAGGGGCTCCGTCGTCATAGCCGCCAGTATCCCAGCTGCCAAACGCCGACCTGCTAATGGGAGAATCGCGCCATGAGCCCAGCGCGTGGTGAAGCCCCAGACAGAAACCTCGCCCTCGAACTTGTCAGGGTGACTGAGGCCGGCGCGATGGCGGCGGGCCGCTGGGTAGGTCGCGGCGACAAAGAGGGTGGCGACGGCGCGGCGGTCGACGCGATGCGTGAGCTGGTCAACTCGGTTTCGATGCGCGGCGTCGTGGTGATCGGCGAGGGCGAGAAGGACAACGCCCCGATGCTCTACAACGGCGAGGACGTCGGCAACGGAGACGGGCCCGAGTGCGACTTCGCCGTCGACCCGATCGACGGCACCACGTTGATGGCCAAGGGCCTGGCCAACGCAATCTCGGTGCTGGCGGTGTCCGAGCGCGGCACCATGTACGACCCGTCGGCGGTTTATTACATGGACAAGATCGCCGTCGGGCCCGACGCCGCCGACGTCATCGACATCACCGCGCCGATCGGTGAGAACATCCGCCGAGTAGCCAAGGCCAAAAACGTCTCAGTCTCCGACCTGACCGTATGCATCCTGGATCGGCCGCGACACGAACAGCTGATCGCCGACGTGCGCGACACCGGCGCGCGGTGCCGACTGATCTCCGACGGTGACGTGGCAGGCGCGATCTCGGCATGCCGGCCCAACACCAGCACCGACATGCTGGCCGGGATCGGTGGCACCCCGGAGGGCATCATCGCCGCTGCCGCCATCCGCTGCATGGGCGGCGCGATCCAGGCCAAGCTGTGGCCGAAAGACGACGAAGAGCGCCAGAAGGCAATCGACAGGGGCTACGACCTCGACCAGATCCTCACGACCGAGGAGTTGGTGTCCGGCGACAACGTGTTCTTCTCCGCTACCGGTGTGACTGACGGTGACCTGCTCAACGGTGTCCATTTCTACGGTGGCGGATGCACCACACAGTCGATCGTCATGCGCAGCAAGTCGGGCACCGTGCGCATGATCGAGGCATACCACCGGTTGTCCAAGCTCAACGAATACTCCGCCATCGATTTCACCGGCGACAGCAACGCCTACCAGCCGCTGCCCTGACCCAACCATTAGCGAGGATTTTTCGTGAGCGTCGCCTCAAGCACCTCCCAAAACGTCGAATACCGCATCGAGCACGACACCATGGGCGAGGTCCGGGTGCCCATCACCGCGCTGTGGCGCGCACAGACCCAGCGGGCGGTGGAGAACTTCCCAATCTCCGGGCGCGGTCTGGAACGCACACAGATCCGGGCGCTCGGGCTGCTCAAAGGCGCGTGCGCCCAAGTGAACAAGGATCTCGGGTTGCTCGCGCCGGAGAAAGCCGACGCGATCATCGCCGCGGCCGGTGAGATCGCCGACGGTCTTCACGACGATCAGTTCCCGATCGACGTGTTCCAGACCGGATCGGGCACCAGCTCGAACATGAACACCAACGAGGTGATCGCCGGCATCGCCGCGCAGAACGGCGTTACGGTGCATCCCAACGACGACGTCAACATGTCGCAGTCGTCCAACGACACCTTCCCCACCGCGACGCACATCGCCGCTACGGAAGCCGCTGTGCGGCACCTGATTCCAGCGCTGGAGGTGTTGCACGAGTCGCTGGCCGGCAAGGCGCGGCAATGGCGCACGGTGGTGAAGTCGGGGCGCACCCACCTGATGGACGCCGTGCCGGTGACGCTGGGCCAGGAGTTCTCCGGATATGCCCGTCAGGTCGAAGCCGGCATCGAGCGCGTGAAGGCCACACTGCCGCGGCTAGGTGAGCTCGCGATCGGCGGCACGGCCGTCGGCACCGGCCTGAACGCGCCCGATGATTTCGACGAGCGCGTGGTGGCGGTGTTGACCGAGCAGACCGGCATCGCCGAATTGCGGGTGGCGGCAAACCATTTCGAGGCTCAAGCGGCGCGCGACGGGCTGGTCGAGGCATCCGGTGCGCTGCGCACCATCGCCGTTTCGCTGACCAAGATCGCCAACGACATCCGGTGGATGGGCTCGGGTCCGCTGACCGGTCTCGGCGAGATTCAGCTGCCGGATCTGCAACCGGGCAGCTCGATCATGCCGGGCAAGGTCAATCCCGTTATCCCCGAGGCGGTTACGCAGGTGGCCGCGCAGGTTGTCGGTAACGACGCCGCGATCGCGTGGGGTGGTGGCAACGGCGCTTTCGAGCTCAACGTGTACATCCCGATGATGGCGCGCAACCTGCTGGAGTCGTTCAAGATTCTGACGAACGCCTCAAAGCTGTTCGCAGAGCGTTGCATCGACGGTCTGGTCGCCAACGAAGAGCGGCTGCGCGAGCTGGCCGAGTCGTCGCCGTCGATCGTAACCCCGCTGAACTCCGCGATCGGTTACGAGGAAGCGGCCGCGGTCGCCAAGCAGGCGCTGAAGGAAAAGAAGACCATCCGCCAGACCGTGATCGACCGCGGGCTGATCGGTGACAAGCTGTCGCTGGAGGAACTCGACAAGCGCCTCGACGTGCTGGCGATGGCCAAGGTCAAGGACGGCGACGCGTAGGCTTCCCGGGCATTCGCTGCTGACCAGGGTGAGCCGACGCAACAGCGCGGGACCGACATTGCCGCCAGCCCGGGTGAGGACCATCCACGCCGCCATGAACAGGCAATATCCACCACCAAGCGTCGGAACCTGCGGCATTCGCCCGACAAATACGTTGAAATTGGAACCAGTGTCCGCGGTAGCTGAGATTCTTCAGGGGTGACCGCTGGACTGGCTAGCCGCCCCTCCGAGGACGGGGCGTTAGAGGAGTTCCTGGACTCCGCGTGCAGCGCGCCGTCCGGGCTGCTGGTCGAGGGCGAGGCCGGGATCGGCAAGACCACCCTGTGGCTGGCCGGGCTGGAACGCGCACGCGATCGCGGGTTCCAGGTGCTTTCCGCCCGCGCTGCGGGCGCCGAATCCGTCCTGGCGTATACCGCCCTGGCCGACCTGCTGACCGGCATCGACCAGGACACCTGGGCCGACCTGCCTGACCCCCAGCGGATGGCGATAGATCGAGTGCACTCGCGCGACCAGAGCACCGACGTCGTCACCGACCAGCGCGCGGTGGCAGCTGCATTCCTTTCGGTCGTCGAGCGGCTCACCAACGATGGCCCTGCGCTGCTGACGATCGACGATCTGCAATGGCTCGACCCGTCCAGCGCGCACGTGATCGGGTTCGCTGCGCGGCGACTGTCGGGTCCGGTGGGCTTCCTGGCCACCGTTCGCACCGAGCCCAACAACAGCGACGCCATCTCGTGGCTGCAACTGCCCCGGCCCGATGCAATCCAACGAATCACGGTGCGTCCCTTGACCCAACCCGCGCTACACACCGTTGTCAAGGAGGCAGTGGGTCGTACCCTACCCCGCGCGGCCATGGCGCGAATTCACCAGATCTCGGCCGGAAACCCGTTCTATGCCATCGAATTGGCCCGCGCGGCGCTAACCGATAATGCTGGTGATGTACTGCCCGGCACGCTGACTGAGTTGGTTCGCGCCAGGGTCGGCAGCTTGGATCCAGCTGTCCAAGACTTACTTCTTGCTGCCGCCTGCGTAGCCACTCCCACCGTCGAGCTGGTCGCCGAAGCGGCGAACACCGACCATGACCGGATGATCGAGCTGCTCGATGCTGCCGAACGCCACGGCGTCATCTCCATCCAAGGCAACCGGATCCGGTTCACGCATCCGTTGTTGGCCGGCAGCGTGTACACCGGCGCGTCACCGACGCAACGCCGCCTGATGCACCGTCGCCTCGCAGGCGTCGTCGACGAAGTCGAGCTGCGCGCACGGCACCTCGCACTGGCGTCGACCACCGGTGACCCCGAGACTCTCGATGCGCTCGATGACGCGGCGGCTTCAGCGCACGCGCGCGGCGCACCGGCCGCAGCAGCGGAGCTTTTAGAGCTGGCGATCGCCCTGGGCGGCGACATCCCGCTGCGTCGAGTCCGGTTGGCGGGACATGTTTTTGACGGCGGTGATCTTGCGCGGGCGCGGACACTGTTGCAGCGTGCGATCGCGGAACTGCAACCAGGACCGGTCCGCGCGGAAGCGTTGCATTCGTTGGCGGTCGTGATATTCAACGATGACGGGTACCCCGAAGCGTCGCAGGTGCTGCAGCGCGCACTCGCCGAGGACCGGCCCGGTCAGGCCTTGCGCATTCGCATGCTGACGGCACTTGCGCATGCCCTGTACAACACCGGTGAGCCGGACACTGCGTGGCAGTGCGCCGAGCAGGCGGTGACATTGGCCGAGCAGCTGGGCGTTCCAGGCCTGTTGAGCCAGGCGCTCGGCGCGCGGTCGATGCTGTTGTTCCTGCGTGGCGACGGCGTTGACGAACCGAGGCTGCAACGCGCCCTCGAGCTGGAGGACCACGAGTCGTTTACTCCGACGGTGCTCAAGCCCAGTGTGGAACACGCGCTGCTGGTGGGCTGGACCGGCGACCTGGACACATCCCATCAACGGATGCAAGCAATCCAGCGCCGCTGCACCGAGCGGGGGGAAGAAGGCGACCTGATCTTCATTGACTTTCAGGTTGTGCTGAACCGGATTTGGCGTGGTGACTTCGCCGAAGCCTCGCGGGTGACGGAGGCCGCGACGGAACTGGCTAGCCAGCTCGGCGGAGACTTCCCCGCCATGTTGACCCTCGTCCTGCGCGCATGGCTCGCCGTCTTTTCCGGTCATGAGCACGACGCCCGGCCCGCCGTGGCGGACGCAATCGACGCCAGTAAGCGCAGCGGTACCGGATGGCACGACGAGTGGTCGCTCACGGCGCTGGGCTTCCTGGAGACGTCGCTTGGCAATTATGACGCGGCGCTGAGCGCGCTCGAACCACTGCTGTCGAGGTCCGGACTGTCGCCGAACCTCACCGAGATCGTCATGGCGTCGTTTATCCCCGACGCGGTGGAAGCGTTGACGGCAGTGGGCCGCGCGAATGAGGCCGTACCGCTCGTCGACGCGCTCGAGCGCAACGGCCGCAGACTCGACCGAGCGTGGATGCTTGCGGTCGGAGCACGCGGTCGCGCGATGGTGCAGGCCGCCCGCGGCGACGTGGAAGCGGCGGTGCAGAGCGCGCGGCGGGCGCTGACCGAGCACGACCGGCTGCCGATGCCGTTCGAGCGGGCACGGACTCAGTTACTGCTTGGGCAACTCATTCGTCGCGACCGGTCGGAGGCAACCGCCGTCCTGCGTGATGCCCTGGCCACCTTCGAGGAGCTCGGTACTCAGTTATGGGCCGACCGCGCCCGTGCCCAACTCGCGGGCACCCGCTCACGGGACCACACGGACGTCTCGCTCACGACCGCCGAACAGCGAGTGGCCGAACTCGCGGCGTCGGGTATGACGAACCGGGATGTAGCGGCCAAGCTCTTCATCAGCTCGAAGACCGTCGAGGCCACCCTCGCACGTGTCTACCGCAAGCTCGGTATCCACTCGCGGGCCCAGCTCGGGCGGTACATGAATACGATCCGCCGCTAGCGGGTAAGCAAGCTGTTCCGGATGTTGCCAGCGGCGGTGGTACTGCCTAGTTGGGCCAAAAAGTAGACCTGGCCGCCGTTCGCTGGAATTGTTTGTAGATGTGTCGGGAGTGGGGGTGCAGAGCCGTCAGACAGAGAGCCGCAGGATCGCTGGGTTTTTGGCTTCTGCGGCTACCGAGCCATCGGCCTTGCTGATTGAGGGTGAGCCGGGCATTGGCAAGACCACTCTCTGGTTAGAGGCGCTGGAGCTGGCACGAAACCAGGGGTTCGGTGTCTTGTCGGCGCGCGCGGCGGCGGCGGAATCCGTGCTGGCCTATACGGCCCTGGCCGATCTGCTCGATGGTGTGCCCGCATCCGCGTGGGCGGACTTGCCCGACCCCCAGCGCTTCGCGGTGGATCAGGTGCTGATGCGGGCCGACAACGGATCGGCCACAGATCAGCGCGCCGTGGCTGCGGCGTTCCTGTCGGTGGTCGAGTACCTCACCGACGAGGGGCCGCTTCTGGTGGCGATCGACGACCTGCAATGGATCGACCCGTCGAGCATGCATGTGGTCGCGTTCGCCGCACGGCGACTCACCGGGCACGTTGGCATTCTCGGCAGTGTGCGAACCGATGGCGACGGTATCGGCGGCGCTTGGGTGCAACTGCCGCGGCCCGATGCCGTGAGCCGGATCCGGTTGAACCCATTAGGCATTCATGATCTACATGCGGCAGTTTCGACACGACTGCGGCGACCGTTCTCCCGTCCGACGATGGGCCGGATACACGAGGTGTCCGGCGGAAACCCCTTCTATGCAATCGAATTGGCGCGCGCGATCGCCGAACGAGCTCCGGGCGTCGAGACGTCACTGCCCCGTACACTGGCCGACGTCGTGCGGACCAGGATCAACGGCCTCGATCCGGACGTCCATGATGCGCTGCTCGCCGCGTCGTGCATGGCGTCGCCAACGGTGGAGCTGGTGTCAAGTGCCACAGTCAGCGACGACGACCGATTGGTCGAGCTGCTCGAGAACGCGGAAAGCAAGGGCATAATCGCGATCGACGGCAACCGGATCTACTTCGCTCATCCCCTACTGGCCCGGGGTGTGTACACCGAATCCACGCCGGGCCATCGCCGGACGATGCATCGTCGCCTCGCCGACATCGTCGACGAGCCCGAGTTGCGCGCTCGGCATCTGGCCTTGGCTGCGACCAGTGGGGACGAAGTCACACTGCGGGCGCTCGACACGGCGGCGGAGTCCGCGCGCGTCCGGGGGGCACCCGCGGCGGCCGCTGAGCTGATGGATCTGGCGATCGGCCTCGGCGGTGATACCCCCCAGCGTCGACTCCGTTCTGCTCTACACCATTTCGATGCGGGCGACCAGGAGCGAGCCCGCGCCGTTCTCGAAGAGACCATCGAGCGACTGGCGCCGGGTGACCTGCGAGCCGAAGCGTTGAGCCGGCTCGCTATCGTGCGCCTGTACGGGGACGGGTTCTACGAAGGCGCCCGGTTGCTGCAGCAGGCCCTCAGTGAGGTGCACGCCGACAGCCCGCTGCGCGTGCAGACATTGATCACATTGGCGTATGCCCTGCTTCAGGCCAATCAGGCCCAAGCGAGCGTGACGATGGCCGACCAGGCCGTCGCCAAGGCGGAGCGCCTCGGCCAGCCCCACCTGCTGGGCCTGGCGCTCGGTATGCGTGTCATCCTGCGGTTCCTGTCGGGCAAGGGTTTCGCGGAGGCGGACCTGCGTCGCGCTATTGAGCTTGAAGACCCGAACATCTTCACCCCCTTGGTATTTCGGCCGTCCGTTCAGCGTGCCTTGCTGTTGGAGTGGACCGGCCGCCCTGACGAGGCCCATGGAGTGCTGGAAGGCGTCCGGCGCCGCTGCGCGGATACGGGCGAGGAAGGCGAACTCATCTTCATCGCCCAGCATGTGGTGCTGAGCAGCATTTGGCGGGGCGATTTCGTCGAGGCCGGATTGGTCGCCGAAGATGCGATGGAGCGAGCCCGCCAGCTCGGCGGCGACACGCCGCTGTTCATAGCGCACAGCCTGCGGGCGAAGTTGGCCATATACGCGGGCCGCGAAGCCGATGCCCGCGAAGCCGCCGAAGCGGCACTGGCGTTCGGCAGACGCACCGGGGCATTTCGCTTGATGGACCGGGTCGTTGCGGCACTTGGATTCCTGGAGGTGTCACTGGGTCGTTACGAGGCCGCGGTCGCTACGCTGCAGCCGCTGGTGACCAAGTTCGATCCGGCATCCACGCCCACCGAGCTTCCCAGTGCCGCCTTCCTGACGGACGCCATCGAAGCCCTGATTCGGGTGGATCGGGGCGCCGAGGCGGAGCCCCTCATCGACGCGCTCGAGCGCAACGGCGAGCAGCAGAACCGTGCGTGGATGATCGCGGTCGGGGCCCGCGGCAGGAGCATGCTGCTGGCCGCCCGGGGTGACCTCGACGCCGCCAGCGCAGCGGCCACGCGCGCGCTCGCTCAACACGATCGGCTGCCGATGCCGTTCGAACGTGCGCGAACGTTATTGCTGCTGGGCCAATTACAGCGGCGGCAGCGCAGGAAGGAGTCCGCGTCGGCGAGCCTGCAGGACGCGTTGGACATCTTCGAGCGGCTGCACGTGCGGCTGTGGGCCGACCGCGCCAGGGCCGAACTCGCCCGGGCTAATGTCGGCCCGCGGCAGAGCAGCCAGCTCACGCCGTCTGAGCAACGGGTCGCCGAGCTGGCCGCGTCGGGCATGAAGAACCGTGACGTCGCGACCACGCTGTTCATCAGCCCGAAGACCGTCGAGGCGAACCTGGCCCGGATCTATCGCAAGTTGGGCATCAAATCGCGTGCCGAACTCGGCCGACACATGGGCAAGACCTGAACCGGCTCAGGAATAGGGAAACACCCTATTTATCAACGCTCTTGAGCGAATTAGCGTCGACATCGGCTCTAGTTGGACATTTCATCTGCAGGAGGATCGGTGACCGTAACCCTCGACCCGGCCACCCGTAACCCAGCGACCCTGGTGACGACCGGGACCAGCCAGCCGGCTCTGCGCACCGGCTTTGCGCTGCTGGGCTTGGTCTCGCTGCTGGACCTGCCGAGGGCCGATCGGGCCGACCGGGTGGTGGCATTGAGCGGCGCCGCGGCCGCGGGGTGGTTCCTGGTTCGAGGAGGACGGCGCCCCTAGCCGTTCGCTTTCGTCGTCTTCTCCGGCGACGGGGCGGGCCACAGCCGAACTCCGAGCGGTGCGGTGAAGCTGTGCACCACGAGGCTGACCGTGACGGTGACGACGACCGCCTGCGTGATCACTGCGGACTGCTCGATCTCGCCTCGCTGGATCATCAACAACCCGAGGACCAGGGTGCCGATCCCGCGCGGCCCGAACCAGCCGATGAACAGCCTGCTGCGAGCGGGCAAGTCGGTGCCGAGGAGCGCTGTCGACACCGCGACGAGTCGCACCAGGATCAGCGCAACGACCGCGAAAAGCACCACCCGCCAGTCCGCATCGCGCCACCCCACGATCACGGCGTAGCTGCCGAACATCGCGAACACCATCAACTCCAACAGCTGACCGGCAGCGTCGGTGACCTGCGACGGCATCTGCGCGCCCGCCCGACGCACCATCATCGAGTACGCGAGACCGCCCGCGAAGGCAGTGACGAAACCGCTACCGTGCACCCGCTCGCCGAATTCGAAGCACACCAACGCCAACGCGACAGTGGCGAGTTGAGCCCAGGTGTCGCTCATCCAGCCGCGCTGCCGGGACCGCACGATCACCAGGCCACCGACCACGCCGATACCGAGCCCGACGGCGAGCGACACCACTTCGGTGCGCACGGCGAACCATCCCCAGCGAGCGGGGTCAGGGTCGTTCTGCTCAGAGGCCAGTGCGAGGGCGGCCAGCATCGCCGCCAAGGCGACCCCGTCGTAGCATCCGCTTTCGACCGACAGTGCGTGCCGGACGCGCTCCGGAATGCGGCGGTCCTCGAG
This sequence comes from Mycobacterium sp., assembly GCA_035649695.1. Taxonomy (GTDB): domain Bacteria; phylum Actinomycetota; class Actinomycetes; order Mycobacteriales; family Mycobacteriaceae; genus Mycobacterium. The sequence continues at coordinate 1,005 of DASRJA010000450.1, read as the reverse complement.
CAGCGCGTCGATGAGCGCCACTTCCGTCGGCGCCACGATGGCGGCGACGCATACCGCTTCCCACAGCGGCATCTGCGGCAGCACCAAGAGCGCCACCACGGTGCCGAGGACGATGGCCAGCGGCATTCCGATCACGAGTAACCGGAAGGTGATGTGGCCGCGGCGCACGACGGACGGCAGATCGAGCATGGCGGCCTGGTTGAACAGGATCACGGTCAGTGCCAACTGGGCCAGCACTGTGAAGCTCGCCGTGTCAGCCCCGGCTTCGATCACCCCGAATCCGAACGGGCCCAACGCCATTCCGAACCCGACGAAGATCAACGCGGGAGCGATGTACCACCGCTTCACCAGCCCGGAGACCACGGCGTAGCACAGCACCAAGACGGTGAGCACGAACGCCGTATCGGTGCGCATACCTTGCGCCGTGAGCTCGGCTAAGCCCCGTTGTTGGCGCCGCCGGAGTTGGCGCCCTCGATGTCGGTGATCGGGAAGTTCGGCATCGGCTTGGGCGACGGCGTGTTCGGCAGCGTCGGGATCTCAGCTGGCGGAATGTCGGTGATGTCGTTCGCAGGCGGCCCGTTGTCCCGGCTGCCGTAGGAGCTGCCCGGTTCGCGGGGACCCAGCAGCTGGCTGACGGTCACCAGGTGGTAGCCGTTGGACTTGAGCACCGGGATGAACTGGTACACCACATCGACGGTGCTCGAGTAGGTGTCGTGGAACAGCACCACCGAACCGGGTTTGATCTGCGTCTTGAGCATGTAGGTGGTGGCGGCGGTGTTGGAGTCGTTGATCCAGTCGAAAGGGATGACGTCCCAGTTGATGTCGGCCATGCCCTGCTGCTTGGCCGCCGCGAGCACGTTGTCGTTGATCAGCCCGCCCGCGGTGCGCAACAGATTAGGGCGCTGGCCGGTCGCCGCTTGAATAGCGGCGTTGGCCTTGGAAATCTGGCCAGCGATGTCCTCCGGCGGGATGGCCGTCATGTTGGGGTGTTCCCACGTGTGGTTG